>NZ_FWZT01000004.1:0-300000 GCF_900177345.1 Pseudobacteriovorax antillogorgiicola
GTGAAAGAAGGAAAAATCACGGATAAGCTACCACCAGTTCTGCCTTTAGTGCTATATAATGGAGAGAAAGAGTGGAAGGCAGGCGTCTCAATGGCAGATTTGCTACACCCAGACTGTCCCGATACCTTGAAGCCGTACCAGCCTGAGATCCAGTTTTTCCTTCTTGATGAAAAACGTGTACCCGTGAGCGATGACGACATCAGCTCGGATAATCTTGTGGCCCCGATATTTGCCTTGGAGCAGGCGGACCATAAGAATCTGTACACGACGTTTTTGCTGTTGAAACGTGTTTTGGAAAGTTCTCCAGAATTCGCAGATATAGCTCAAGCATTTATCGCGTATGTAACAGCCGTGACTCGGGCGGAGGAAAGAGATCCTTCGATTAAAGTGAAAAGTTTGGATGAGGTTGAAATCATGCTTTCTAAAAAAATTGATAATTGGATTGCAGAGGGTGAAGCTAAGGGCAAGAAAGAGGGCAAGAAAGAGGGCAAGATAGAGGGCAAGATAGAGGGTAAGATAGAGGGCAGAAAAGAGGCCCAACTAGCGATAGCACTGGCACTTCTTCAGAAAGGTCTCGATAAGGCCATGATTGCTGAGGCAACCGAACTATCGCTGGAGGAAATT
Organism: Pseudobacteriovorax antillogorgiicola; assembly: GCF_900177345.1. Classification (NCBI taxonomy): domain Bacteria; kingdom Pseudomonadati; phylum Bdellovibrionota; class Oligoflexia; order Oligoflexales; family Pseudobacteriovoracaceae; genus Pseudobacteriovorax; species Pseudobacteriovorax antillogorgiicola. The sequence goes on from NZ_FWZT01000004.1 coordinate 625, forward strand.
GAAGACCTAGCCAAAAATGTCTGAATCGAGTCGATGTCTTTGGCCCCTATGGGAGCTTTTTGCTAATCTCGTCCCATGGGTCGAGCTAGGCAAGACATCGTGAAACCTTCTTCATTACTCCACGTGACTTTCAGGTGTCACAATCGGGAATTCTACTTTCATTCGCCAGAAATGAAAAAGCGCGTCTATCAGATTCTTTTAAAGTACCGTGAGACCTTTAATGTTCATAGATTTGACCGGGTGATCATGAGTAATCATGTGCATCTGCTTGTGTATAGCCCAGATCGAGAAACCCTGTCTCGATATCTGCACAGTACCAACCTAGCGATTGCTAAGGTGATCAATCAAGCATTCAAAAGACGAGGGCAAGCCATCGAGGATCGCTTCAAGTCTCCGGTGATCGAAAATGAGAGCTATGCTCTGAACACGGTGGGCTATATCTGGCTCAATCCAGTACGAGCAAAGCTAGTTGATCCCCAGAATGCTCAAAACTATCGCTATAGCTCTCTATTTTTTAAATGGCGAGGACTTGACGATCCCTTGGTGTCAGATGACTCTGTGTTGTCTGAACTTCTTGGGATTAGCCTTTTGCATGGTAGGTCCGTTCAGGAGTTTGCTCGCTATTGGTTGGAGATCGTTCTTAATCGGATTTCTGGCTATATAAGTGAGGTATTTGAAAACCTTCACTCAGTTGGTAGTTATGACTTTTGGAAGATAAGGCGCTTGATACCTCGGCTTTCGTCTGCTTGAACTTGGCTACAAGTAGGATAAATTCAGCAGATATTGTATCTGCAATTCCCTCTATTGTCTTCTTAGCTTATAACTCGTCATTTTATAATCTTCGATGTGAAATTTTCCCGCGTTGGATTGAATTTCTTTGCTTCGTCTTTTCATAGGCCTTGATTTCTTTGCTTTGACTTCGTTTGCTTAGGGTTTTTAGGGTGTTTTTTGATAAAGTGCTGGTTTTGCTCTCAAAGGTATCCGTTACGGTTATTACAAAGGTATCCGTTACGGTTATTTCGTTTGCTTAGGGTTTTTAGGGGGTTTTTTGATAAAGTGCTGGTTTTGCTCTCAAAGGTGTCCGTTACGGTTATTCGGTTATTTATCATGATAACATGCTGGTTTTGCTCTCAAAGGTATCCGTTACGGTTATTACAAAGGTATCCGTTACGGTTATTGATTTCGATGCTCTGACTTCGTTTGGGTTGGGATTTTTAGGGTATTTTTTTCGATAAAGTGCTGGTTTTGCTCTCAAAGGTATCCGTTACGGTCGCTTTTGCCGAGAAGGCTAAGAAAGATACAATCAAATAACGAAATATTAGAAGAGCTACGATGTCACTGTTCCTTTGTATCTAATTTGCTATTTTGATGAGAAGAGGGTTCCGGTAAACGCAGAGGATATTTCTGCCGATAACTTAGAGCCTATCCGAAAACCTACGAATATGATAAAGAGAACTGGTTAGGAGGCGAGCTATGACCAGTTTTTCAAAATACCGCATGCAGTGTCTGACCCCTCTCCGAAGGGAGGACGTCCTCGTCGGAAGAACTTACGTGATATCGCTGATGGCATTTTCTATAAGCTTCGCACGGGCTGCCAATGGAAAGCTGTTCCTAGATGTTTTGGTCCGCCAAGTACAATTCACGACTATTTTACTCGGTGGGTAGAACAGGGTGTTTTCGAGAAGCTCTGGGAGTTGGCTTTGAAAGAATATGACGAGCTACAAGGCATCTCTTGGAAGCATCAATCAGTTGACGTAGCAATTGTCAAGTCACCGCTAGCGGGGAAAAAAACAGGACCAAATCCGACCGACAGAAGAAAGCTTGGCAGCAAACGCTCCGTCCTGGTAGACGAGCTTGGAGTGCCACTCAGTTGCGTGATAGCTCCTGCAAATGTGCATGATTCTAAGTCATTCCAGGAAACCCTTAAGAGCCGAAAATTTCGCAGACGACGCAATAGGTGTCGAAAGACTATGCATCTGCATGCGGACAAAGGTTACTCGTCAAAAAAGTGTAGAGAAACTTGTAGAAGGCATGGCTACATTCCGGTCATTCCAAATAAGAAAAGGCGAGATCGAAGGGGAAGACCTCTTATTAAGAAAGACAAGAAACGATGGGTAGCAGAGGCTTCATTTGGTTGGCAAAACCAGTGTCGCAATATCAAAACCCGGTGGGACAAGAAAGCCAGCCATTATCAAGCACAGCTACATATCGCCTTTGCTCACATAGCTTTCGCGAAGTCAGGAGTTTTCGGATAGGCTCTTAGTAGCGTCTGTCTTTGCGTTAGAGTGGGCCGATCAAAAAGGCTTATTTACCACCTTTCTTAAATTAAAGGCGGTATTGGAGAAATCTCCAGAGCTAGCAATCTTCTACTAGACGCTTCTCTCCGATGGTTTGATATTTATCTCTAGCGCCTACAATTTCCTCATGCTGCAACCTAACCAACTTCTCAAGGTCCTCAACTCGCTTTGTCAAATCCTGAGCCAAAACAGGTTGAGAGATACAAATGACACTCAAAAATAATAGAAACCAAGGGCCGCGCACCATTATAAGCTCCCAGAAATCTGGTTTAGTCATCAATGTTTATCATAGAACAGTTTTAGAATAATGAAACCGGTAGGATCTACCTACCAAACCGCTCCATCAAGCCTAAACATCCATCGCAGACAACCGAAACTAAAATACGAAAAGACAGTCACAGGAGGTCGATCATGTCTTTCATTAAGCTATTACTAGTTCTTGCGATGCTTCACCCCCTATCAGCCAAAGCAGAGATCCTAACCCATTTGGGATTTAACTACGAAGAAGAGAAGGTCGATCAGGGCAGTGTTGGTGAAGTTCAGCAAACCAGACAAACCTTGAATCTAGGCATCGGCTATCTATTCGATTTTGGTCTCTTTCTAGGGCTTAAGTACTATCAGAAAAATGTCATAAATGATCTAACAGTTACGGTAGCTTCGACAACAGTTACCACATCTACCAAAGATCTGACCAGCGGTTCGGGGATGACTCTCGGCTACTATGTAGACTTCGGCTTGGTTCTGCAATATAGTTACCTGTTTCAAGACCCAAAGCGAGAATCGGCTGATGTCACATATTCGGGAGGTACAGCATCAGTGATCGACCTAGCCTATGTCTACTGGATCGGAAACTTTGCATTTGGCCCTCAGCTAACGCAAACCACATTTACCTACGAAGAGCAGGAAGATGCGGGAGTGGTGACTGAAATAGACATAACACATACCCATTTGATGCCGATGATTGCTCTGTGGTTCAAGTTTTAATGGTAGCTGAATAAAGCCAAGTGGCAAGGATTTACAATTCAAAAATTTTGACGCTAGATCAATTGATTCAAATTTTTTAATTCTCTCAACATCTTTACGCAGTGCTTATCTTGGCGTTTTTGTACTCAATTCGTTTTGTTTTGTGAGCCCCACAAAATCTCTCCCAACTTCATATGAAGATATCTTGAAACCTCAGAAATATCCTATTCTTTTGAGCATTCTGTGAGCCTTCTAAAAATACTTCTGGCAGTTCAGTCATGAGGAAAACTGAATTGTGAATCTTAAGTATGTCCCCTCAAACTGGTTCTAAAGGCAGCTGTCTCTTCTTTGTCACACTATTACGATTCGTCGTGATAGCTTGTTAAATTGGGGAGATCGAATAATGTTGAAGACAGTTATCGTGAGTCTATTCGCCCATGGACTCCTGCTAACTAGTGCTGCCTTTGCTGAGCAGGCTAGTTCTCATGAAATCTATGTTGAAGAGGTATCTCAGCAAGATCTAGGTGATACGATTATCTTAGGAGACAGTATCTTCGCCTTGAATGGTGAAATCGAACGACGACTCGAACGCAATTCAGGGCAACGCATCACATCCTATGCTCGCAATGGGGCAGAGATGGATGATGTGGTGCAGCAGTACTATCGTGCCCGTGCTCGTGGCATTCCACAGACGGTGATTATGAATGGTGGTGGTAATGATGTGCTGGGTAACATCACATCCTGCCGGTTTCTTAATTCTCGCTGTGTCAATGCTATTGAAGGAGCGATTGATCAAGGTGTCGATCTGATTCAACTCATGGAAGATGATGGCGTTGAACGAATCGTTTATCTTGGCTATTACTACACCAAATTCATTGGTGGTGGCCTGGATAATGCTATCGATTATGCTATGGCACGGATTCCGCAGATCTGCGGAGCTACTAACCTGCCATGTGATGTTGTTGAAACCCGACGTCTGATGAATGGTTTCGGCAATCGGATCATCGATGGCATTCATCCTACCTTCCGTGGATCGCGAAAAATGGCAGATGCCATCTGGGAGGTGTTACGCTAATCATCATTTCGTGAGCCCCTTGGGCTCACGGCTTATTAAGAGAAGCAAAACCTATGACACTTCGTTACGCCTGTAAAAATACCCGTCAATCTACGATTTGTACTATCTCCTCGCATTTTTTTAAGCCTTGTCTCATAGATTTTTCTTCCATTAATAATGAGTTTCCTGTGAGCCGTGGTGAGATGGAAAAACCTGGATGTTAATGTGCAGTAGGCTATCGGGATCATCACTTTGCAAGCTGCTGTGCATGGCTAATAGGGATTCTTTAAACTCTTTAAGCTTGCTCTTGTACTCATCTTTTTTGATGGTGAGAATCGTTGATGCAAATAGAGATTCATCTTTCTTGGAAAAATATCGAGGTAAATTGTCCGAAGATGACTGTAAAGAAGCCTGGAGAAAGTTGATGGAAGCTTCAGTATCGCCGTCATCATAGAGATAAAGTATCGATTGGCTCTCTTGGCGGTAAGTATAGTTCCCGGTATGCTTTTTTTCGATAAGTCCTTCTTTTAAGAGGAGTGCCAGGGCTCGATCCACTTCAATACCCCGGTCTTTGCCGAAGTATCTAACAAGATCCTTTCTCTCCGGTTCGTTAGAGAACAGCGCAAAGGCGCAATAAACTTCCACCGCAAAGTTCATTCCTCTTATCCTAGCCTTAAACACATCGAGAGGCCCTTCAATTTGCCTACGAAGCACTTGACAATGAGCTTGATGAGAGTCTTTTTTGGTGGCCGATTTTTCATGCTCCCAATCGAAGAGAGCTAAAACGTAATCAATGTGCTTTTTTTCGGCTCCCAGAATGGTCAGCAGTGATTGCCAGTGTGGCCTTGAAAGCTTCCTCCGGCCGCGGAGTGCTTCAGAAAGATTGGAGCGAGACTTGAGACCGATTTTCTTTGAGAGAGCCGCCAGGGTTTGATGCACATGTTGCTTTTGATAGGCTTTGATCATCTGATCAAGAATTGTGATGCTTCGTTCATGATTCAGGATGATCTGAGAATAGGTATCCAAGGGCTTCAATTTTCTATCCGTAACTGTTAAGACCAAGGGTGACAACGGCTTCCCAGCACCATTGGTTGGGACTTATGAAATCTAACATACATAGCGAGAAAAACCATGCTTAGGAAACATCTGCTTCACGGAACTTTGTTAGCCAGTACTTTTTTTGGCCTTGGAAATTGGCGAGCGGTTGCCGAAGTAGCGCCAGAAAAGCCAAAGGTTTCTGGCACCATTAGCATCATCGATCCATCTGACTCAGAACGTCTCTATACAGTTATCTACGGCAAGCCTGCTCAGTTACTCTATGAGCGAATCGATCCGATCAGTCTCCATCAAAGTTTTTATCCAAAGGGTAAGATTGAAACAGTCGATTCTTCTGGGATGCGCTGCTACAAGAAAACAGAGAATCGATTGGTCAGAATTCCCCCTTCAAGGCAGTTGATTGGGATTAAAGCTGTGTCCTACGCTTGTACGCTTTATCTATTTCCCAATGAATCTGATATCCGCAATCCTAGCTTCGATAAAGGTGGTGTGACTGTCGGCAATTGGCAGAGAACTGATGCGATCTATGTTAGCCAAGACAGTCGCTTTCTTAGTCGTCAGCAACTAGAAAGCTTTGATTGGAGCCGCGTGCTGCCAATAGATCCTGCATATCCACCGGAAGTGCATATTAGCAATCCCTAATCACTTTTCTACGCTGGTTTTCAGGGGTGGTCTCAATTTGAGAACGGGAACTGCTCCTGAAGCCTTCTCGGCCCTTGTATTCAAGGGCAAGACTCCCTAGTTTGAGCGCAACACCTTAGGGTGAGAATCAGATCAAAATAGAAGGAGTTTAAACATGCGTTCATTGGCTATTGGTATTCTTTTTGGCTTAACTGCTCTTTCGGCAAATGCAGCAAGTCTTCGTCCTATTGTTGTTACAAGCGGTGACTTTAAGATGTACGAAGAACCTTTTCAGCAGCCAAATGTAGGCTGTGATCTTTTTGAGGCACTCTCTATCAAGGCATTTGATAAGAATACTTTTGGATTGGCAAAATTAGAGCGAACGCTCGATGGCTACTGCAAGATTGGTTACAACCCCAATCCAAGATCTTACTTCCTAACTGCAAAGCCAGCTGGTTGTGGGTCGGTAAAATACGAAGGTATTCGCAAGAATTCTGAAACTGGCGAACTTGATACGGTAGATATCATCGATCATCGTGGCCGTCTTTGCAAGGATCTCGTTCCAGCGAAAATTATTGTCAAGGAAAGTCTAGCGGGACAAGGTTATAAGTGGTTCAGCTACTCGCCAATTCGCAAGTAACAGAGCTTAGCAAGGAGGTCAAAGGGCCTCCTTGCAGTTAAAGCCAGTTTATATGGTTATGATGAACTCACCCATGACAGATACCTGCTGGCCAGGTCTCAGGAATTTACGATTGAACAAAGATTTTTCAAGCGCTGGTTCAATGAACTTTGTCGCGGGTTCAATTGATAAGACGTGTAAACGGCCGCGCCAACCAACCACTGCGTTGATTTCATATAGCTGGCCTTCTTCGATGTGAAACTCTTCGTTCAGGTTTAGCACCTTGACTTCATCACCTAATCTAATGGCTAGAGACCGACCTTGGTCAACAATCATAAGCTGTTGCACACCTGGGACCTCTATGACTGGTGTCGAAAGCCAGGTGGGAATGTTCACAGGCACTGACAAAGCTTGCCCTGTGATGAGCAGCCAGCAGAAAATAGCGCCTAAAAGTTTGAGTTTAGATGCGATCATAGTCTCCCCTTCCCCTTGTATATTTGCTATAGGTGTAACACCTCATGGTCGTCTACGGTCATCTAATCGAATCGAAGGAACAATGGCAAGTTCAATCGGGGATTGTGAACGAAAGACTATAGATAGATTTGCGAATCTGTTTGCAAATTTATCCGAGGTGTTTACCAAGAATTTTTCGATTAGATAGGTGCATCATTGATCGACTTTGCCACACTGGAACGCCAACTGATCATCGCACTTCGGGGTTCTCGGACCCAAGGGATGATGAATAAGAAGCTCGGCTATCACTTTAATCAGTATTACCGGTGGGAAAGCGGCAAAAAACGCGTAATGTGGACTGATTTCCTAGCTATTTTGAAAGTTGCTGGCAGGAAGACCGTTTTTAAAAATTGGTTATCACGAATACTATCTTACAACTGTAATCTATCAAAACCTGCCGAGATTTTGGAGAGGCTTAAGGGGGCTGATTCAACCAAAGAGTTTGCCGAAAGGCTAGGTGTTTCGCGGCACAAGCTCTATCGGTGTTTGGCGGAGGATCAAGAGCCGCCAATTAGGCTATTACTAATGGCTATCTTTAAGGTGAAAATCGGCTTTCTAGCTGGAGTCTTGGAAGATCTTGTGGGTCTCGATAAGATCGATGAATTCCCTCTGCAAGAAAAAAGTCGTTATCGCCTCAGTGAAATCTTTGCCAGAGAGCCAATTTTGCCCGCTGTGATCCGCTGTTTGGAATTGGATGACTATGTGAGCCTTGACCGTCATGTGGATGGCCATATAGCGGCTCGCCTTGGGATTCCTTTGGAGGATGAGCGAAACTATCTGCGCTTGCTGCTAGAGGCCGGAAACTTATCCCTCTCGGGAGCTAAGTATATTGTCAATGATACGACAATTCATTTCAACGGTTCCTTTGCGCAGCGACAAGATATGAAGCGATTCTGGTTGAAAAAAACAGATGAATCCATCGCTAGCATGAAGGATGGTGATGAATCTGGTTTTTTCGGGGTCAATATTCTTACTGCCAATGGCGCTGTGAAAGAAAAGATTTCTAAGAAGATCTACGAGTGTTTTTACGAGGTCAGCCAGATCTTAAAGGAAGAGGACAATGCCAATCCTGAGCACATCCTTGTGGTCAATATGCAAGTCACCGAACCTTTTATTCCACCTTCAGATTGAACTCTGGCCCCCGATTAGTCTATTGCTATCTTATAAACTTGTGGTTTTTGAGAAAGTACTAGATTTGCGATCCCCTCTGCAAATATGTTCATAGAACATCCGTGCTTTTGCCTAGAAGCCATTGCAATCAAATTTGAGATCTCGTAAGTCTAGTGCAGAGATTCAAACACCACCAAGGAGATTGAGATGATTAAAAAGATACTTTGCATGGCGTCACTTGCGATTATGTCGGTAGGAACAGCCCATGGGAAAGAGTGTACACCAGAGGAGTACGTCTCGGGTATTATTGCAACGCCTTATGAAAACCCTTCAAACTGCGATTTTGTGATCACTGGCTATGAAGCTACAACAGTTACTGGGCTTTGCTTTCCAGACTCGCTTCTAGATGCCGCGAAACGCTTTGCTGACCGCAAGATTCCTGCAGGAATCGCAGGTTTTTTCCCCAGTGAAGGTGGTAAGACACCTATGAATGTATGCGAACTCTACTGGGAAGACTAAGGTCTTTCTTGATTTCTTAGATTATCGAACTAAAGGAGAATGAACATGAGATACTTAGCGACGATCTTAGCAATGGGTATGCTTAGTTCTGCAGCTATGGCAGATGTTGAGAAAACATTCTATAGCAGCGACGAGCAAACTATAGCATACAGTGGACCCTTTGATGGGAAAGGAATCGCATGGTTTCAAAGAGACTTCTGTCGTGACCAAGGCTTTGAAAAAGCTGTAGATAGCAAGTCCGAATTTCAGGACTTTGAGCTAGTGTTCGAATACATTACTTGCTCACGATCAGCTCTTACAGAGACGTTCACTTCGGATGACGGGCGCGCAATTCTTTACTTTGGTCCCAGCGATGGTTTAGGGCTTTCGCGCTTTGAAGATCGCTTTTGCCAAAGTAAAGGCTATCAAACAGGCGTCGATCGGGACTACACCCGCTATCTCGATGTGGTTGTATTCCATAGCCTCACCTGTAGCGAATAGCCATGTTCTTTGAGGAGAGATTGCTCTCCTCATTTCAGAGTATAAAGGTTTCTATCCAAGCCTCGAATCCTTTCAAGAAAACAGCATCTTAACGAGTAAGTAAAAATTTTGATAAGTTTTCGAAGATGCTCTCCGAAACGCTTAGTATAACCACGCAGCGAATACCAAATCATCAACGAAGTAATAATCTGCTACCTACCATCAATCTCCCTGTTAGAGACTTAAGGGAATCTTATTATCTTGTTTTGGAGTGTTTTGATCATCGGTGAATGTTGTCTACTTGATTTTAGCGGCTATCGAACATGCGCTAAACTTCAAGATGAGAAGAGCACTTCTTGATTTCACGCCATAGAGTTTAAGTGACTTTCATGGTTCAGGAACGCCCACCCTTTCTGATGGCTCTTGCCAATTGGGTCAGTGGACGAAGGGATGGGCGTTCCAGTGTATTCAGTCTTAAGTTTGACTAAACTCAAAAGGTATTCTCGATATTCAATGTTGTATATTGCTGGGAGTCAGGGCGGGCCACCGCTGGCCGGGGAGCCAGCGATGTCCTCTTAGGGGTTTACCACGCCGGGGACAAGTCTCGGCGAAGGTACTGCATTGATTCCTGGGAGCAGACATGTTTTCAATCCACTCCTCTAACACCCCTATCGGTTCATCTTTGTAAATTCTTAAGTTGTAGTCATAGCACTGCAAAAGTATTAGTTTTTCTGAGCTACCGCCATCCAAGTTGCTGATTCGCTAAATCATTCTTTGGTGACTTAGATTTGATGTGGTTTCCAGTTGATGTTTGGATCTTAAAAAATGTTTCAGTCTCTTTAACTTGCAGCTTAGTCTCCATAAGCGGTCTTCTTTATGAAATTTTCCAAAAACCATCACCATTTCTTTGTTTGAATCTTAACGTTCCTAAAGAGAATAGAGATCAAAACAATCGTAACTTAGGAGTGCATATGAAATTCTTGGCCCTGGCTGCGTCTATTGTCGTAGCAAGCTCTGCCTTTGGCGTAACAGCTTATGTGGAACGAGTTGTTGATGGTGATACCGTGAAAGTTAGCATTGATGGTGACACCGAGACTATGCGCTTAGAGTGTATCGATGCTCCAGAATCGCGCCAGGAATTTGGATACGAGTCGACACGTGCTTTGACTCGTCTTGTGGAGGGCCGTACGGTGGACTTAGAAATCACCGGTGAAGATCGTTATGGTCGGCTCCTGGGCTTCATCTTTTCGAATGGCCGCGACATTAACCGCTATCAGGTGCAGCAAGGCCTAGCCTGGAACTATACCCAATACTGCGGCGATGAATATGCAGCTGAAGAAGAGGCGGCGCGGGATGCTGGTCGCGGCCTGTGGGATGGTGAGGATCCAGAAGCTCCTTGGATATGGCGCCGGAATAACTAGTGCATTTTATGTGTCCTTTCTTAACCTGCTAGAATAAATACTCATAGTCAATTAAACACCTATTCAAGGGTCATGACTCTATCATGGCCCTTTTCGCTATTCTGCGAGTTCTGTTTAAATTACGTAGAGGAAGGCCTTTCACAGGTTTCTACAAGAAAAATCTTAATAATCATTAAAAATTATAAAATAAAATTAGTGAAAATAAGATTATTGCTTGTGGTTTTCGTAAACTATCGCTAAATATGAGAGCGAATCCCAAACAGCAGTATCAAGTCCCAAATTGGCATGAGGGACCTTTTTTTGACTGTGGGTTTGGTTGTCTGGCCAGTCATATGTTCGAACAGACAAGGTTATACGGGTCTAAATTTAAACAGCCTTTGATAAAGTGGTAAGGAGAAGGTACATGCGTTTAACATCCTTAATCTACGTCCCAGGCTTGCTGGGAGCCCTGACTCTACCGGCAACCCTCCATGGACAAGAGGAAAGCATCGAGAAACTAGAGGTTACCGGCTCACGTCTGAAGCGAGCGACCCTCGAAACATCGAGTCCCATCAAGGTTATCGATCGCGAGCAGATCGAAATCAGCGGGGTCACCAGCGTTGGCGACTTGATCCGAAAATCTGCATCGAGTTCTCCGACTGGTAACTTCTCGGGCTCAAGCGGCTTCGTGGCATCCGGTGCCGCAACGATCGACCTTCTTGGTCTCGGTTCCGATCGAACCCTTGTCCTTCTCGATGGCAAGCGAATGCCAATCGACCAAGGCCTAGGTGCCGTTAATATCGATAACATTCCTATCTCTCTCATCGAAAGAATCGAGATCTTATCGGGTGGTGCATCCTCCGTTTACGGTTCAGATGCTGTTGGTGGTGTAGTCAACATCATCACCAAAAAAGAAGTTGATGGAGCTTTAGTTTCAGTCACGGCTACTGGCACACAAGGTGGCGGCGGTGAAGAAACTGATATTCAGGCTGCCTTCGGAGGCAAGGTAGGCCCTAACTTCAACTACGTAGTCACCGCAGGTTACAAGGGTCGGCAGCCGATCTATAAGCAAAATCGAGACCTAGCCTACGTGAAACGGCCAGAACGAGCTTTCACAGCTGGCAATCCTCCTGCAGGCGGATATTCGTACCGTCCGATCTCTTTGGATGGTGAAGGAAACTATGTTGTTGGTAACTGGACACCAAGTGAGTCTTGTCCCGCTGAAAATCAGGTGGCTACGGTGCCAGCTAATCCCCTTAATGTTTACTGTGCTGGACCCCGCGCTGGCCGCCCTGTGGAACTGATTCCTAAGAAAGAAGAGGCTTATGCATCTGCATTCTTCAACTCATCAATCAGCGATTGGAATCTCTCGGGTGTTCTAACCTACAGCAATAGTGTGAACACAACCGACAATGGTGTGTTCTATTCATATGGATACGATCCCTACTCGGGTGCTCAGCCAACGATCACGCTAACTGATGCCGAAAAAGCTGGCTTGAACCTGACAGGGGCTGGTGACGTTCAGTTCGTCCAGATTCTCGCACCTATGCCGGGCCAACCGAGCCGAACCTATATCAATACCAACGAAACCTATGGTAGCAACCTAAAGTTAGAAGGTGATCTGAATAACAACTGGACCATGAGTTCGGCTTTCTCCTACTTCATATCAAATGCTGATCGCGAAGGTAAGAACATTACCAACAAGGATACGCTACAAAGTTTGCTGATAGCTCCCGCTGGATCAACGCCGGAATATAGCCTTATTGATGCTGATCGCGACCTGTCAGTCATTTCAACAGCTTTTGAAGATTTACAGTCTAGTGAGACGAGTACCCAGGCATCGGCAGATGTCTTCTTCTCTGGTGAAATCGGTCAGCTCGGTGGCGGAGCATTCAGCCTTGGTGTGGGTGCCTCATTGGTGCAGGAAACCTTTGAGCAGAATCCAGACGAGAAAGATACGCAATTCAATGAAATAAGCGAATCACCGGTATTTACGGGAACCTTTGCTAATAGTGGTGAGGGCGATCGTAACGTCGGATCGGTATACGCCGAATTTAACGCCCCTCTGACGGCTGCGGTAGAGCTTGATGGTGCGATTCGTTACGACAACTACTCTGACTTTGGGGATACGACGAACTTTGGCCTCGGAGCGAAAGTTAAGGCACTAGATTCTCTTACCTTCCGTGCGAAAGGCTCAACGAGCTACAAGGCTCCATTGCTTTCCTATATCAGTCAAGAGGGTGGCGGTGGCTACTACACCGTGCTCGATGCACTTAACTGTGAGCAAGAGATCAAGGATAACCAAGTTTGTGACCCAGCGAACCCAACTCGTCAGGTCTATGTAGATAGCAAAGGTAGCGATGAACTTCAGCCCGAGACTGGCGTGAGTTACACCGGTGGTTTCATTTTTGAGCCTATCCAAGGTTTAGCGCTTCTTGCTGATTACTACCATGTTGATCTTGAAAGTACGTTCAAGCAAGACGAGGTCCAGGAAGTTGTAGACGAGTGGTACAAAGATAACGGTCTAGAAGGTAGCAGTGGTGATAACATTAACGGCAACGTTGTTGGAGTCGATTCTAACGGTATCATTAGCCGAATCAGCCGCCCCTATCGTAATTTAGGTAAACTCCAAGTTCGTGCGGTTAACCTAAGCACCTCTTACCGCGAAAAGTTTGGTTCCATTCGCTTCGTCTATTCGAATGAGTACTTCCGCATGTTGTCCTATAAGCTACAAGAAGCCGAGGGCAAGGAACTGAAAGAGCAAGTTGGATACTTTGGCACTCCTGACTACCGGTACAACAATTCCGTGTCACTAGGTTATGACATTCACAGCATGACTGTTCGTGCTCAGACCATCGCTGGAACTGAGATCGATCCTGAGGATGCAGATGACGATAGCATCGGTTCTAAAGTAGGTGAGTACACCGAATACGATCTAGCTTACTCCATGAACTCTGCTGGGTTTGGGAGCCTTCAGATCGGTGTTAACAATGTCTTCGATACCATTGGTGGCATTGAGGATGGCAACTTTCTGAGATCAGAGAGTGTCGAAACAACAAGCCTTTATAGCTACACAGGTCGTAGCTATTTTGTGAAGTATACGCAAACCTTCTAAGTTACTCATGAGGGAGTGGTGCTCAAACCACTCCCTGTTTCTTTCTTACTGAACGTAAAGATTCCTCCCGGGTGCCCGCACTTAATATTTCCAAATACAACCTTTTCGCTCTCAACACCATGCTGAACCACCGCTGAATGGTGCAAACGGCCTAAATTAAGTGATCAAATTCGAGTAAACTACACGTCAATCTAACTATTTATAGTAATCTGTGCGAATGGTACAAAAAAAGTATTAAATCAGGGTCTCCAGAGTCCGAGTCTCCTACATAGGAGGGTCAAAATGATATTGATTGTCGACGATGAAGAAGATGTTCGTCAGGTTACCATAGCCTTACTTGGAGTCGATGAGCCAGCTGTTGCTGAGGCGGCAGATGGGTTTGAGGCTTGGGAAAAAGCTGCGTCTCAAAAATTTGATTTGATTATCTGTGATTATCATATGCCTCATTGCGATGGCCTAAAGTTTGCGAGTACTGTCAGGCAAAAAGAGAACCCAAATCGAGACACACCCATCATTCTGATTTCGGGCTACATCGGTTCTCTACCTGAAGAGGAGTCGCTAGAGAATATTTACTTTATTAGCAAGCCAGTGAGCGAGGGGCAGCTACATCGTATGATCCGTATCGTTACTGGTGGGGCCATAAATCCTATGCGGAAAGGGGCTTAGATGAGCCAAGTTGATATCCGCAGGGAGTTTATCGAGGAAGCCACAGAACTCATTGAGGATTGCGAAGTCGCTCTCACTAATTTGAGTAAGCAATCGTATAATCCAGAAGCTGTGGATCGATTATTTCGCGACCTTCATACGGTGAAAGGGTCTGCAGGGGTTGTGGGCTTCAGCAAGCTTTCTGAATTTGTTCATGCCGTCGAAGACGCCGTGAACCTGTATCGCGAGCAGGGTAAGATTCCCGACCAGTCGCTCACCATCTTAGTGGAAGCCAATGACTGGATCGCTTTCTGGCTGGAGAAGCTGGCCGATGATATGGACTACTGTCCGGGAGACGTTGAGCTTCTCGACCATCTGAACATGCTGAAAGTTAAGGAAAATATTGATCTTCGTGTTGAGCTGAAGGATAACGCTCCTAGTTTTGGAACTTTCGAAGATGAGCCTTCAGAGGACAATCAACCGACAGTGATGCTCGTGGATGACGAGCCTACCATGTTACAGATTTTAGAAACCTACTTGAGCGATCTGCCTGTAAACTTCGTAAAGGCTAACTCAGCGCAAGAGGGGCTTGAACAATTCAACAAGAACGAAGTTGATGTCATAGTCTCTGACCTGCGAATGCCCGATATGAACGGTGTGGATTTTATCACTGAAGTTCGTAAAAGGGATCAGAAGGTCGAGGTCGTTTTTTTCTCGGCTCATGCAAATCGACAAAGCTTAGAGCAATTTATCAAGCTTCGAACTTTTGCCTTTATCGATAAGAGTGAAAGTCGTATCGAAATCCTCAATACAGTGGCAAATGCTGTCAAAACTAAGCGGGTGGCCGATGCCTTAGCTTGTTTGACGAAACTTAATTTTGAAATCTACCTCGATTTCAATCTGCTTCGTAATGGCAAGCCAGTAGAAGATAGAATCCAGAGTAAACTTGAGAAAGTCGCTAAGTTAACATCAATTATTTCTGATCCAGAACTAGTATTGGGAATGGATTTAAAAAGGATAGCTTAGATAAAAGGAGTTCGCTATGCGTATGATACTGGCCATTGATGATTCAAAGGTAGCCTTAATGCAGGTTAAAAAGTATGTTCATAAGATATTTCCCGACTGCGAACTCATCAGCAGCACGAGCCCTAGCGAGGGAATCGAATTAGCAAAGAAACATGGCAACAATATTGATCTTGCCATCATTGACTTTAACATGAAGGAAATGACTGGTCTTGAGGTGTTGGAGTCGATCTGCGACTCCGTGGATATCAACAAAATTGTTATTTGTACTGCGAATCTTCAAAAGATCCTGGAAGCCAAAGTCACAGAACGAGGTGCTCGATATGTTGAGAAACCTTTGAGTCAAGAGAAGATGAATCAGATTTGCGAAGAGCAGAGTCGAAAAGCATCTTAGGAGTGTCCCATGAAACTAACAGAATGGCAGGAAGAGCTTCTTAAAGAAACATTTAACTTGGGAGTGGGTAAGGCTTCTGCTTCAATCGGTGAGCTTGCTGGTTGTGAGGTTGAGCTAACTGTTCCTGAGGTTCAAATTTGTCAGCTCAAAACCTTGGTCAATGATATCTCAGCGATGGAAGGCAGCAGCCTCTCCGCTGTCATTCAAACCTACTCGGGGCCTTTCGAAGGAACAGCAATGATGCTCTATTCAGAAGAGGCTAGCCTCGATCTCGTGCGCTTGATTATGGGTTCCGATACTCCCTCCGAGCAGCTTTCAGAGTTAGAGTACGATGCTCTCTGCGAAGTGGGTAATATTGTACTCAACGGCTGTCTATCGTCTCTTGGTGGGCTATTTGAAGCGGAGATTGAAACAGAACTACCAGAACTTCTTTCAGGAACTACAAAAGATGTTCTTACCCTCGAAGGAAAGCTCGACGAAGGAAAACAAGTGGTCTTTCTGAAGATGGGATTTCAAGTGGCGACGGGTAAATTGCAAGGTTATCTAAGCTTTATCCTTGATACTGATAAAATACATAATCTTTTAGAATGCCTGGAAAATTACTATAGGAAAATCAGTGCATGAGGAACAAGATTCCAAGGCCTTTACTGGAAACTGCGGTTTACTCAGCAGACTACGGTATTATCATTCTTAACAGTAAAGAAGAAGTTCTTGTGTGGAATGACTGGCTTGCTAAGCACTCTGGTGTTGCGAGCGAGGAAGCCTTGGGCCGAAAATTGGGCGAAATATTCAACCTTGAAGACAAGAGCAAGGTCCTCAAAGCGGTGAGGGAATCTCTTGTTCAGGGCAAGAGCACCCTACTGTCTCAGTCCTTTAATCCCCATCACCTTCCCCTCTATCGCAAGGTAAGCAAGAAATCCCCCATGACGCAGAGGATTGTCGCCAGACCTCAAAAGTTTGAAGGCGAGCGATATTGTTTTCTTGAAATTACCGACCAAAGTGCAGGTGCGGAAAGGGAAAAGTACCTTGCTAGAACCAAAGATTATATAGGTAAAGTGATCGAGTCGATTCAAGAAGTTATGATTATTCTGGACGCAGATCATATTATTTGTGAGGTCAATAAGGTTGCGACTCAGGTTCTAGGCTATCAGGCGGATGAGATGGTTGGCAAGCCACTGGATATGCTACTCTGTGAGAGTGGTGATCAATCAGCTCATGACTTCATATCTGCGGATATGGAGAAGCCGTTGAAAGACCTTGAAGTTACAATGAGGACTAAATCTGGTAGCCAACTAACGGTGATCCTATCGGGCTCCCATATCAACCGTAAGGATAACGAGGATACCAGATTTGTTGCGATAGCTAAGGATATTACGGAAAGACGTAGGGCCGAGGAACAGGTTGTGGCCCAAAAAGCACAGCTCGCAGCAGCATCAAAGCTGTCAGCCCTGGGAGAGATGGCCGGGGGGGTGGCACACGAGATCAATAACCCAGTGGCGATCATACACGGGCTTGCCTATCGACTCAATAAGACCCTCAAGAAGCAGGGGATACCAGAGGATTCGGACCTATTTAACATCATCTCTGAAATCGACCAAACTACCACTAGAATCACTAAGATTATTAAAGGCCTTAAAGCCTTTTCTCGTAGCGGTGATAAAGATGACTTTATGCCAGCTAGCCTAAAGCAAATAGTTGATGATACCCTCGCGCTATGTGCTGAAAGCTTTAAAATGGTTGGAATCACCTTGGAAGTCACCGACGTTCCTGACAACCTCGTGGTTGAGTGTCGGCAAATACAAATTTCTCAGGTACTTCTCAACCTCTTGAATAATGCTAAAGATGCGGTGAATGATCTCGATGATCGTTGGATCCGGGTGTGTGTTCGTGCGAGTGATGAAAAAGTCATGGTCAGCGTCGAGGATTCAGGGTCTGGGATTCCTGAAGATAACATCGAGAAGCTATTCCAACCATTTTTCACAACCAAGCCTGCCGGGCATGGCACAGGGCTAGGACTTAGCATCTCGAAGGGGCTCATAGAAGACCACCATGGTCATTTTTTTTATGACTCGAAATCTGGGAACACGCGTTTTGTAATCATACTTCCGTTAAGACAAACTCGCGATAAGGTTGCTTAAATAGGAGATACCCATTGAAATCAGTTCTACTTATTGATGATAGTAAGTTTTCCTGTAAGCGGGAAGGTGAGATGATTCAAAATTTTCACTCTGGAGTCGATGTTACACTAGCCTATTTGCCAAGCGATGCGATTCGGTTGATTCGAGACGAAGGCAAAATCTTTGACCTGATCTTTTTAGATTTCAATATGCCGGAAATGAATGGCTTGCAGCTGCTAGATGAGCTGAAAGATCATGTGGATCTTGCCAAAGTAATACTACTCACGGCGACTTCGGCTTTTGCTACAAAGTCTCAAACCCTTCCCGAGGGGGTGAGGTTGATCCAAAAGCCCCTTTCCATCGAAAAGTTGGAAGCCACCTTAGGCAAAGACGAACTTCAAGAGCAGGCATCATGATTCAAGTCGTTCCAAATGATTGGGAAGTTCGTATCAAGCGTATGTTTGATCAGGGGCTAGATCAGGCAACTCAAAATCTGAGTCAAATGTTTCAAGAGGAGACCAGCTTCTCTATTGAAGATTCATCTGTCGTATCATTTGGCCCCCAATCCAGCCAAAGCCTTTTGAAACCTTATGTCGAGGCCTATGGAATCGAACTGAGTGGGGGGACAGAGGTTCTCGGTATGGCAGCACTTCTCTTTTCTGATCAAGAAGCTGATCATCTGGTGGCAGATATCTGCCAAGAAGATAATGTATCTGATGACTACAAAACTGACGTTCTTTGTGAACTAAGTAATATTATCATCAACACCTGCATCCAAGAACTAGCACCAGAGCTTCATGATAATGTTATGGGCGGGATTCCTCACCGATTGCAAGAGGCTCTACAGAAGCAAATCCTTGATAGTGCTAGCTATTTACTTCTAAGTTCAAAGTTTGTTAATCGTCGGCGAGATCTTAGTGGTACGGTAACGATTATGTTACCAATGCAAGCATTTAGAATAGCAGCCTAAGAATTTGCAATGATTTTTTAACTAAGCATTGGGCACGTAGCTCTTGCTGTTTAATGCTTTGTAGTCATCGATGATCTTATCGATATCGGGATCTTCAAGGAAGGTAAGTTCTGCTCCAAATCCTGGAGGTAAATCACCCTCGCTTTGTTTTCGGGTCCATAGTACTTGGGCTTGGCCATTGAGGGGCTTTAATTCATCAAACGTAAAGGTGAAAGCGACTACATCGCCAGGCCGTGGCATTTCCTTGGGATCAGCTAAAAAGAAGCCTCCGGTTCCTAGGCGTAGCCGTCCTTGGGCGGATTCTGCTGAACTAAAGTTCTCTGCGAGGCTAAGCACCGGGGAATCAATCTTATTTTCGACTCCCCACCGACTCGCTATGGGAGTTAGCTTTGATTTTACAGTTTCGATAAGTGCTTCATAGTCGATTGGTTTGGGAAACACAGCCTGTGCTCCTTTAACTAAGGCTTCTTGAACTGTATTTTCAGAGAAGGCTGTGACGAGAATCACTGGGGGTGGGTTATCCATGGTTTCCTGGATGCGATCTAGGAGTTCGATCCCCGACATGTTCGGCATTTTTACATCCGAAACCACAATATCAATTTCATGATTTGCCATAAGGTTGAGCGCTTCCTGACCAGAACCAGCACTGATAACGTGAAAGCCAGCATCCTCTAGCTCTTCAGATACGATTCTACGAATAAGGTGTTCATCGTCGAGAACCAGAACAGTTGAACTCAAGCGAGCCTCCCTATGAGTACGGACGCTTCCCCATAAGCTAGCATCATTGCCTTGGAAATTTATGCATCAAGGAACTATTATAGGACATTGTAGCGATATCGTGAAAGATTTTCTACAATAGCCTTGACATCAATCGTTCATGAGCAGCATATGGCAGAGAATAAATACTGGGTTTGTGCCCTTGGAGTCGAAGCAGCTTCACGGCAGATCCTTGATCAAGTAGTGACGTCCTGTGGCTTTAGGTTCGCTGACTTTGAAGCGAGTCAGGGTCTCTATGACTTTCTCTCTAAGAAACACTTGTTCGCAGCTTTGATCTTGATTGACCAACATGTAGGGGGGGAAGATGCCTATGTGGTGAGGCAATATTTATTGGATCAAGGCTGGGATATACCAACTGTGGTACGCTTAGATGAAATGGTTCACTTTGAAGAGATGGACAAAATTATCAGTCTTAGAATCTGTCGGGTCATCTCGGACTATGATGTACAAGATCTAACTAACTCCATAAAGAAGTATAACCGCCGCGAGGACCTTGAGATTGATCAAGAGATACGCGAGGCCTTTATTGAGGAATCTGGGGAGCTTCTTGAAGAGGCTGAGTCGGTGATATTAGATTTAGAAAGCAATGTGTCCGACAAGGAAGCTCTGGCAAACCTATTTCGGATCGTTCACACGATAAAGGGTTCGTCTTCGGTTGTCGCTTGGAAGGATTTTGAGATATTTGTACATCGTTATGAAGACCTTCTGAGTCGCGTGGAGTCGGGCGAAATTCCAGTATCTTCGCAATTGGGCGATGTCCTACTGCTAGGCTTTGACCGGATCAAGATCCTTATTGAGGCAATAAGCTCGGAATCCGAAAATCGAGATTTTGATGTGTCTCAGTGGATTACTGATCTTGATATTTCTGCACAAGCTGATGCAAACTCAAACAAGGGCGGAGCGAGTCGTGAACCCCAGCATCCGGGAGTCAAGTCCATCAAAGTCCCTGTGGATTCTCTAAGTCAATTAAGTTACTACGTAGCTGTCATTACAGAGAATCAGAAAAAGATGGGGCATCTGATCGATCAACTTAGCCCGAAAAACTTTGAGCGGAAAATCCATAGCATTCAATTCATCAACAAAGAGCTACGGGATTTAGAAGAGGGCCTCATTGAGAAGCTTGAAGAGGTTCGTTGTGTGCCTGTAAAATCAGTGTTCCGGCCGTTCCCTCGCATTGTTCGTGACCTGTCTAAAACCTTGGGAAAGTCTGTTAATCTTGATTTGCGTGGAGAATCCCTTCGGATCGATAGTACGATTGCATCGGTTTTGAGCAATACCATGGTTCACCTGATAAGAAATAGCTTAGATCATGGTTTGGAATCTCCTGATGAACGATTGAAGCTTGGCAAGAGCGAGGTTGGCAGCCTGACAATCGTTGTAGAGAAAACCGAGGCTGATGTGATTGTGACGATTGAGGATGATGGTCAGGGGGTAAATCTGAAACGAGTTTGTGAAATTGCTGAGAAAAAAGGCTTGTACGATTCGACAACCTTGGAGTCAATGAGTGACGAGGAAAAAGCCAATATTATCTTTAGCCCTGGGTTCAGTACCTCCCAATCGGTCAGTCAGGTATCCGGGCGAGGCGTGGGTATGGACATGGTGAAGCAAACGGTCAGCTCCCTTGGTGGCTCTATTGCAATTGAATCCCAAGCTGGCAAGGGATCTCGCATTCGGTTAAGCTTTTCAAAGGGGCAGAATGTGATTTATTTCTGAGTCACTTTAAGCACTCTGATCATTGATTTGCCCTGGGGTCTTCGGCAGAGTCAAAGAGAAGGTGGCACCTTTGCCAACTCCAGGACTTTCTACCACCAGAACCCCACCAAGTTCATAAGCCATGAGCGAGCTACTATGGAGCCCCAAGCCATTGCCTGTATTTTTCGTGGTAAAGCCAAAGTTAAATATCTTCACTTGGTTTTCAGGAGAGATACCGCATCCATTGTCCCTTATGGAAAAGCTGATTTCAGTCTCCGTCTCCGAGGCCAAAGCTTGAATCCATACCTGGCGCGATTGAGCGTCGGGGGGAAAGGCTTGGATGGCATTAAGGAGAAGGTTTACGAGAATCTGGGACACTTTGCTTTGGACCGATGTTAGAGTCGTCTTATCTGCAATATCGACATGAATCTTCACTTTGTTTTTTTGAATTTCTAAGTAGCAAAGATCGAGAACTTTATCGATGATCGACTGGAGAGTCATTACCTCTTCAAGATCGGGAATCTTAGCATAATTAAGCTGTAGCTTCACAATCTCATCGACATTTTGAAGCCCTCGCCGAATGCGTTCTAGGTTGGTAATCCGTTCTTCTTTATTGTGCTCCTCTTCAGAGTTCAGAAGATTCCAGAAGTTTAAAACTTCGCGGCCTTCCGCTTGAAGATAGACTTCCAATTCAGGTACCTTCTCGCGTACAAGAGCGACAAAGTTTTTCGCTCGGTTGGGATAAAAGTCCCTGTGAGCCTGATCGAGAGCCTCCGAACAGCTTACAAAAAGAGATGTCATAATATTACCGATATTATGAAGAAAGCCGATAGCCACTTCAGCCATTCCAGCTTTTCTTGAGGCCTCAACCAACTCTCTTTGATTCGCTGTAAGCTGTTCTGTTTTCTTGATAACCTCATACTCGATGAGCCTCAAGATTCTAAGATTTTCGAGTCTCGATACAGCGGCACCAGCTAGAGTTTCTAGGTAATTCTGGTCGATACTGGTGACGGCTTTCTGATGATCCAAGTGGGCGACGATCAAACCGAAGCACGTCTTATCAAAGTTTACCAGAGGGACAAATATGTTTTGGCCTTCCATATAGGGGGCCACGTCGATCGAGGCACGGGCGATCGCTTTCTGACCATGGGTTAGAATATCTTGTTTCTGGCTTTGCCAGAAGCTTACGAGGTTCGGTACAGTGATCATTCCACGGTCGTTGCTTTCGATAAAAATGATATGTTCTGCACGGAGTTTCTGTTTGAAAGAGTTGAGCAATAAGCTGTGAACATCAGCTTCGTGGCTGAGCCGCGCAATTCTAAGGCTAATATCATTGATAGCGACAAGATCCATAATCTTCGTCCGAATGGAGTCACGCATGAGCATGAAGCTTTCGGCAAGGCTTCCTAACTCGTCTTGAGACTCCACAATGAAGTTATGGTTAAGATCACCTTCTGAAAGACGCTTCGCTCCATGGCTCAGAGTCTCCAAGGGCGTTTTTATAATGTTGCTCAGGTAGCGTGATGTTACCAGGGCAACCACCAGAGTTGCCAATAGACCCATAATAAGTGCAAATAGCGTTGTTTCGATCACCCGCTTGCGCATATGGGATAAGTCGAAAGCCACGGTTATTAGAGCTATAAACTCCTGATCACGATAAATCTCCCGAGATTTACAGAAATACTCTGAAGATCTGCAAAGAGTTTCGAGTGGGTTGCCAGTTGCTAGGTTATTGGATCGATAAACGAGGTCTCCTTCGGCGCTAACGATCTCGATGCTATGAACATCAGGATCAAGGACGATTGATTGGGAAAAATCGATGATAACTTCTTGGCTAAAGTTCCAAATCGGTTCAGCGAGAGATTTGGTTGAAAGGTGAAGAGATGCATCCGATTTGGCCTCTAGGAAGGCCATTGAGTCAAGGTATTGCTTCACTCCCAAGGCGATCGATAGGATGCAGGTGCCTATAGCGATCGTGCTCAATACGCGACGATTGATGCGACTCGAAATGCTTTTTCGACCAGAAGGCATATCTTACCTGCTTGATGGTAACTAAACGCAATGGTCCTGAAGACTTATTCGGTCTCGCGGCCGCCGGAGCTAAGAGAGTGGGGAGGTAAGTTTTTCTGATTGAATTTATGTGGGTGGAAATCCATCCCGCAGAGGTGCGGGATGGATTGATCAGCCATTCTTAGAAGCGGTAGAAAGCAGTAAGCTGCATTCTCCAGATTGATCGAATCTCCTCAATGTTATCGTTACCATTTTCGTCAAGGTCGCTATAGATGTAGCGCCCAGAGGCTGTGTCGTAAGCAACGTCAACAACAGGAACTGTGAACGGGAAGTTGGGGTTCTTCTGCTGGCCCCACTTATTGTTCAAGAAGTTGGGTAGGTTCTGGATGTTTAGCGCGATTCCAGCCTTGCCATCACCGTAACCGGGGAGTTCTTGAGAAATCTTAAGGTCGATGTTGTCTACCCAGTCGCCTTTAAAGGCGTTTCTCGGCGCGATTTCTCCACGATACTCATCCAAGCCTGTTCGTGCTAGGTAGGCATTAAATGCAGCTTCATCGATTCCATCGAGAATGACATCGCTGCCATCACCCTTCGGCACGTAGAATAGCATTCTTTCACGTCGTGCAAACTCACGCTCTTCGCCGAATAGAGCACCTAGACGATCCCGATCGCCACCGAACGTATAGCTAAAGGGCTGCCCTGATCGTCGTTCAAAGAAAAGGTTAACGCTGGTCATGAGGTCCATTAGGAAATTTTGCTCATAACCAAAACGGAATACAAAGCGATGCTGTCGCTCATAGTTTGATGTTGCCAAACCGGGATCGTTAGGGTTGGTACCAATAGCCACCTGCCCATAGTTCGATACGGAGCGAGAGCTATTGCCAGGATTCACATCTTCTGATCGCTGCCAGTTGTAAGAACCGCTGAAGCTAAAGCCAGACATAAATGTCTTGCTAAGGGTTAGGTTCAGGTTGTGGCTAAAGCCTTTGTCCGTGTTGGTCAAAAGCAAGTCATAGCCGCGGCGAGTGTTGAAGTCCGTCCCGCTCTCTGTGTCTAAGTCCGTATCGTAAATCTGTCGTCCATCGGGAGCAACTGCGTTGGCGGTATTGTTATCAAATTGGGAGTTGTCTCGGCGAAGATCTTTCCAAAGAAGGGCTTGTTGCACCTGATCGTAGGTATAACTCGACTCAAGGAACCAGTTCTCGCCGAAGTCACCAAGCATGTCTAAATCGAAGCCATATTTTGCACCAAGAGCGAACTTTAGGTTTCGAGGTAGCTCGAAGTCGGGGTCGAGGGCATCCACGTTTCCGTCACCGGCCGTAAGTTGGTTTTTGAGGTCGTCTGGAATCGTTCGGCCGTCAAAGCCAGAAGCGCTACTAGCAGAGACGTCGTCAATATTTACGCCGTCGTTTGAGTAGTTGTTTGAGAGCCAGACGTTGGGGGTTCCACCAGCATAAATACCTAAACCACCAGTAAAGGTAAGTCTCTTAGCTGCCTGATAGGATAAACCAGCTCTGGGTAGAAATAGTTGCTTACCATCGAGGTCGGCGCGGTTGTCAAAGCCATATCGCTGTTCAAAGTTAGCATTATAGTTGATGTCACCCTTGCTGCTGTATAGCTCGGTTCGTAAACCAAAACGGGCGGTCAACTGCGGCGTGATTTGGTACTCGTCCTGGAGGTAGATTGTGGTGACATTGTATCCCCAGTCAGCAGCAACATCGTCCACGTTGTTGCTCAGAGCATTTTGATAGTAAAGATTACTTGGCTCTTGGGCTTCGAAGTCGTCGATTGTGTCAAATTCTGCGGTACCGGAAGAAAACGGCCCGAAAAGATTGTAGACATCAACAGTGTCAAGGTCGATACCACCAGTAATCAGGTGAGAGCCCAGTAGGTAGTTCGCCTCTGTACCAAAGTGAAGCGTGTTGGTTTCCAACTCGTTGGCTTGTCGGAAGGGGTCCGGACCGAGAACAATTTCAGGGCCACCGTCCTCAAGGGCCACAGTCATCTGTGCGAAGCCATCACCTTCAAGAGGGGTTGGATTAGACTTGGTCGTTTTTGTACTGAGTTCTACCTTGGTCGATAGTGCGTGGTCCCAGTCTGAAAATAGACGAAGGGATACGGTGCTTAGAGACTGCTTATTCTCATACCAGTTTGATGTAAGAGGAAGATAGTTTGATCTGGCAGTTCCATCTTCAACAGAGGTGCCGTCAACAGACTGGTATTTCGCTTCCAACCGGTGGCTGTCATTGATTTCATAGTCGAACTTAACGAGGAACTTAAGGTCTTCTGCCTTGTTGGACTGGCTTACCTTACCAGCGTTAAATCCGTAAATGCGGCTAGAAATATCCTGGACTCGGGCAACATCCGCTGCTGAGATGTCGCTAGCCTCGTTGCTTGCGCCAGATCCAGCGACGCCGTTGTAGTTCGGTGACGTTTGGGTTAGGGCTTCTGCTGCAAAGAAGTAGAAGAGCTTATCTTCGATGATCGGACCACCGACATGGATACCAACTCGATTTTCTTCGAATTCTGAAGATACGTCCGTATCCTTTGTTTTCTGTCCTTGCCATCGATCATTAGTATGAACAACGTTGATGCCAGCTTCTAAGTCATTGGAGCCAGACTTGGTAACGACGTTGATGTTACCACCAATGAAGTTGCCGTAACGGACATCGAATGGCGAGCGGTTGACAGCAATCTCTTCCGCGGCTCCCAATGGAATGGGCGATCGGAGCGAAGGGTAGCCGTTATTATTGAGGCCGAAGTCATCGTCCTGACGGATACCATCGATGGTTACTGAGTTGAAGCGGTTATTAGCACCACCCAAGTAAAGGCGATCGCCTTCAAGGTAGACATCCGGTGCAAAGCGAATGACATCCTTTAGGTCCCCTTGAGCAGTGGGTGCGGTTTCAATATCACCAGCATCGTAAACATTACCACTCATCTTCGGAGCTACACGCCCTCCAGTCACAGTAATGGTTTCCACCTCTCCGCTGCCACCGCCAATAGCGACCTCAAACGGCGGGTTGTTGCCTGCTGCTAGGGAGATACCCTCGTTTTTGATAGGTTCTGCACCAGAGCTTACTGTGGTGAGAGTGTATGGGCCACCGACTTTCAAACCGGTGAAAACGAATACCCCCGATGCGTTGGTTTCTGTGGTTTTTTTAACCAGACCCTTGTCATGTGACATGGTGACCTGAGCCCCTGCTACTGGCGAACCAGAGGCGTCAATGACTGTTCCTCGGAACCGAGCATTCGTGACCTGTGCAAATGCGTCCGAGACGCCAAGTAAAAATGCGAGGGGAACCAGAATCTTCAGGAGTCTCAACCTTGCTGATCTTTGACCAGCGCTTAAGAACGCTAACATGCTACCTATCCCTAAAAATTTACGATGACATGGCTCTGCTTTAGCAGAGACGACTTCTCTTAGCGTAATCTTAGGAAATTCTGTACGAGTAAATCTAGCCTTTATTAAAATTTTATTAAAAGAGTCGGAATTTTGGTTTTTGGTTCGTAGCTTTTACAGATTTAACACGGTCTTTGGGATGACAGCTCACATCCCTCACGAGCGCTACAGCTTCTACTACAGGTTGCTACTCTCAAGTAGCTATGACTAAGTAGCTTCGTGATCCGCTTTCATTCGGTTCAAAAAACATCAACAGGCCTTATAAAGCCAAAAGCCCCTTCTCGATAGTTTCGAACGATGCGTCGATGTTTTCCCCTGGCCCCTGCAGCTTGCTTAGACTCTTACCTTTTGCTACAGCATCAAGACCTAGGGCCACCTGCTCCTGGTACGATGACTGCCGGGCTTTAAGCTCTCGCGCCCAGTTGAAGTATACGTCGCTTACACCAAGGTAGGCGCGGACTAGCCTATCGCTCTTGGCTGGAATCAAAGCTGCAAGGCGTTTCCATGCGACCCAGCTCTGTAGTATGGCCGATTCTGCGTCAGCAAAGCGACCTAAATCCTGGTAGGTGCTAGCCAGGTTGTTAAAGGTGATGCCCAAGGCTTCGGCCCGAAGTTTCTGATCATCGATCAGTTTGGCAAACTGGACGCTTTTCTTTAATAGATTGATCGCAGCAAGGGGGTGGCTGAGATAGTGCATGTCAATCTCCATGCTGATCAAAGCTTGATGAGCCTCTGCTGGTGAGCCATGCTCTAGCAAATAATTAAGCGCCATGGTGTGGTAGCCAAGAGCTTGCCAATAGTCTTTTTGCTTTCTTTTAAGAGCGCCTACCTTTCGCAGAGCCTTCGCGAGGAGTCTGAATTCAGCAGCCGTTTTAGGCTGCGATGGAGGTGTGTTGAGTTCTTCGATTAACGCTTGCCAAGACGCATCAGCATCGCTTTCGAGGCCCAAATTCATAAGCTGCATCCCTTCGGCATAGCGATACCAGTACTTATTGAGTCCCTGGCTATCGCTGTGATCGAGAGATACATGAGAAGCTCCGTTTTCAAGCAGCTCCAGCTTGTCTGCTAATTCTTGATTTTGTGGCTTCAGGACGCCCTTGGGCAATGGGTCTTGCTTCAGGCTGGCACAAGACACCAATGCACTACAATATAAGGAAAAAAATGCAGCAAAAAGCGACTTCATTCTATAGGCCCACTCTTGATTGATTCGTGATATTTTGCCGGACTTGAGGCAAATCATAGACCGTCCCTTGTCAATGGGCAAGTTCGGATCAATTGAGTAGCTGCGAATCTGGCTTAGTTGGCCTATAATGGAGTTAGAAATCCTTTGCACGGAAAATATCTATGCCTCGCTTTGCCTCATTTGATCATCAACGGCTGTTCTATCGCGATATTGGGCAGGGGCAGCCTTGCGTTCTGATTCACGGCTTTTCGTTGGATAGTCGGCAATGGTTACCCTATATCACACCGCTGACTCATCGCTTTCGTTTCCTTCTCATCGATATGAGGGGGCACGGCCGATCAAAATCGGTGCACTTTGAAGGTCGGGATGTGATGGATGTTGCAGCCCAGGACATCAAGCATCTGATCAATCACATTGCATGCGATCATGTGATTCTTGGGGGCTACTCCCTGGGTTCTGCTGCCTCTCTCAGCTACCTCCAAGCCTTTGGTTTCGACAAAGTGGTGCGCTATCTGAACATTGATTTTTCACCCAAGTCTGATCACACCGAATCCTGGGGTTATGGATTAAACCACAAGTTGGTCGATGCGGTCGATGAGTTCAGAGCTGACTGCGATACTTTATTCAGAGACGGATATGATCGGTCCCAAGGCTTTGATGAATTGCCGCGATATTTTCTTGACTCATACACAGTCTTATTCCATCAGCTTGTTGTGAACCTCTTGCCCCAGAGGCAGGCCAAGCAAATCTTCCATCGACTCGATCGCAAGCATATTCTGGCCTACTGTAGAAGTCTTGCACCCCATTGGTCTGTCACCGTTGACTTGGTTTATGCCTTAACCCAGGGCTTTGATTTTCGCCCCATTATTAACGGCTCTCCGATTCCTATGGAATTCTTTGTAGGGCAGAGGTCCGAGTTTTTTCATCCCCATGGCAGCCTAGCGATGGCCGATGATGCAATGGTCACCGTCTTCAAGAAAAGCGGTCATGGCCTGCTGTTCACTGAGCCGCTCAAATTTTTCAGGTGTTTTAAGCGCTTTTTAGAGGGAAAGCCATCACAGGAATCTGTGACGCAAAAGCATCTTGGCTTTGCCAGTTGATAGGTGTGTGGTCTGAATAGAGGAGTTTATATGAGACTTAGCGCCGTAATTCTTACGACTGCATTAGCGACTTCGCCTTTGGCTCATGGGAAGACAGAGGCTACAGGCCTAGTCCAGTTTGAATATGGGCAGTCCTTCCCCCAAAACGAACTCACATCCTACTTTTCCCCAGGGGACGCCTATCGTTTGAGGCTCTTTGGTGGCGCAAAAATTAAATTAGGTGCAGTAGGACTCGGCTGGGATATCACCTATGCCAACTACGGATTGAAAGACGGCTTATCTGGTCACTATAACAGACTCCTTTGGGACTGGTTGTTTTTGCCAGTAGGGATCGGCTTTATCCAGTTGACTCCCGGACTGGCTTGGGTCGTCACAGATGTTGATGTTAGTGAGATGGGCCTCAAGGAGCAGAGTATTCGTCCCGCGGGAGTGTTATCGATCGGGGTTAAGCTAGGTATCATCAGCAACGTTGCGATCACCGCCCAGGTGCGAGGCGAGTCGGTTTGGGAGGATATGGAGCCTGTAGTTTTGCCCAATCAAGATGAAATTGACATTACCGGGCAGTTTGTAACCGCAACCGTAGGTGGAATGTTGTATTTCTGAAATCTTGCCAGCAGACCCATCCTGTGCTTATCTCCAGAGTAGTGTGAATCGGATCGGAAAGGGCCTCCATTGACCGAAAGTCAGCAACACGCCAAGCAGCAACCTTCCCGTTGGCGAAGCATACTCGCCAGCATAGCGATCGTTTTAGCCGTGATGGCCTTTGGGGCCGGGTATGCGGGGAGCTTTCTACTTCGCCAAGCCGAAGAGCCTCCACCTGTTGAAGGACGGCCTTATATGCTTGCATCCTACGTGATTCGAGGGAAGGATGTCTTTCACCGATCAGATTTAGAAACCCTTCAAGAAGGGGATCGTCTATTCCTTCACTTGGTCTCAGGAATACACGGGACCATTTATACAACTTGGCTGGATGCCCAAGGCAAGCCGACCAAAAGCTTCCCTGAAATGGTGCTGAAACATATGAAAATTCGTCCTAAGCTAGGCAATCAATTCTATCGGGAGCTGCGCTTGCAGGATGAAAGGCTTCCAGACTTTTTGATGATTGTTTGCCAGGGCCAAGATGTCCTTTCGCCCTATCGTCTCGAAAAGGCTATGGCGGGTGAGGGGGACTGTGTCCGCGAGCCTCTTTCCACCCAAGCCTTGTAGCCAGGTGCCACCGTTTTATCAGGCTGTCTTGCCAAAACCTTCCCTTGCAAGCTAAGCTGTCTTTGTCACTATGGAGATACTGGTTATGATTCGGTTAGCCCTGTATTCCCTTATGCTGAGCTCCTTGTCGTATGGCAAAACTTACGTTAAAACCTTTAAGTCTGAAAGCATGACGATCGGCCTTGAAAAGGTAGCCGATGGCCTAGGGGTTCCTTGGGGAATGGCATTCATTGATAGTAAAAATATCCTTGTTACAAGTCGCTCTGGAACCTTGTACTGGGTTGAAGGGGCCAAGAAAACCCCCATAAAGGGAGTACCGAAGGTTTATGCTGAAAGCCAAGGCGGATTGCTAGATGTGGCCCTCGACCCCGATTTCAAAAACAATCAAACCATCTATTTTACCTATAGTATCGCCTACCAAGGTGGCAATACCACTCGTTTGTCTTCAGCAATTCTCAGTAAGTATCAATTGAAGAATGTGAAATCCATATTCACCGCGGAACCGAAGGGCAGTCGCAACATCCACTTTGGCTCTCGTATTGCGTTCGATAGACAAGGCTACATTTATATTACAGTTGGCGATCGGGGGGAGCGGGACCGAGCCCAGAGCCTCGATAATCACTCAGGGAAGGTGATCCGGCTCCATCGTGATGGGAAAGTTCCCAAAGATAACCCCTTTGTTGGGAAAAAAGGAGCACGGCCCGAGATTTGGTCCTGGGGGCATCGAAATCCTCAGGGTCTTGCGATTCACCCTAAAACTGGCGCTTTGTGGGAGCAAGAGCACGGTCCCAGAGGTGGTGACGAGATCAATCTGATCAAAAAAGGTGTGAACTACGGCTGGCCCAAGATAACTTACGGCAAAGAGTATTGGGGACCGTCCATCGGACCAAGCAAGCAGAAGGGGCTGGCTCAACCCGTACATCACTACACACCCTCCATTGCCCCATCGGGCCTAGAGATTTACCAGGGGAAAGCCTATCCTAAGTGGAATGGCAATATCTTCTCGGGAGCGATGAAGCTGACTCATATCAATCGTCTAGTGCTCAATGGCAAAGGAGCTGTCGTCAAAGAGGAACGGCTCCTGGATGATTGGGGTGAGCGCATTCGAAACATAAAGCAGGGGCCTGATGACCTACTTTATATTGCTGTGGACTCGGGGCAGATCCTGCGACTCCTACCGGTGAAGTAGTTGTTTAACTTGTCTTCAAGCCGACGAGTGGTGTGGATACAGCCAATTGTTATCGGCTAACCGATAGGCTCTTCGTTTTAACTTTGCAGTATTTTTCTTAGCATTTTTTCTTTTTTTAAAGTAAACAACCCAAAGTAATTGAAGACTACATACTTGCTACGCTGTAGGGCAGACGCTCCTTTGAGAGTCTGCGATCTTCGGTAGCTCTAACTTTGGGAGACATTAATTATGACCCTTTGTCGATGGATGGCAGTGTCCATGCTGGTGTTTGGCTCCATGCCTGTATTAGCGGAAGATACAGGAGTTCCAGCTGAAATTGAGATCGATTACGAGCTGGATGTTTTGCCAGTTCTTGAGACCAACTGCACTGGCTGTCACAACGCAGCATTCCCCGCTGCGGGCATATCCCTTGCAAGCCAAGAAGATGTAATCGCCAATGCAGAGCTTGCCTATAATGCAATCTCTACCGGCCGGATGCCTTTAGGGAATCCAACTTTTGGTGAAAGTGAAGGCGGAATGATTCTTTCGGAGTGGCTTGCGCAACAGTTTGAAATTCCAGAGCCTGTAGAACCTACTCCTTGAACTTAGTCAGAGCCCGTTCGGGCTCTTAGACATTTCTAAAACTACTAAAAAACTTCGCTCCAGCCCATAGAAGACGTTGTACTGGTAAATCCATTTTGCCCCTTGCTATAGATCCATGTTAAGAGACATTGAACCTGAAATTTGTTCTTGATGGAGATGTGGCGATGAATAGGGTGGTGGCTGTATTGGTCTTAGTTGCGTCACATTTCATGAATGCAAGCCCTGTCGTGATCAAGGGCCAGCAAAGCAAGAATTTAGAGTCGTACCTGATTCTTCTTGAAGATCAGACGAGCGATCTAAGCCCTCAAGAAGCGCTCACGAAATTTCACTTTGGCGAGGGCCAATATTATGAAAATATGGATCGACGACTAGCCACAAGAGATAAGACGGAATGGGCTTTGATTCAGCTTGTCAATGATAGTGGAGCGCTACAGACTGCGTTTTTGGAATTCCGCTTCGCTCAAAGCAGTTCGGTTGCATTTTTCGTAGTCCAAGGTGGAAAAGTCCTCGCTACGAGTTCTGGACAAGGCGCAGCATTGTCTCAAGATTCTCAAACACTACCGTACCGTTATCCAGTGCTGTCTTGGGGGCTAAAAAAAGGTATGAATCAGGTGCTGGTGCGCATGCAATCATCAGGAGTTCTGAGTCTACCGCTCCACCTTGAGTGGGATCGTTCTCGCTATCTGTGGCGTTGGTGGTATGGGTTGGGCTTGCTCATACCCTTAACCCTAGTTGTTTGGCTTTACGCAGGAATGATTCACGCTCTGCTACACCCTTTAAAAAAGATGGTTCTTTTTTTATATGGTACTTTTATCGTCCTATTTTTTAGCAATCAGCTAGTGGCGTCTGGGCTGGTGTCATGGCACTGGCCTGCCTATGATGGCCAATGGCTATTGACCTACGGCTACCTGATAAGTGGAGTCTTATCTCAGGTCGCGTTATTTTTTGCTATGAGTCATGTCATAGGCCTACGATCGTCTCTAGGGCCAGTAATCTTAAAGTGGATTCTTTTAGTAAGCTCAGCCTTTATTATTATCAGTGCCAGTACTGGAGGAAAGCCGTGGCTCATATTAGTTTACTATGCCAACAGCGCACTTTGGGGAGTTCTCATATTGTGGCAGAGCTTATTATCAGCATGGCGACGGGAGCCATTAGGCATTGCCTTCGTTTTATCTTGGGTGCCTGGATTAGTCATCCTTGGAATATCAGGAGTTTTCTGGATCATCCAAAGTTCGATGCCTAGCTTAGTGATATTCTGGGTAGGGCTATGTCACATTTCTATATTCTTTAGCTATCTCATTATCAAACATCGTCGCCCCCTGCAAATTCAACAAGAACCGGCTTGGAAGCATCTAAAACCCAAGTTGCGTTAGCGAAAATCCGAGCTAGAAGTGATCGCATAAAGGTACTATATTCAATGAAGTACCGAAGTCCCGATCCTTTCACAGCTGAGGTAAATTGTGAATAGCATACAAAATAAACCTGACTTTATTGTTGGAGTGGGTGCCTCTGCCGGAGGCCTTGAGGCATTGCAAAGTTTCTTTAGCCATTTACCCGAAGACACCGGATTAGCATTTATCGTGATCCAGCATCTTTCTCCTGATTTTAAAAGTTTGATGGATCAACTGCTCGCAAAACTTACCAATATGAAAATTGTCGTAGCTGAGAACGAGATGGCTGTGGAGCGGAATACGGTTTACTTGATCCCGCCCAAAGTAAATATGACGATCAATCGCGGTTTTCTATTTCTGACCCAGCAGACGCGAGATCATAACCTCAATCTTCCCATTGATATCTTCTTCAAATCCTTGGCAGAGGATGCCCAAAGCCACGGGATTGCCGTGATCCTTTCAGGAACTGGCAGCGATGGCTCCCGCGGGGTGTTAGAAATCTCGGAGCACTGTGGGCTTGTGATTGTACAAGATCCAGAGGAAGCTAAGTTTGATGGGATGCCTAAAAGCGCTTTGTCGACCAATGCTGTAAATAAGGTGCTAGTCGCTGCTGATATCCCCAAATATATTGGCCAATATGTGGCAAACCCCTCTGTTCAGGAAAAACACCATGAAAAGTCCGGTAGTGATTCCTCGGATGATCTATACGCACAGATCTTTACTATCATCTATAACTATAAAAAGATTGATTTTAGTGAGTATAAAGAGAAAACTATATACCGCCGGATTGAGAGGAGACTTAAAGCGCTCCTTCTAAACTCTTTAGAAGATTATGTTGCGCGGCTCAAGTCAGATGAGCAGGAGAAGGAGCGACTCTGTCAAGATTTGCTGATTCGCGTGACGTCGTTCTTTCGCGATCAAACAGCATTTGAATTTCTAGCTAAAGAAGTCATTCCCAACATCTTTCATCGAAACTCTGAAACTCGCGAGATTCGGATTTGGGTCGCAGGTTGTGCCTCTGGAGAAGAGGTTTATTCCATAGCGATTTTATTCAAAGAGTATTCAGAGAAAATAAAGCAGGCCTATGATATCAAGATTTTCGGTAGTGATATCAATCGCGAGGCCCTTGCCTATGCCAATCAGGGAGTATATAACGAATCACAGATAGTCGAAATTGCACCCCACCATGTGGAGCAGTTCTTTAAGAAGCGAGATAATCAATATTACGTTTCTGCAGAGCTGCGTAATATGGTTGTCTTCGCAGCACAAAATGTACTGACTGATCCTCCATTTACCAAAGTGGATCTCGTAGTTTGTCGGAATCTGCTGATCTATTTAAAGCAAAGTGTTCAGGAACGGGTGATTTCTTCCTTCCACTTTGCCCTAAAGAAGAATGGTTATCTATTCCTTGGGCCGAGCGAAGGGTTAGGTAACTTCAGCCGGGATTTTGCAACGGAAAGCTCATCATTTCGTATGTTTCGCAAGACTAATGATTCGCGTTTTCCCCTTAGCGCTATGAAAGCCTCTCCAAATTCCAAAATCAAGCCTGTTCAAGCTCGGCCTGGAAATCGCCTGAAAGTGAATTCCATAACCAGTAGTAGCTACGATCGCATATTGGAGCACCTTCTCCATGATTGTATCGTCTTGAATGCAGATGAAGAGGTATTGCACCTGCTTGGCAATGCTAAGAACTACCTCAGTTTTCAATCAGGTCGAATGTCCAATAACATTGGTCAGCTTATTGATGATGAGCTGCGTTCTATCCTACTATCCGGTTTGTTTCGGGCCGAGAAGGAGGCGACTCCTGTTCGCTTTGAAAACATCAAACATTCGCAGATACCTCATCCTATCAATTTGATCATCACTCCTATTTTTGAGCCGGATACTCTAACTATCGGACTGTATCTAATTCATTTTGAAGATGGCGTCGAACATGTCAAGCAGACGAAAAATTACGACGTCAGCGACACATCCAAGCACATCATTAAAGATCTGGAGCTTCAACTTCGTATTAGCAAGGAGGAGCTGAATACAGCCTTAGAGGAATCAGAAACGACCAATGAAGAGCTGCAAGCCACCAATGAAGAGTTGCTAGCCTCTAACGAAGAGCTGCAATCCACCAACGAAGAGCTGCATAGCGTCAATGAAGAACTCTACACGGTGAACTCAGAGTTTCAAAAGAAAATCGAAGAACTGACTACCCTTGAAGATGACATTGATAACCTTCTCCAAAGTGCGAATATTGGCACGATCTTTATTGATAAAAACTTAAATATTCGGCGTATCACGCCCGCTATCTCAAAAAACTTTGGCATCCTAAACCATGACATCGGCAGGAGTATCGAGAGCTTCGTATATAAGTTTAATCACGAGAACTTAATTGATGTGATTCATGGGGTGATGGGGGGCGGGGTTGAGCGAACCCTACCAGCAAGAATCTACAATGAAAACTGGTACGTGATGAAGGTTATTCCCTATATGGTGAATCGATCCATAGGAGGGGCGGTGATTACCTTTCTCGACATCAATGAAGTCAAGTCTATGGAAGAAAAGCTTGATAGCTCTGAACATCGATTTATCCGATCTCATCAGGACTTTGTTGATTTCGCATACTTTTCATCAACTGATTTGAAAGGGCTTTTACAAGGTTTTAGCTTGCACCTAAACAAACTGATCGATGATTTTCCTAAGATAAAGTCTAATGAAAGCTGGCTCGCGTTACACCAGGATGGTGAAACTTTGGGGCGTATTGTTGACTGTTTTAGCAAGTTTTCTAATATCAGTCAGATGGAAATGAAGCTGGAAGATGTTGATTTGACTGCACTAATAGGGGACCTGACAAGGAGATTTAAGTCTGCAGGCTGCACATTCTTCTTCGACGACGATCTTCCCCACGCTTTCACTGATCACAGCGCGATATCTTATATCTTGGAGGCCTTGATCATGAACGGTGTGGTGTACAATCACTCATCAAAAAAAGTAATTGAATTGGGGGTAATCGATTCGGAAGGCGATGCTATGACGACAATCTATGTACGAGACAATGGTCAAGGCATACCGGCTAGAGATCTTGAGGGAGCTTTCAAAATGTTTAGACAGTTAGGAGACCCGGGGGAATCTTCCGTTGGATTGGGAGTTGGCTTGAGTTTCTCTAGGCGCTTCGCCGATCGCTTAGGAGGGAAAATTTGGCTTGAGTCGGAAGAAAATGTAGGTACTACTGCCTATTTGCAACTACCTAAACTAAACTAAATTCATCAAAGTTCACCCGAATATCATATTTTCCGATGAACAATCGGCCGATACTTGTGTAGAGTATGTCGGAGAGAATAGGTTTAAGCATGACTATATGCCGTGAAGAGTATCAACTCAATAATTTGCTCAAGATCAATCAGTTCTGGCGTCGGGCTATTCATGTCAGTGACTTAGAGAAAATCGCACGCTTATCGCACAGCTACTTGGAGTCCGAATTGAATCTGATGCAGGCTGCGATCTATTTCCTGGAAGAAAGCAACCAGGCAACTCGCCTTGTATCGACCGTGGGCGCTGGGACTCCCGAAAAAATCGAAATGAAGGCCTTCGGAAGCGCGGTTGGCTATGTTGCGATTGTTATTGAAGATGAGCTATCAGAATCCGACAGGAACCTGCTTCATCTTATTATTGAAACGACTGGGGTCTTGTTGCAATCCCAAAAGCAAAGGGAACTCAGAACTCGTCGCATGCTTAAAAGTGCGCTCAACCAGGAACATGAGCAACTGAAGGCTCTCAATCATGATCTGAATGCAGCCCTACAGCATAGAACTGACTTCTTGTCTAAAATGAGCCATGAGATCCGTACGCCCATGAATGCAATATTGGGAATTTCCAAAATCATGAAAGAGGAGATCAAAGATCCTCATCAGCTCAGAAATCTCGATGTAATTTTGAACGCAGGAGAAAATCTCCTCAGCTTGATCAACGATATTCTTGATTTTTCAAAGCTTGAAGCGCGGCAGCTTCAGCTTGATATCGTGAAGTTTGATCTGCATAAGGTGGTTAGTGAAGTTACTAACCTTTTCAAGGCAAAATCTCAGGGACTGATTGAAGTTAAAAACGATATTCTTCATGGTGTCTACCAGTATCGCTATGGAGATAGCCTCCGTCTGAAGCAAGTTCTGATCAATCTAGTTGGCAATGCCTTAAAATTCACCAAACAAGGCTTTGTTGCAATCAGACTGAAAGAGCTTGGTAAGGATAAAGTACTTTTTACTGTTTCAGATACGGGAATTGGTATTCCTGATAGTAAGAAGGCTGAAATTTTTTCAGAGTTTTCTCAGGTCGATCAGTCGACAACAAGAAAGTATGGTGGCACAGGCTTAGGTTTAGCTATATCGAAACAGGTCATTGAGGTTATGGGAGGGCGTATCTGGGTTGAGGATAACAGCCAAGAAAAAAGTGGTTCGAATTTTTGCTTTCAGGTGATCCTACCGGTAGTCGAAGATGCTGCCATAGGTGAGAAGCTCAATGATAGCCAGCCACTGGCAATGCAGAACGCTCTGCAAGAAACCATGCGGCAGAATGCCAAAATACTATTTGTCGATGACTCACCAGACAATACCTTTCTAGCTAAGGCAATATTTAAGAAAACGGACTTTTCAGTCGACTATGCTGAAAACGGACGTATCGCTGTTGATAAGTTTAAGAGCCAAAACTACGACTTTGTATTTCTTGATTTACAGATGCCCGAAATGGATGGTAACGAAGCGGTGGTGCACATGAGGCAGATCGAGGAAGAGGAGCGTCGCGAACCATCAACCGTTATAGCCTTAACCGCCGATATATACGGAAACGAGAGAGAGTCCTTGATCAAGATCGGCTTTGATGAAAAGCTGGTAAAGCCTATTGATAAAGAAGAGATTCTTAGACAGTTTACGTGTCTAACAATTAGCAAGAAGGCTAGTTAAAGCCTTGGCTCCGAACTGGGGGAGGAGGCATCATGAAGCTTAGCTGTATCTATCGGATTTCACCAACCAATATCATTGATCATGTGGATAGCAACTTTGCAGAGTTCGCTAGCGAAGCGGGAGCTTCAACCTTAGCCGAGGGGGTGATCGGCAAGCCGTTTACAACCTTCATTGCTGGTAGTGAGCTTCGCTCTTACTTCTACCAAGTGTTTATGTCAGCACGCTGCAACCGCAAGGTGCAACAGATTCCATTTCGCTGTGATTCTCCTGATATGGCCAGAGAGATGCTTTTAGAGATCGTTCCAAGAGAAGATCGCAGTCTTCAGATAAAGACTTATCTAGTCAAAGAGTGGTCAACGCCTCACAACGTTCTATTGGAGGCCCCATCAGCTCGTACCCGTGCACGAAGTAAGCAAGAGTCGCTTCTGCTGTGCAGCATCTGCCTAAGAGTCTTTAATGCGAACTTCCACTCGTGGGAAGATATTCAACAATTTGCAGCTCGATGCCAGTTTTTTAGCAAAGAGGGAACACAAGTTCCTAGATTACAGAGGACCGTATGTGAAATCTGCGAAGCCTTGGGCAGCGGCTGTCAGTACCTTATTACTGAATCGGATGGCTATCCGAGCTCCAAGGATCTACTGGTTTTTTTACATGGTGCGGGTCAAGGTACATGGCTTATGAGAATGCAGGTTCCCCCTCGGGTGATCTATGACTTCGATGCTAGATTCCCAAGATTCACACTAGTATCGCCTATCTCAACAGGACGCCAGTGGAACCTAGACGATATTGAATCAATCATTAAGGACATGGTGGATAATCATGGCTATAGCCCAAATCGAATTGTCTTAGCCGGAATCAGTGTTGGGGGTACCGCTGTCTTGGAGTTGGTGGCGCGAAATGCCTTTCCCTACCTAGGCTATTCCGTAGTCGGTGCTGTTCCAAAGATTTCCGATGCAAAGGCATTGAGCAATTGTCCGTCTATCATCTATCACGGCAAGGATGATCAGGTAGTGTCATATAAATTAGTGGAAAGTATGGTGTCAGCAATCAAGCTTCAAGGAGGGCTATCGGAGTTTGTGCCCCTTAGCTGGGGGCACGATTGCTGGCATCAAGTGTATGATGCCAGCCAAAAAACGAGTTTTTGGACTTGGTATCGTAAGCTCTTAGAAGAGGCTAGGGACTCCAATCAAAGTTAGGATCGCGTTTGTGATGCCTGCTAAGCCTTCACCAGCGATGAGCCCACACGACACTGCGAAAACCAATGCTTCAAAGCTACTCGGACGCCATCGCTGCCAAATCATGTAAGCTAGGGAGCCGAGGAACATGATAATGGAGTATTTTGCCGGAACGATAAAAGCAATGCCTAAAGCCAAACCACTTGGCGTATAGGGAGCAAGCTTCGGGTAAAAGCGCTTGATTGCAGGGAACAAACCTCCCAGCAGGAAGCCAGCTAGCATTCCCCAACCAGCCATGGGTGGTAAGGCGGCGAAGCCTTTCGACATCACCTCGGCGACAGCCTTCCAGGCTTGGGCAGCAGGAGCTGTGAGAGGGGAGTTTGCTGCTCCGATATCATAGGCCTGATCGAATACAAGGTAAACGGGTACAGCAAAAAATACCCCAGAGAGAATGCCGATCAATTGGGCTTTAAATTGGGCTTTGGGAGAAGCTCCCAGTAGGTGGCCTGTTTTCAAGTCTTGCATCATATCGCCAGCCTGGGACGCGCCAGCACCAGTTATACCAGCTGACATGAGATTCGTTGCCATCGAGGAGGACACGGAACCAAAAATCGCTTGGGTGACCTTACCCATGCCTCCTACGGGATTAATATCGGTTTCTCCAATAGAGCGAACGGCGACGTTGGCAAGGAT
Organism: Pseudobacteriovorax antillogorgiicola; assembly: GCF_900177345.1. NCBI lineage: Bacteria > Pseudomonadati > Bdellovibrionota > Oligoflexia > Oligoflexales > Pseudobacteriovoracaceae > Pseudobacteriovorax > Pseudobacteriovorax antillogorgiicola. Next base: position 40,841 of record NZ_FWZT01000004.1, read on the forward strand.
CGTTGATAGAAAGATAGCAACGACTGTAAGTAAGGGAGGAATGTGAAAGACAAGACTAGCAACGATCGTTGTGGCGATGCTTGCAAGGGCGAAGCCGCCCATCCACCAGCTGTTTGGAATACTTGTCGATTCTTGGGATGTCTCTTTTAAATCTCCATGGGACATCGCATCTCTTGTTCCTCGGAACGCTGTCATGAAGGTTTTCCAAGAAAGGGCAAGTGAAACTAAGCCGTCTGCTACCATGATGGCTACTCCAACCCACAGAATCCAACCCCGCACACCCCAAAGCTTGCTTTCTTGGTCGAATATAACCATGGGATTTTCATGGGGGGCCCAACCAATGCTTTGGATGGAGGGGCCAAGGAGAGCCCAGCCTGCAATGGCACCACCTATGAGTGAAGCGCCGACACGAGGACCAATCAATAGCCCAGCTCCGAACAACATTGGGCTCACGGCGAGCTTAAAGCCCCAAAGCGCCATGACACCCAGAGCAGAGATGTCGAACCACTTATGAAACGGCGGCGATTCTAGCTGAGGTATGAAGTATGACGAAACTATATATAGAAATGCTCCAACACTAAAATAACTGAGGACCTTAGCTTTTCGCAAGGATTCACCAGCCGATGCGAACATGGCAACGATTGTATTTGCTGTGGCCGTACCAGTGGGAAATCGTAATTTCTCGATTACCACATACTGGCGACGAAGAGGTACGGCGAGCATCACACCTAAATAGGCGATTGCTAACGACCATGCGAACAAACCCCAGGTAGGGATCTCTTCCCCCAACATCCCCATGGCAGGTATTGGTGCTAAAAGCCCAGCAGCAGAAGCCATAGATCCGGCTCCTGAACCGGCTGTTTGTGTGATATTTGCTTCAAGCACGGAGTAGGGTTTTTTCGGTTTGATAAGTGCGAAGAGTCCGAAGCCAAGGATAGCCGCCATCAATGAACCACCGATGCTCCAGCCAATCTTTAGGCCAAGGTAGAGGTTCATGCTGGTAACTATTCCACCAAGAAGGCAACCAGCGGCTACCGCCCGAAAGGTTAATTGGGACTCCCCTTCCTGCGGAATGTAAATTTGCTCGTCGTGCGTTTGATTCATGTGTTTCTATGCCCCGTAACTCATTGAAATTCCCTACAGACATGGCAGTCTGACATTCATTTTGGGCCGCGACCATAGCTCATCAGTGCCAAATATACCAGTAAAAGTTTCGGTGCCTTGGAGCAAGATGTCTAATCCAGAGCGCTGCCAATTGGGAAATGTCCGAAGCTACTCCTCCGAATTACTACATCAAATTAGCTGTGATAAAGGAGCCGTAGGGTGCGGCCGATAGAGACTTCCAGGAGGCCCTTAAATGTTGCGATACTTATACCTTATGGGAGCGATTCTTTCGTTTTCTTGCAGCGATCCAAGTAAGCTAGTCGGTAGCAATCCTGATCAAGCGGAAGAATCAAATGCGCCGAAAGCCGTTCAGAGAACGTCCAATGAGGAGCCAGAACCTGACACTATCGTGAGCGAGCCGGTGAGTATTGCTGGTGCCTTCTTAAGCTGCCAAAGATCTGAGGGCTCTGAAAGCGCAGCCATGGCTTGTCAAATCGATGAAGCGGGAATTCAAGCTGGTTTTGGAGCTGGTAGGGTAGAGATGCTTAACCTTTATTCTTTGGCAGATGATAGGGCTTTTGCCGATCACCCATTTACTTTTCCAAATGAAAACAGCTTGGAGTTTGAATTGCCTGCTATTAATACCATGTGGCGGATCGAGCTTGTATACCCTGGTGGTCAAATGCTCCGCGACTGGGAGGTGAGCCGCGATGCTTCTGTTAATAATTTGCTTGAGGACGGTGACTTCGAGGCGATCAGTGTTGCTGATAATGCAACGGATGTTTCCTTTCGCATCTATGTTGCGAATGGAGAGGGCTCCGCTTGGACGGCGACTCTTCAAGAGGATAATAACTGCCCTGATATGATCCCTGTCTTTGAGCTTAATACCAGCAACCCCACTACAGGTGAAGCGGCAAAGTTTGGGCAGCAGTTTCTCGATCTTGACGGAGGCTGCTTTACCGATCCCTCTATTGAGGCAGGAAATGTCGGAATTGAGCAGGATCTTGAACTTACAGCGGGCAGCCTTTATCTGCTAGACTTCTGGTATAATGCCCGTAACAATCCAGCGAAATCCATGGGTATGGAAGTTAAGGTCAACGGCGATACTCTTTGGCAGGAAGCAACGATCACATACCAGGCGGACTGGCGCCGTGGGAAGCTTATCTTTAAAGCTCAAGTTGATCGGGTCAAGGTTGAGTTCCTAGAAATAGGAGTATCCGATCGAGCTGGTACCGCATTGGATGGAATACGTGTGATTGCCATTCCCGCTGGCTAGTGGTATTTCGAGCGGCGCATCTAGGCTGCAGATATCTCTAAAATCTGACTGTGATCATTATCCAACCGCTCTATCAACACAAAGGTACAGTCATCTTCGGCTGGATGACCTTCAGAAACGCTCTGGATAGCTTCTTTGATCTTCTGGGCCTTATCTTGAATGCTAGCTTCACAACTGAGTAATTTGCCAATAGCTCTGGTGGTGAGCACCTGACCTTCTGCTGACGAGTTCTCGGTGAGACCATCTGTATACATGAATATCACGGAGCCTGGTGAAAATGTGAATTGACTCACTCTAAACTTGGGGTCTTTTCGAAATCCCATGGGAGAGCCAGGTATGATCATAGGCTTGATCGACTGATCCTGAAGTAACATCAAACCAGGGTGGCCAGCATTCAGGTAGTAAGCCTTGTCCTCGACGCGATCCACCATGACTACAGCCATTGTCAATAGAATCGCGTCATCATCAGAGTTACAATCGATAATCACCCGGTTGAGGTTGCTAGCAAGGCGAAGTAGAAACTCTTGAGGTTCACATGAACTATGCTCATCATTCATATAAGACTTAATCGCACCTGCAACACTGCCTGTCATCAGAGCTGACGATAAGCCATGGCCTGTTACATCACCGATAAAGAATAGCCCCCAGTTGTTGCGCTCGTGAAAGGAATACCAATCACCTCCGACAATATCAGCAGTGTGATAGTAACTGGCAAGGGAAAAACCAGGGATTTTATCACGAGCAAGAAAACGATTTTGGACGAGACTTGCAGCTTCTAAGGATGCCTGTAATGCCTGCTGAGAGCCTAAGATCTTGATTCTATCCCGATTGATCAGATTGATTCTGTCTCCCAGTGCCAGAGCAAGACATGTCGCTAGACCAGCTGAGCCGAAAAGCAAGCCCTTGTCTGATTGGAGAAATTTGTCAGTAAAGCCGAGTATTGCGCTTACAGCGAGGGCATTACCCAGGCAAAGTAGTAGCCAGCCTCCCAGGTTGTAGTATGCAGGTCGATAACCTTTCAATACCATCCAAAAAGCGCAAATGAAAACTGGAATCATCGTGATAAGATTGCCAAGAAGGATCAGAGAGGTGTTAAGCAAACGAGAATTTGATAGGCCTACCAGAAGCCAAAAAACAAGCATCAACCGACTGACCCACACAAACAAGCGGTGAAGCTTTGGTGACGAGTGTCTCAAGTCATAGAAGTTGCTGGTAAATTGAGCCACACTGTAAAGGCAGAGGTGCGGTGACAGCATGATAAAGAGACTCGGATCGTAGTAAGGAATGTCCAAGAGGTCGAGGACATAAAGGTAGAAGTTGCTGAAGTGGGCATTGAAGGTCAAGAAGGTAAAGAAGACAACTGCGGGCCAAAGAAAAACGACTTCGCGGGTGGTAGCCCACATGATAAAAAATGAGATCACGAATACCCCTACAACACTGACGAGTGCTGACATGAGCATTGTTTCCTGCAAAACGTAGTCTTGAAAGACTCGTGTTGTCCAAAGATCGATATTACCCTTAAGAAAGTCCGCCCCTGTAATTTTGGCATAAACGACTGTTGTCCCTGGCAGAAGTTCTAAAGAGGCGTGAAGGAGTCGGTAGCCGTAATCTCGCTGATCTAGGGAATGATCTCGACTCAGACTTCGTCGTTGCTCAAGGCCGGGGTATTGAATGACAAGATCGATTGCGTGAACGGTATCCCAGCGATGCTGCATGACAACTTCAATAGGTTCTGTCGTTGGGTTATGAAGCACGTATCGGGCAAAAAGGGCATTTTTTTCTGCCTTTGGCCCAAAGTGTCCTGTTGTGGATGCTGCTTGTTCAGTATAACGGTGTGGGGAGCGACTTGCTGCGCTGACGGATAAGTCTTGTGAGTCGATAAAGTAACGCCCCCATAATGCCATCTCTACACCATCCATCGTCTTACTTACGGGAAGTGCTTCTTGAGGGCTACCTTGGGCCAACGAACTAGCGACAATGGCCAGCCCGCTAAGCAAAACTTTTAAAGCGTTCGTCATCGACAGGTCTCCTAGTTCTCCCATCGGATCAACTATAAAGAAATCAAAGGGTTTGGCCCTATTCTGATCTATTGGTAGGAAATCTAAATTCGAATGGCATCGCAAGAGAACAAGTAGCTCGGTTTCCTAAATCACAAAAAAACCTGGAAAGTGATGAAACATCGCTATCATGAAAGCTATTCAGACTCTCAGGGGGCTGCCTTGTAAGCGGTGAGTTCAGTGCGGACAGTGGTGCCATGACTTTCAGGGTGTTGACTGATGTCGCGACTTTCAACGGCGACGGTGCCGCCGTATTGCTCGATGAAATACTTGGCTAAAGGCATCCCGAAGCCAGTTCCTGATTCATCTTCTGTACCTGGCCGAGACGTGGCCTTAGATGGTGAAAAAATACTCTCTAAGATGTTCTTGGGGATGCCGATTCCTTGGTCGATAACCTCTAATATGATTTTGCCTTGGTTCATATATGCGCGAATTTTGATGTCGTCGCCTTTTTTCGAAAACTTAATTGCGTTGGATACAAAGTTGCTGATCACGTCATGAGACAAGGATGTTGGCTCTGCAAGCGCCAGCAGGTCGTCTTCTGAATTCGCGGCTAGATTAAAAGTCAGGGTGATTCCTTTGGCTTTTGCCTTCTGTTCGAGATTGAACTGAACATCGCTAAACAGGGATTTGATGCTGACTGACTCTAACGTTACCTTGAATTTGCCTGACTTGATCGACTGGATTCGGCGCACCTGAGCGATGATAGCATTGATCGAGCGACTGGCGCGATCAACATTTTCAAAGATTTTTTGTAGTTTTGGATCTTCAATATTAAGCTTCTGAGCCATTTTCTTAGCCAGTATGATAACACTTAGGGGATTGGCAATGTCGTGACACACAACCTGAACCAAAGTTCTAAGATTTGCCGCTTCAGCATCGGACATCTCTTTGGCAAACTGGTATTCCTGATATTCCTTGAAATGCCAAGATAGGGCGATCATGGTGAACAGCATTTCTAGGGCGCCTCCGAAGAGTGGGGTAAATGCCACAAAGTAGCTTTTTTCTATGACCCCCTGATTGCCTAGAGTCCAGATGATGATGGTACAGATAAAAATAAATGTGCCAGTCGCATAATAGATCGCCGATTTTCTTCCACGATAAACCGCATAACAGGCGAGAAAAAACGATGCGAACATAGTGCTCGCTTGAGATCCAACCAATAGCAATGCTCCAAAGGGCGACCGTTCGATGAAGCTATATATGGCTACCATAAGACAATAGCAGAGAAGAGCTTGGGCGAATCGGAACACCCATTTCGAAAGAGATTTGAGATTCAAAAATTGTATCGTATACATCATCGTTAGGATAGGACTTATGGCCATAGCATGTCTAGCTTGTTGGTTCGAGGTTAATGGCCCCAATTGAATATCCCAATACTCTAAAAAACCTGAATAAATAAATGCTGAAACAGCGATGCTGCCAGCGAACAGGCCATAGATAAGATATTCAATTCTTCGTAGAAACAGATAGAGACACAAACTGTAAATCACTAGGCTCGTCATCATTCCGAAATATGCAAAGTGGGTTAGGTCGAGCTGCACTTGGGTCATCAACAAGCTATTTTCGTCGAAGAGATGCAAGTCCAGAGTCATATCCAGCGATGAGTACGTTCGGAAGTAAAATCGCTGCATGCTCTTGGCGGGAATATTGACCTCAAAGAAATGAAGTCGCCGAAACGACTCCCGCTCAGCAATTGGGACCGAGGTGCCGCCGCGGTGTTGGATGATCCGGTCCCCAACGACTTCATACATATCAAGCACAAGTGGATCAGGTCGAAGGCTGCCAATATAGGCATGGAGTGGGTATTCTTTGTCGTTCGTGATGTCCACATAGAGCCAAAATACCGAATCAGTGTAGCCGTAACTGATTCGTCCGGTCTCTTTCAGGGACTGGAATTTTGCGGTCATTGGGCCCGAGATGATATCGTGCGCTGTGAGTTGGCCTGTCTTATCTTCGTAGACAAAAGCTTCGTAGCTTAGCTTGCGATCGATAATCGGCTTTGGTGAAGCGCTTAAGACTTCCAAAGAAAGCAGGCTAAATAGCAATGTAGATAAGAAGTATCTCAAGCTAGTATCCAGGGTGCTTTTGATTTTACTTGTCCGGCTAAACTATCGGAAATTATGAGTAAATCATTAGAATCAGGTTTTGGGTGAGCTGGTTTGCCGGTAGGGATAAGTCTTACGGCAGTAGGCAGAAACTCCCGGTAAGTGGCTATAAGCGTCATAATTGCTAATAGATTTGCCCGGCATTAGTGGCTATAACCAAGAATTTCTTTGTGAAGAAATACGTTGATTTACCATGCTAGAGAAAGTCCACGCCGGGGGAGGGAAGATGAACCGTCTACAAATTGGAGTGTTAGCTTTAGGCTTCATAAACACTGGCCTAGCAGCCTTTGGGGCTACTGATGAAACGGAGCGGATGTCGGTCATCGGAACTCGCACACGCACATTGGATCGGTTCACCCGGTCCCATTACGTTATCAATCGGGATGAAATCGAGCGGCAGAATGCACCTAGCTTAGTCGACTACTTAGCTCAGATACCCGGAGTTCATGTGACCCGAGTTGGAGTCATGGGGGGCAACACCAGCGTTTCCATAAGGGGCAGCACTAACGACCATATCTTGGTGCTGATAGACGGTATTCCAGTGTCAGACCAAAGTCAAATCTCGGGAGTTCTATCTCTCGATCACCTCGGTGTTCATCAAGTGGAACGCATTGAGGTGGCCAAGGGTCCCATGGGAGTTGCTTATGGCTCGGACGCCTTGGCTGGGGCGATCAATATTATTACGCGGACGCAGGTGGATGGCGGCAGCCTCCTAGGAGAGGTGAGCAATCGCAGTTATAAACGATTGGACCTATCTTATGGGATCAACTTGAACGAAGAATGGAGCCTCCTGTTTGCTGGTCATGGGATCGATGATGAAGCTTTTTCCGAGGCTGAAGAAGCTGAAGGAAATAGTGAAAAAGATCGCTATCAACGACAGGCGTTTTATGGACGGGCGACTTGGAGTCAAGGACCATGGGTCGCAAGCCTCAATGTTGAGCGGGCTGACGCTGAGAAAGACTTGGATCGATATAGCTTTGCTGACGAGCTGGTCCGAGACGATCTAAATTTTGTTTCTGATGATCAGATGAAGGCTGTTCGCCTTCAAGGGCGTTATGATGGAGGAACTTGGTACAGCAGTATCAAAGTCAGCTATCATCAGGTGCAACGGGAGTATCGCGATGAGATCGATGCTTTATTTCCCTTCGATGGAACCTCTAAGTTCGATGGCGAGGGGCAGTTTAGTGAGCTTAAGTTTGGTCGAGCGTTTGGCGCTACCCACGTGGACGCAGGGGTTCAACTACGTGAGGAGTTCACAGAAGTTGAAGAGCGCAATGAGAGCCGTAGTTCCCTTGGCTATTTTCTATTAACTGATACTCGTCTTGCTGAAAATTGGCTCGTCCAGCTTGGTGCGCGACAAGATCAATTTGATGATTTTGGAGATCAGGCCACTTACAGTGCAGAAATTGTCTACGAGAATCGTAAGCATATGGCGTTTGTTCGCACGGGCACCAGCTTCAAGGCACCAAGCCTCTACCGAAGTTATAGCTCATATGGTAACCCAGATCTTAAAGCAGAATCCGGCAAAGCCATCGAAGCTGGCTACATGTACCAGGCAGACCAGTGGCTGCTGAGGGCCGACACCTATCGACGAAATCTCACCGATGAGATTGACTTCTCGTATATCACCAGTTCCTATTCTAACATTGAGGGTGAAGGCCAGTACGAAGGAGCAGAAGTCTATGGGGCTTGGCAGTGGCGACCGGACCATGAGATCGGACTTTGGTATGCATCACTGCGCTACGATCACGATGATAGCGAAACTCTGGCTAGGCAACCCAAACGCAGTGCAGGGCTGAGCTATGGGGTAACGAGTGGCTCCCACGATGTTTTCTTGCAGGGGGTCTGGGCTTCGGAACGCCCTGATGCTGATGGCGAGAACCTCAGTTCTTATACCAATGGCTCCTTAAAATACGGTTACCGATGGAGCAGTGGGCTCCAAACTTACCTTCGTGGAGAAAATATATTGAATCAATCTATCGTACACGCAGAAGGTTATACTCCATATCCTCGTCGCATCTTTGGAGGTCTTGCTTGGCAGTTTTAAAGCTGTATTGGAATCTTCTCTGCTGTGTTCTAGGGCTCAGTCTATTTTCAGCAAAGGTCCATGCTGCGCCCCAGAAGCTTACAGATAGTCGTGGGCATGAAATCAAAACCAGTGTCAAGCCACCGCGGGTGGTTTCAGGGTTTGTTGGGGCAGACGAGATTTTGGTCCACCTTCTCAAAGACCGACCGAAGTCTATTCTGGCGCTTTCGCCCTTATCCCGCGATCCACGCTATAGCGCGATTTATAAAGAAGCGAAAGCCTGGCCCCATCAATTTGGAGATGAGCTTGAGTCGCTCTTAAAGATGACGCCAGACTTGGTTATTGTCGCTAGCTATACTCGTGCTGAATGGCTTCGTATTTTAGACGTCGCCAAGGTGCCATACTTTGTTCTGGGCAGCTTTGCCAGCATCTCTGATATTCAAGGAAATATTGAAATCATGGGCAAGCTAGTTCATGAGGAGGCTCGTGCGAAAGCTCTCATAGAATCTATGGATCAAACCATACTTACGCTAAAGAACAGCTGCAAGCTTAAGGGCAAGCGCATTGTGAATTACAGCAAGGATGGCACGATCTTTGGCGCTGGCACAAGCTTTGATAGCATGATTGCCAAGATTGGAGCGATCAATGCTGGTACTCAGCAAGGTGTGAAAGGCTGGAGTCGTGTTAGTAGAGAAAGTCTTTTGGTCATGAACCCCGACTTTATCGTGGTGGGCGCGGATCCAGATCGTAAAAGCGAGTTTTTGGATGAGATGAAGAGGCAAGTAGGTTGGCAACACCTCGCCGCGGTTCGCGAGGGCCGATTGCTTATGGTTCCAAGCCGCTACTTGGCATCCGTGTCTCATCATATTACAAAGGCCATGGAGATTCTTTGTGCGATCTAAAGTCAGCCCCCTTGCTGCATATATCTGGAGTTTCAGTCTTCTTACCTTCGTTCTTTTGTGGGCAATCAGTTGGGGGCCTCAGGGTTGGCAGCTTGTGTCGCAAGTTGATGATCCTCTCCGTCGCATCATTCTTTGGGACATTCGCCTGCCTCGGGTTTTGGTTTCTGCTCTTTGTGGGGGAGCGCTGGCCATGGCCGGCGTCTTATCCCAAGGCTTGTTTCGAAACCCCCTAGCGGGGCCTTCGATTTTAGGTACCGTAAGTGGTGCTAACCTTTTTGTGGTGACAACCATGTTTCTAGGTTGGGGTTACGAGCACTGGCTCGTCCAACCGTTTTCAGCTTTTATAGGAGCAGTTCTCGCGACCAGTCTTGTGTGGCGACTTTCTACCTGGCAGTCCTTTCAGAATCCTGGTCGATTGCTACTACTAGGCTTCGCCATAAATTCGATTTTTGCGGCCACGACTACCTTTCTATTATCACTGAGTCTCCACGAGTTTAATCTATCCCAATCAATCTTATTTTGGTTGATGGGGAGTTTTAATGGCAAAGGTTGGCCACATGTTTTGATGGCTCTTCCATGGCTGCTTATTGGTTTGTGGCTTAGTCGACCCATTGCGCGGCGACTGAATGTATTGAACTTAGGAGAGGATGTGGCTCAAAGCCTTAACGTTCCGATCAGTCAGCTCCGTTGGCAAACAATAGCCGTCATTGCAGGGCTAGTGGGTGCCTCTGTTGCCGTTGCTGGAGGAATTAGCTTTGTCGGGCTTATGGTGCCACACTTCACTCGTCTCTACCTAGGTGCTGATCATAGACACTTGGTCAAGGTTTCTTGCATCAATGGAATGATTCTTGTGGTGGCGGCTGATACCATTTCACGCACTTTGATGGCTCCCCAGGAGCTACAGGTGGGCGCAATTCTGTCTTTGATTGGAGCACCAGTCTTTGTGGGGCTTATGCTGAAGGAGCGAGGTCGTCATGGGTTTTAGTTTTGAGATCAGCGGCCTAAGTTTTGAAGCATCGTCCCGTAGAATTCTCACCTTAACAGAGCTATCATTGCCATCCGCAGGCCTGGTAACCATTCTAGGGCCGAACGGAGCTGGTAAAACCACCATGCTTCGAATTCTAGCTGGTTTAGAAAGGGAATATAACGGCAAGATAAGGCTTTGGGGCAAGGACCTAAAGGACCATTCCAGCCAGGAACGATCGCGGAACGTAGCATGGGTACCTAGTGAGCTGGACTTATCCTTTGACATCAGCCTGGTTGAAATGGTGGGCCTCGGCCGATATCCTTGGAACCAAGGTTATCCCACAAGAGACGATCGCCTAGCGGTGGAAAAGGTTTTGGAACGCTTGGAGCTGCTAGGTTTGCGCGATCGGATGCTGTCTACCTTGAGTTCAGGTGAGCGCCAGAAAGCTCAGGTCGCCCGTGCCTTAGCTAGCGAAGCCCGGTGTTTAATTCTGGACGAACCTTGCTCGCATCTGGATATCAAGGCTCGCTACGAACTCATGGAGATTCTTCAGATGGTGGGGCAATCAGCACTGGTTCTAATGACGAGCCACGATCACTATATTATCCCACGTTATACCGACTGGAGCCTAGCGCTCAAGACTGGCGAAATGTTTTCTTATCAGTCGGGAGCCTTGTCAGACCAAGAGGTTTCGCTACTTTTTGATCTCAAGGGCCTTAAGTTTGGCGAATCACAATCAGACTAGAGTCGTCGAGCTTGGGATCGCTTGCCTGGGCTATAGATCGATCGAGGGCTTCGAAGATTCCTTGGCAGATTTCTAGAGCCGATGGGCCTGAACTGCTTATCACCTGCACGAGCTCTTGGCTGCTGAGATTGTCAAATATCCCATCAGAAGCGATGAGAATGATATCCTTAGGGGCCAGTGGGATCATTGGGCTGATATGATAGTAGCAGGTGTCGCTACCGAGACAGTTAAGAAGCTCATATCCTGCTTGGACTTGACGAGAGGGGGCTATGGAGTCGAGAATCCCTGTGGATTCCCACATGTTTAAAACCGAGTGCCCGGGTGACTCGTCCTTGATTTTACCTCTGCCACCAATAACTTTCACCAGGCTGTCCCCAGCAATCAGGTAGCGCAAAGTATGTTCTACAATTTGGATACAAGCTAAAGTGGAGGCTGCTCCTACTTTCATATCGCGGATGCGGTCCTGGCATCTATCAGCAAAGGTGATGAGGTCGAAATCCTGCTTGTCCGCCTGATCTGCTAGCTCGGTAGCCACTGCTTGAGAGGCCTCGTGAGCGCGAGGGCAACCACCGACTCCGTCAGCAATCAACGCTACGAGTCCACTGGGAACTTCTTTAGCTGCCAGTGAATCTTCATTTTGAGCCTTTCCAGGGGCTGGCCGGGTACGGGTAGCCACTTGGAAGCGACCCAAAATCAGGCACTGAGCCAAGTCCTGATTGTCTTCTGTCATTCTTAGTATTCCCAAAGAAAGCTATCAAGGTGGCTGCGGAGCTGGCCGGCGTTCTTGAATTTTTTGTTGATTAGCGAAGTTTTGAGGCCGCAGCAGATTCCCTTGATCTCAGGGCCCACTTCGCTGTAGCGATCGCGCCCCCCCACCATGTCGTAGAGAACTCTTACTAAGTCTACCACATCCTGTCGAACATTCTTGGATCGGCTGTCTTTCCAATCGAACGAATCGATTAGCTTAATGTGGAAATGGATGCCTTGGCGTCTGATAAGAATATTATCGGTGTGAAGGTCGCCATGGTACTCGCCGGCTTGGTGGACCGGTTCTAAGCCGGAGCAAATCTCCCAAAGGATGCTCAGGGCTTCGTATGATTCTAATGAGTTATCACGATTTTTAATGTAATCAGTAAGAATTTGACCCTCGATAAACTCGGATACCAAGCAGGTGACATCGTGGCCTTGCAGTTTCACTCGTTCCTGGTGGAGATACTGGACCAGGATATGGTGGTGGCGATTGCGATGAAGTTTTTTGGCAAAGTTATTGGCTCGGCGATTCTTAACATTCCGCTCTGGGTAGAAAAATTTTGCAGCCCGCTCAATGCCAGTCTGCAGTTCCTCCACGAGGTAAACCTCGCCCTCCCAGCCAACCCCAAGGAGGCTGTTAACCTGGTATTTACCGGCAATAGTGCGGCCCGTGGGGATATCAAATCTTTCTGACAATCGCTCGCCTCCTTTTGGATCATCAAGTTCACGAATCATAGCAAGAATCCGGCCGGATGATAATCCCCTTCTTCGATCGAGACGGCTTTCTAAGCTGTGTGCCTTCAATAACTAGTTTGGAACTAGCCAAGCTGTCAGTGAATTCCTGTTGCAGGAGCGGCGTATAGCCTGTTGCCAGAGAAAGCAACTGCTAGGGAGAACATTGAAGTATTATGCTACAGTAGTGGAGTAAAACTAGCCGCCTCCAGTGAGGCTAACCTGCTATTTTTTGTTCTAATGGTGACACGGCACTGGGCTTTTAGGTTGGCACGCTATCTGCTTCTCAATCTGTGGCAGGTTGGGATGAATGCGTCAATTTGATCATCTTGTCAGTATAAGTGGCGAAAGGTTTGCCTTTGTTGTCTTGTCCCTACGGGGCCTTCGCTCTGTGGGGTTTTTTTTGAGGTGGCGATGCGAGCAGATATTAACATCATCATGTCAGACCCAAGTCTGGCAGCCTTTGTGAAGCAATGAGTCGGCTGGCTAAGCAAGCTAAGAAAATCAGATCTAGCCGATTTTCTAGAAGAAGCTTGGGTCAATGATAAACACATGTTGGTAGCAGATTGCTTGAAAGAGCTTTTTCCCGACTATCAGTTTAGTATCGAGCAATGTCTAAGCGAGATCGAACTCCAGGAAGCCTAGTGCCTAGTCGATCGGCGATGTTGACTTTGTCACTCGCTCGCTCCTTATCGCCTAGCGGAGAATTTCAACTTGACTAGGCGCTAGGTTGAAGTCGGGCTCCCTGTGTCGCTGCTGAAGTTTGGCTTATATTGACTTTTTGAGTTCCAAAATCTCTTGGAATTCTTCCATAAGGTCTTCGTTCAACTCATTTTCTCTATGATTTACCAGGATGGGGCTAACCCTTTCGATCTGGTATCCCATATAGGAAATGCTCATGTCGAGGAGCCTTTGAGCCCGATATCGCTTTACATTGTGCTTACACATTTCAACCAGTTGATCGCTCTTAAACGGCTTTGCCATGACCCCAGAAACGCCTTTGCTCAAGGCATCAATGCAGGTTTCCGTGGTGAGGTAGCCGCTTACTAAAATGACTGGTAGGTAAGGTCGGTGCTCATGGACCTTGTCGAGAAGCTGAAGCCCATCGATACCGTCCATCTTGATATCGGAAATGATAATATCAGGGTGGACTTCAGCCATTTTCACCAGAGCATCATTCGCATACTCAAATTCTAAGACATCGAATCCTGCTCGTTTGAGCTTGCGACTCAAGCTTTTTCGGATTAGCTCCTCGTCCTCTACCACAAATGCGAGTCCATAAGGGAACTTTGCCCGATGGATCATCTCATTGGCAATCCTCTCGCGGGCTTGCTGCACCATGGGCACTGCCTTGGACTCTTTGGAGCTTTCCGTAGCCTGCTGCTCCCTAGCGAGCGTGGAGTCTTTGCCAGGTGTTTGGCTAAGATCGTGACGGATGCCATCGATTTTTACCAATAGACTATCGGCGAGATCTTTGGAGAGGTAGCCGAGGTTAACGTTTTCATACAGAAGCTCTTCGACATGCCGCACTTTTTTTGCAATCTCTGTTAACCCTAAGAACTGCACTTCTGTAGAAAGAACATGAAGGTTTCGCAAGCAAGATCGCATATTCACAGGAAAGTCTTGGCCTTCTTCCATTCGAAGTAAGAAAATTTCAATCTGGTTTAAGGCTTCCAAGAACTCCGGTTGGAAAAAACTCCAGTCTTCCATAAGAACGGTCCGATCGATCAAACATGATACTATACAAACATTATTGTAGTCGTAACGCCGCACGAATCATAGGATATGCATGAATATTAGCAGTGAGTCTTTGTATCACATGATCGATCACTTGCCTGTAGGGGTTGTCGTTAGTGATGTATCGCGAGAAGACGAACCCATTCTATACGTGAACCAAGCATTTACTACGATTACTGGCTTTGAACCTTCTGAAGTGTTAGGACGAAAGTGTAACTTTCTACAAGGAGAAAGCACAGACAATCAAACAGTGGCCAAAATTCGTAACAGCATAGACAATGGCACACCCATATCTATTGATATTCTGAACTATCGCAGGGATGGTCGAAGTTTTTGGAATCGCTTATCCCTCTTTCCCCTGAGGCAGGAGTCTAAGCAGCTGTTCGCGGGATTCATTCAACCCATCCAAGCACCTCATGAAGCGGGAGCCCCTCAGTCTCAATCTCTCCAGGATTTATTGTTTCGCTATAGCGATGATGCGGTTCTGCTAAGAGATACTGAGGGCAGGGTATTGGAATGCAATCAAGCGGCTGTGACAACTCTGGGCTTTACCCTTGCTGAACTTCAAAGTTCTCCCCAGACACAAGTTATGTTTCCTGCCCATCGAAGCCGCGAAAACAAAGAGCTACTCGATGCTGTGAAGCGCGGCGAGACAGTTTCTGGAGTTCGTACGGAGCGGATGTGTGGGTCTCAAAATATGATCCAGGTTAAACTTAGCTGCGCCCCGATCTGGAACTCTGAAGGTCAGGTCTCGCGAATTCTTGAAATATACCAAGACATGACAGTTGTGGCTCGCCTGAAGGCCGAGAACGCCCTCTTAAAGAGTATTGTTCGCTTCTCGGAAGATGGGATTATTAGCCTTGATTTGAGCTATCGGGTGACCCGCTGGAACCAAGGGGCGACGCAAATATTTTCCTTCGAAGAAGGGGAAGTACTTGGTAAAAACTATCTTAGTTTTTTGGTCCCCCAAGATGATCAGGAACAAACTCTCGCCAGCTTTCAAACCATTCTTCATGATATTAAGGTTGAACCCCAAAAAACCATGAGACTTGATAAAGGCGGCGAATCGATACCCGTTTTAATTTCAAAGTACCCTATCAAAGATGATTTGGGGTTTATCACGGGTTTTGTCCTAGTGATTCGAAATCTAACAGAGAGCATCCTCTATCAAAGAGCCTTACAGGAAAAAAACGCCACAATTTTTCACAATGAGAAGCTCGCCAGTCTCGGACAGATGGCTGCGACCATTGCCCATGAGATTAATAACCCACTGCAAATCATCAGTGCCCTGAGCGAGGACCTTCAAGATCTTACAGAAGGTGTTCCCGAGGACGATCGTAAGGAATATGAAACTCTTCTGAGTCATATCGAATCTGTCGTGTTTCGTACATCTAAGATTATCAGCAGCCTTTTACTCTATTCCCGTGATGGATCCCTTGATAACATTGCAAGCCATGATATTAATGGTATTGTCAAGGACACCTGCGAATTCTGTGAGTGGCGCTTCAAACGTAGTAACGTTCTCTTCATTGTGAAGGTTCAGGATGAGGTCATGAGGGTCCGCTGCCGACCCCTTGAGTTGTCGCAGGTCATCATTAATCTAGTCAACAATGCTTTTGATGCGATTAAAGATACCGATGCCGCTTGGGTGAAGGTCATGGTTCATCAACAAGGGCCATCTGTAGTGGTCTCGATTGTAGATTCAGGTAAGGGCATCAGCGATGAGATTGCCGAGCATATCTTCGACCCCTTTTTTACCACCAAACCAGGAGGGCAAGGTACAGGCATTGGTCTTGGCTTTGCGAAAAAAGTTCTTGAAGCCTACGGCGCGGAATTGAAGTTGCTTCGCAATGGTGAGAATACCCAATTTGATATCATCTTGCCTTTAGTGTCATAGGGACAAATGGTTACTTGTCCCGATGGTCCTTTTTTGGGGCATTGCCTTGATGAGCATGGTTTCGAAGTGAAGTTTGAAGTCAGGCTACCCTGTGTAGTCCGTATGAGTAGCTAAAATCCTATATATTATCCAGTGAAATTTTGCCGTGGTGGTTCTAACAGCGGCTGGCGGGTGCTTCCAGCTCACCACTCGACACCATGAGTGCCATGTCCTCTTCTTCGTCGTCTTCACAGGGCGCGCTAGCTGATATGGGTCGTAGAGCTTGCTCGGCCTTCACGCATAGTGCGGCGACCTCGTCTCGAATCCGATAGGAAAGGCCTCGTAGATCATTAAGATCAGATGGCTGAATGTCGATTTCTCGTAATTGCATCGAAATGATGATGCTTTTGCGTTTTAAGACCATCCATAGATGGGGAGCTAGGGTCATATTATCAATCCAGGCTAGCTTCTCGTGATCTTGGTAGCGGATACCAGCTGCAATCACTCGAACACCCGGGTCTCGCAGGGTTAAAAGGTGCCCAGCCTTCCAGTTTTTAAGGTCTGGAACCAGCTTATCTGTGGTTGTGCCCTCTGGGAAAAGACAATAGCACATACTGTTGATTCCCCGCTGAAGGGCTCTCACGCAGCGAACACGCTGCCAGACATCTTCCCGTTGCACGAAGATCGTGTGCATACGAGCTATGAGAGGACCGATCAGAGGCCACCGACCGACTTCTTCCTTGGCAATAAAAGCCATGGGGTGTAGAACAGAAAGAGCTATAATATCTAAATAGTTGACGTGGTTCCCGAGAAACAGAATTCTGGTGTCGCTCAGGGGCTCCTTGGCTTCGATCGTGGTTTCTAAGCGAATTCCAGTTGTTTTTACAAGGGCTTTAAAAATCAAGCCTTTTAGCCTCACACGAAGCACCCCTTCCTTCCACCAGGTAGGTTTAAACAGACGTAAACCTACATCAAGGAAGCTTAGGACGAGATGGACTCCAAACAGCGCGAGGCAACTTAGAATGACGAGTAAGAGACGATACAATCCTCGAATCGTGGCCACCTTGATCTCCTTAAGTAATAACAACAACGCCAAGCTTAACTTTATTGACAAGGCTGCGTCAGCAAATAATTTTCAAGTTTATAGAGTCTTCATATTCCCTTAAATTACTACTAGCATGGTAGGCTAGGAAAGCAACCTAGCCCCCTTGACAGGCGCTGAAAACAGGTTAAAGTGACACGATTGGATGGCATACAGTGTAGAAGGAAAAAAAACGACTTAAGTTTAATCTTTAGTTTATTTACACTTTAAATAGACTTCAAATAAATCAGTATGATTGATTAGTGAGCTATTCCTTATACATTTTTTCACCAGCGTTGGAGACCTAAGTGTACTACGAAAGTAATGCGTGTTCCGTTCCGGTATCCATGGCAGAACAAGCAAATAAGAGTTTGCCGCAGTCTTGGCAAGCCAAACTACCTTTCGAGATTCAGCAATCCTCTTATACGATCAAGACGGCGAACAGCAAAGCAGAGTTCGACAAAGTCTTGGAGTTGAGGCGCGAGGTCTTCCTAAGCGAGTTTGCCAGCCACGATATTTCTGATCAAAGTGATTTTGAAGCCTTCGACCTTGATGCTGACTTTCTCATCATCATGCAAGGTGAGGAGGTCATTGCCAGCTATCGCCTGATTTACTCCGATTATTCTAAGAATTTCTACTCAGCTTCAGAATTCGACATTAAGCCCTTCCTTAAGAACTCGTCACGAACGTTGGAGCTTTCAAGGGCCTGTGTGAAAAAAGGTAAACGAGCAGGAATCGCATTGCACTTGCTCTGGCGAGGAATAGCCGAATACATGACCCGCTCGGGGGCTCAATTTCTGTTTGGGTGCAGTAGCGTTCAGAGTTTGGATCTGCAAGAGATTGTTAATATCTACAGATTTCTTAAGCAGGAAGGGGTACTGTCTGATGAATTTGACATATGCCCCCATGCCAACTACCATTTAATTAAGGTAGAAGGTATGTTGACTGGCAAGCAATCGGAACCTGAGGTGGTTGACTCCAGTTTGATACCGCCGCTGCTCTTGGGCTATATCAAGGCCGGAGCTAAAATCTATGGTGCCCCAGCTGTTGATCTACGCTTTGGGTGCATTGACTTTTTCACAGTCCTAGATTTTGAGCGTCTATCGAAGTCCTTTCTAAGGAAGTACATACAACGACAAATTCAGTAGGGCAAATCATTGAGCGCGGAATTTAGTTACTTCCCAGAGCTAAGAGATATTTACGAATGCGCACAGAATCTCAACGGGGTAGGCGAATTCTGCGAGGAGGCTTGGGTTTCCTATAAGAAATACAAGTTTCCCCTTTTGTCGTTTCGCTTCGGTTCTGAAGATAAGAACGTTCCTAAGCTGGTTCTTGTGGGCGGAGTTCACGGTTTGGAGAAGGTGGGTACCCATGTGGTGACCTCCTATCTGCAAACTTTGATCCGACTTCTAAAGTGGGATCAGTCGGTGCGGGCAATTCTTGATAAATGTCAGCTTCACATCTACCCTCTTGCAAATCCAGTGGGTATGTATCGTCGTACCAGATCCAATGGTAATGGTGTCGATATCATGCGCAACGCCCCGATAGATGCTCGCAAAACCAGCTTGCCATTTGTAAGTGGTCATCGTGTGTCTCCCAAGATTCCTTGGTATCGTGGCGAGGAGGGCGAAGCTATGGAGTTGGAAACTCAAGTCCTATGCGATTATGTGAGGCGTTATACCTTCGATTCAGATCTTGCAGTAGTACTCGATGTCCATTCGGGCTTTGGCTTGATCGACCGCCTCTGGTTTCCATTTGCCTTTTCTGAAACTGTTTTCCCAGATGCCCATAAGGTCCTTGCACTTAAGCGCTTGCTCGACCATAGTTACCCTAATCATATCTATACTGTCGAACCTCAAAATATCCACTACATGGCCCATGGGGATGTCTGGGACTACATGTATTTTGAGCATCGTAAGTATTGCAAGGATCAAGATCGGGTTTTTGTACCTCTTTGCTTAGAGATGGGGTCATGGCATTGGATTCGAAAAAACCCTAGGCAGGTCTTCTCTGCGCTAGGAATTTTTAATCCAGTTTTACCTCACCGGTTGAAACGCACCCAGCGCCGACACCTACTGCTGTTTGATTTTCTTTTGAAGGCTGTGAATTCCGGGGATTCATGGGCGAACCTCACGCCTGGTCAGAAAATTCACTTACAGAAAAAAGCAACTCATATTTGGTATCGCTCACAGGCAAGCTAAAGGAAGGGGCCTTTGATGGAACTTAAGGTTCTAATCGTCGATGACGACGAAGATGTTCGCGAATATACGCAGGATATCATTTCTCAGTGGAAAGGCTTAGGGTTAGATGTGACCTTTGCCTTCCGATCTGCTATTGATGGCTTGGATGGTATGAATAAGCTTCATGAAGAGCCATTCGATCTGGTCATAGCGGACATGAAGATGCCTCGGATGACGGGAGTTCAAATGGTTACAGCTTTGCGGTCCAATCCAGGGCCCAATCAGCAGGTGCCAATCATTGTGGTTTCTGGGTATGCAGATTCTTACTCCGAGGCAATTAAGACCGATGCATGGAGTCATGTCTTCACTCTTGATAAGCCCCTTGAGCAAGATCGCTTCCATCGCGTGATCACATTCGCGGTGGGGCAAAAGATGAGACAAGGGGCCTGAGCCCACCAAAGGTCTGAGCATTTTCGAAAGTCATTGATATAATTAGATGATGCTTATATGTTCTAAGGTTTACCACCAATTAGTACGATAGTCTGCCCGTGAATAAGACTTGTGTGAGATGTTTCGAAGGGAGACGATCGATGGCTAAGGTGTGGAGCCTCATCGCATTTGCCGTCAGCTTTGCAGCGAGCAGTATAACTTTACAGGCAGAGACCTATATTGAAGAGCGGGTCGGTGAGAAACTGCCGCCTGTGATTCAGTATAGCCCCGAAAATGGTGTTCTCTCACTGATTGAATCGAACTTTTTCCTCAACCACCGCCCCGGAAAGTTATCTAAGACTAACCGCGATGCTGTTCGCCGTTACGAGCGCTTGGCCAAACGCTACGGTTCATTGATCCAAGATGCCAATAAAGCAACTCAAGGGAAGCTAGAAACCGCTTTTGAAGAGGCGGTCGATGTGTACATCTTTTTCCTAAAAAGCGACTACATCAGCCAGCATGAAGACAAAATGGAAAAACTTCGGGATATGATCTACAAACTTGGAGAATGGGTTTACCTAAAAGAAAAAGAGCCCATGAAGCGGAACTATGTTCATACCCTCTATTTGTCAACAGGTTTGAGTCAGCCAGCCTACCTAGGCGATGCGGTGGCGAAGCTTGCTGACAAGCAAAAAGATGCTCCCTCTCAGTTTCGCAGCTCCATAGATATTTTGATCTACTACAACCTTAGTTCGTCATCTAGTACAGCTAAATCAGCAAGGATGATCTTCAATAAGAAGACTAAGTTAGATCGCTATGAAAAGGCCATCGTGGCTCTTATCGATATCGAAAGACGTCTGGAAGTTGGGGAAGATCTCATCTCTGGAGGTAAAGGTCTCGATAAGATGAATCAGCGACTCCTAGCGATCAACCGTAGCACTCAAGGGATACGAGCGCCGGGCCTTCGCTGGCGGATCAATCATACCATACTATACCTTTGGTTACGTTTGCAGAAATCAGTTGACTGGCGTCGTGCACCTTTGGTGGAAGTGCGAGAGGGAGGCAAGCAGCTTATCGCTCCACTTATCGAACGAATCATCCTTGAAGAGGTCCAGGACGGACAGCTGCGTAAGGGGCTGCTCACCTATAAAAACCTTTCCAATGCGTTCCGGTCCTCTCCTGTAGCTGTGAAGCTAGACTTCAGGTACCTTCAGATCGCACAAATGTTAAACGATAAAAATAAGCGATATGAAGACTTGGCCCTTGTGTATAACGAACTGGTGAAGCGCTATGAGAAACCGAACCCTCAGTATCAAAAAATCTCCCAGTCAGCTTCCAGGAAGATATTTTTAAGTTACCGAAAAATGATACGAGATTTGCAAGATAAGGCGATCGAGTCTAAAGATGTTGCGCTTAGAAAACGAGCAATGCTCCTTTCCCGAGAGTTTACCAACATTTTTAAAAGTCTCCGCAAGGATATTCTAGAGGTGAAGAAGAACTTAGCGCAGCTGTATTCGATTCTTGGTTTGCATAAAGAAGCTGTAGCTGAGTTTATTGATCTTGCGAGAGAGGACCCGCTCACCTTTTACCGAAAGGCTTCAGATTCGCAAAGGGTCTTGGCAAATTGGCCTCCGCAACCACCTTGGGGCAAGTTACCTGCAGGAAATAAGGCAGAGAGAGTAACCCTGATCAAGATTTATAGCGCTATAGTTGGAGCCCAAGCCAAGGCCCAGCAAAATATTAGCTGGGCTGATCTTGGTCACCTGGGGCTGCTGTATCGTGTTACAGGTCAGTTTAGTAATGCAGAGGTTCTCTGGAGTAAGGCTTTACCAAGTGCTGAGCCAGGAACAGACGCGAACGGTGCAGCTGGTTTGCTTTTAGCCGCTTATTTTAAGCAAAAACGCTGGACCGATTTTATCAACCTTACTCGCTTGTGCGAGGTGCGAAAGATATTACCTACTTTAGAACAACAAGTTCTCGATATGAAGAAGTTTTATCAAGTCGCCCTGATCAATCGGGCTCAGGTGTATTCTAAAGAGAAAAAATACAAAGAGGCTATTGTCGATTTGGAAGAGGTGGTTGAAAAGTATCCTAATGACCCCAAAAGGCAAAATATTCTGGTGGAGGTTGCACGTCTCTATCAACGCCTCGGAGAGTTGACGAAGGCACTTGTCACTGTTCGAAATCTTGTAGATCAGTATCCCAACAGTGCTGTGTCTAAGGCTATGATTCTGGAAGCAGGTGCCTGGGGAAGGGACTCTAAAGACTTTGATATATTGGAAAAGACCTCCGAACTCTACCGAATCTATATTGATAATTTTCCAAACGATCCTAAGCTGACCGAAGCTCGCTACGAGCGTGCTAAGATCCTAATTGCCCTAAAGCAGTATACACTGGCGGCGAAACACCTGCGCGATCACGCTCTGGACAAGAGAGCTACGACGAAGGAGCGGGTGCGGTCGGCACTAACCTACGTGAATTTGGAAAGGCTTTACGGGGAAGGCAATAAGGCCATCAGTGATGTGATTCCTGTGATCAAGCTGGCCCGTATTGAGTTTGGTGAGGAAAATTATGTCTTGGCTCACACCATACTGGCTCAGGCCGCTACTGAGAAATTAGCGATTCAAGATATGAAGCGAGAAGAGCAAATCTTGATGCAGTATGTGGAGAAATACAAAGAAGTTGGTGAAGCCCTCGGCTTCTTGAGATTTTCATTGGCTGAGCACTATGAGTACGAAGTTCCCTTTCCAAATCGGCCCTTTGGCATCGAGGAGTTTCGGCCTCAAATTGAATCAATCTATAAGGTGTTTCAAACGATAAAAACCGCCTATGAGAGAGTTTGTACACCTAAGGAA
The DNA here is from genome assembly GCF_900177345.1 of Pseudobacteriovorax antillogorgiicola. Classification (NCBI taxonomy): domain Bacteria; kingdom Pseudomonadati; phylum Bdellovibrionota; class Oligoflexia; order Oligoflexales; family Pseudobacteriovoracaceae; genus Pseudobacteriovorax; species Pseudobacteriovorax antillogorgiicola. Next base: position 63,666 of record NZ_FWZT01000004.1, read on the forward strand.
AATAAATATTGTCAGAATGCCTACGAAAGGCTTAAACAATTTGGCCAGGATTCCCTAGACGCCATAGGTGCTGTGGAGCTATCTGGAAATATCCAACAGTCTATGGAAAAGGTTCTTCGGGACTTCCAGCAGGAATTTCTCCAAAAGGTAGAAAAAGATAAGTCGAAGTTCGACGACCTTGCTGATAAATATCGAATCCGAAATGAGAGGCTCGAAGAAGGCTCATAGCAGGCCGCCTCTATTGGGTGGCATATGCTGTCGAGTCTGATTTAAAAGGTCCAAGATCAGTGCTTGCTGTATTAAAAACGTAGTGTAGTCCCTGAATGCCAGGGACTTACTGGAGACCTAAAGCTCTGGCAATCTTCATCATCAGGTCTGTGTAATCAATTGGCTTGGGGCAGGTATCGGCAAATCCAGCATCGAGATATTGCTTGGTTTCTCCAATGTCGGGATTGCCGCTGACGGCAATCAGTGGGATAGCCTCGGTTTTGGGATCTGCTTTAAGGTCGCGAGCAATCTCAATTCCGTCTTTTCCAGGGAGTTTTATATCGAGGAGAATAATATCTGGCTGACTCCGATCTAAAGCCTCCGGCAGACCCTCCGCGGACCCACAACTGGAAATCTCAAAGCCCAGCATCTCTAGTCGCTCTTCAATAATTGATAGGATATCGAAATCATCCTCTACAATAAGAACTCGGCTCAAGCCCACCTCCTTATATCACCCTATTATTATCTAACATCCCTCGCCATTCGTCGAGTCACCCTTAGATTTCATCATAGGCTGGCAAAATTCCCTAAGAATTCTAAGAGTGGCAACTTTCCAGCCGATAATGGAGATAGTGGTTATTAGGATAGAATTGCTCTGATAATCGACGATTTTGAAGAGTTTAGAATCTCAGCCATACCTGTTGGAGCATCTCCACCTCGAATATTGACTATGGTCTGTGATCAGCGTAAGGGCAGAGAATGAGTCTCAAAGAGTACAAAACGAAAAGGCGATTCGACGAGACCCCTGAGCCAGACGATCGTGATTTAGTACCATCATCCAATGAGAGTCGATTTGTTATTCAATGTCATGATGCGACGCGTTTGCATTACGACGTTCGACTTCAGATTGGTGATGTTTTAAAGAGTTGGGCGGTACCCAAAGGCCCTTCTCTGAACCCGTCCGATCAACAACTTGCAGTTTTTGTTGAAGACCATCCACTGGCCTATGCTGACTTTGAAGGTGTGATCCCCCCGGGGAACTACGGAGCAGGAACGGTAATGATTTGGGATGAGGGCACCTATCAAGAACGCTCCTTTCCGGAACCAGGTCGTGCTAGGGAGGTTATGGAGAACGCGCTAAATACCGGCCATATAACGGTGGTTCTAAAGGGGAAGAGGGTGCAGGGTGAGTTCGCCTTGATTCGAATCAAGCAAACAAAAAACTGGTTGCTAGTAAAGAAATGGGACCAATTCGCCAGCACTAAACGCCAAAATTGGCCAATGACATCGATTCGTTCTGGTCGCGATTTTTCCCAGTTGGCAGCCTCTGACCAGGTGTGGCAAGGAGCAGGAGAGAGGACGGAGCGCCAGGAAAAAGAGAGTCCTTACCCACAACCGGCCAGGGCATCGGAAATTTGGGAGTCTGTGGCGAAGGCCTCAGATGGTAAGATGCTGATGATTCCACAAAAGAGAGAGCGCTTGCAGAGCCACGAGCACTGGATCATGCAGCCAAATTGGGCGGGCAAGAGGTACTTGCTCAGCTTTCATCACGGTCGGCCTAAACTTGTGAGCAAAGGAGGCTTAGATCATACCACTCGTTACAAAGACTTGATTCGTAACCTAAAAGGGCAATTAAGTCAGGGAATTCTCGATTGCGTCCTGTCGCCAGAAATAGTCGATGGTTTGATTGTCTACGATCTAGTGGCTCTTGATGGTAAGCTTTGGGTTCATCAAACCTACGAAAATCGTCAGACAGCACTGAAGCCCTTGATCGATTCATGCAGTCACCTGTATTTTCCACGGGAAGTACGGGGGCAAACAGAGCTTTTTCGCCATTACTACATGTATGGCTCCTATGTAGCTGGAGTTAGTCACCAGGTCCTGCTGGGTTTCAAGGAGGGCCATGAGGAGCCGGAATTGAAGGTGGGCTCGGCTGCTCATCAGCACGATGAACCTAGCACTGAAGCATCCTTCATTCTACCAGAGCCCCAAGTCTATCGAGGCAAGGCTCGCTTGAGCCACGGTGATCGGGTCTACTGGCCCGAGCGCAGAATTAAGAAGGCTCATGTCTTTGACTATTATCTGCAGGTAGCGCCGTATATCATCCCCCATATCAAGGATCGTCCTCTATCACTGGTGCGTTATCCTCAGGGGGTCATGGGGCAAGGCTTCTTCCAAAAAGATATGACTGGCTTCTTGCCTCGCTATCTGGAGACTTATCCATGGCGCTCTAGTCGATCTTCAAAGACAATCAATTATGCTCTTTGTCAAAACTTGGATTCACTGCTCTATCTCGCAAATCTTGGCACTATTGAGATCAATCCTTGGATGTCGACGATTCATGAGCTTGATAAGCCGAAATTGGTTTATATCGACCTTGATCCCCATGGTCGCCCCTTTCAAGACACCTACCGTGTTGCTGAACTTGTGAAGAAGCTTTTGGATGAAATTGGGGTCGTTTCCGGAATTAAAACTTCGGGTCGATCAGGCCTGCATATTGGAATTCCTCTTGGTCAAAACCACTCCTACGAACAGGCTCGCGACTTTTGCCTTTCCGTGTGTACTTTGGTGGAAGAGCAGTTGCCAGATATTTGCACTCTGGAGCGCAATCCCAATAAACGGCGAGGCCGACTCTATCTTGACTGCTATCAGAATGCACGTGGCCAGACAATTGTTGCTCCCTACAGCCTAAGACCGACTCCAGATGCCAGCGTGTCGTGCCCACTGCTTTGGGATGAGCTTGTCCCTGATCTTCGGGCTGGTGATCTTAACCTTGTCTCTGTTCGCGATCGGCTCAAGTCGCGGGGCGAACCTTGGGCCGACCTTTTGAGTTTAGCTAACGATCTGGAGACGGCTAGGCACCGGCTGAAGGATGTAAAGCCCTAGAAACATGAGGGCTTGTTGATAGGTTTTTGATTATTTCATAAATCTTCCGATAGCTAAGGTGTCTTTAGATTTAATGGTGAGGTGGACCATGGTCTCGGCACCGAAGAAAAGCTCCAAGAAAGACCCTTTCAAAACAAAAAAGTCGCGTACAGAGTCTGTTCAAGTTTCAGATACTGTCGAACCTCCAGCGGAAATCAAAGAGGCCATTGATCATTTTAGAGACGCACAGGAACAGGCCAAACACTTCGAGGCTGAAGCGACCGTTCATAAAGACGCTATTATGGAGTTTGCCAGCGGTGAATTCTGTAAGCGTTCTCAGTCAGGACTTGATAAGAGCTACAAAATTTTGGGTGATGAATCGATGGTCACCTATGTGGTGATGGACTCAAGTGCTGGCTTGACTGAGGACGAGTTGGATATGATTCGTGATCGGTGGGGAGAAGACGCAGCGGAGGAGTTAGTGGTTCGTGACTATAGGTCGATACGGTTCGACCCTAAGGTTCTCGAAGCAAACTACGACGCTGTAGTGGATGCCTTGCAAACCCTGCCGGAAGAAGTCTTAGAGAACCTTTTTAAGCCGATGCTGATGAAGGCGGCTCCGGGTGCATTAGAGCGTGCTAAAAAACATGTAAAAAGTGCGGATGAACTTTCTGACTTGATAAGAGATCTCAAATTGAAGCATTACATACGGTAAGTGAAGACGCCTTGAGATGTCCCATTGGATGGCGTATAAGATTTCTCCACCGAATCGGAGAGAGCATTGCACGGCATCCGCAGCATTCATCAGAGCACCATATTTACGAGGCCTCGCATGGATCTACCCTCACGCTATATTCGCTCCCCTCACCCTAAAACAACTATGAGACCAGACCAAGGGGCTTTTCAAAGGGTCTTAGATCGAGGTTGGATCGCGCAGTACAAGATTCACGGTCATCGTGCACAATGTCACTTAAGCGCAAATACCAGTGATCCCGTCTTGGTTTATAATCGCCAAGGTAAGCTTCATAAGAAAGAACTTCCTGACGTCCTCTGTCAGGAATTACGCCGATTATTCGCCCCGCAGGATGGATGGACAGTCATTGAGGGTGAGTGGCTTAAAGGCCAGGATAAGATTTTCCTGTTCGATATATTACGGAAGGACGGCCAGTTACTCAATCATCTCTCCTATGGTGATCGCTATGAGTTTTTACCTAGGGTGTATCAATCAGATAACGTAGAGACTCTAGGGATTTGGCGATCCGCTGCCCAGTGCTTTTCCCTGATCGAAGAAGCACCGCCGTATGTTGAAGGCTTTGTATTGAAGGCGTGGTCGACGAAAGGGTTTCACGACACTTCTGTGATCCGTTGCCGATGGCCTGGGCGTTCGATTCATTAACCACATCGCGAGTGCGTTTTTGAAGCTGGGCCCGCTAAAGGACCCAGATCGAATGAAGGACTTACTGCTTCTCGGCACTAGCGAGAGCGGGCTTGGTATCGGGGGACTTGGTGATGCTGCCTTCAGATTCCACTATTTCAGCAATCACATTCTTCTTCTTATCGTCCGTCTCAGCCTTCATCTTCTTTGAGTTCGGGCAAGCGAAGCTCAGTGAAGGAACAAGGCAAAGGCTAACGATGATGGGGACCAAAGATTTCATGTCAACTCCTAACATGTAGTTACGACCCGGAGGTCGACGGTTACCACTCTTACTCTCGTCAATGGTGGCCTTAGTCTTCAATGCATTAATCCATGGCGCCAACGGCTCGGTTTGAAAGTCAGTGAATTCTGAAGCTTATGGGGCATGTTCGGAAAAATATTCCGGCTTGAAATCTGCTCAATGGCGTCTGCCATGGGACTCTTATCTGCGACTTAACCATGCAACGGGGGTAGAAGGTGCTGAATTTGCTAGCAGATTTTTCCAAGAATTCGCAGGTACTTCCAGAAAAAACTAAAGACCTATGGCGTATTTTTTTGCCATTGGGCTTTAACTTGTAGACTAGGTGCCGACACCCAGGGAGCTAAGAGAATGTTAACAAATTTTTTTGGAGCCCTCATGAAACGAATTTTTTTCGCAATTCTAATGTCTTTGTCCATGACTTCTTGTGTTCACATCGCTGGGGTTAGTGCTTCCAACGTTACAGCAGACAAGGGTCGTCAAGTGATGGCATCAACGTCTGGCATGGGTTTTCTATCCCTAACAACTCCCAACGCCAAATCACTAGAGGCTAGTGCGATTGCTCAGTTAAAGCAAAAGGGTGCGACTAAGAATGTAACGACTCGTCTTGAAATGAGAAACTTTATAATTGTGCAGATGTATTCAGTGACAGCAACTGGTGAAAAGTAATTAAGTGGAATTTGGCAGCAAGAAAGAGCCGCCTAGGCTCTTTCTTATATCCCACAAGCACATCTAGTCGTCAACACCATGCTCTATGATCAAGCGATCGGCAGATGTTTGGTCTTCTAGGTTGGACAGCACAAACCAATACACTCCAGAATCCCAGTAGAAGTCCACAAATACCTGAACATATGAAGTTACACGGGGATCACTAACCCCAACGATCTTAAGTTTTTCTCCCTGAAATACATTCACACGGCTTCTATGATTAAGACCATGCAAGGCAAGTTTTTGGAGGGTAGATTCATCATTGATACCACACCCTGCTTCCGATTGGTTGAAGCGAATACGTTCCACTAGGGAGGTGTACTCTTCTCGGTTGTTCAGAATGTAGGTGGCAAGGGCTTGGCTCTCAGGCTGAGATAAACCGCTATGAACTAAATCTTTCTCTAGATCAGCAATGACCACGGATGGTTCAGGGGCAAGGGTTGGTATACTTGCACATTCAGGATCTTGATAGCTTGCCAAATTTGATTGATTCTTTGGCTGACATGCGAAAATAAACAAAATACTTAGAGATAACAGGCTGTGACTGGCTTTCATTTCAACTCCTATTTAACGTAAGAACAGCAAGGATGGACAAGGTCTTCTCAACGACACCACTGCAAAATCTGCGCGAAGTGCAGGGCTGTTGATGAAAAACATCAATCATTCCAAGAGTATCTAATGTTGATATGCTGTCTATCTAAAACGAGCGTTTGCCAAAGTCAGTGGTTCCAGCGCTTTAGCATAGGTAGACATCCAGCACTGTGTTGGACAGCGCTGGGTAGGAGCTAATGAACCATGAAACTAATGTAAAAGCCACGGACATCTGTAAATAATGAGTTCCTAAGAGCCAAGGCGGATGAGGCAGATGATGGGTCTGTGATCAGACGGAGCGAAGGCTCCTTCCTGATACCAATCGAGGTAACAGGTATCAGCTGAAATATTTGAGCCCATGATATAATCCAGCTGAACGTCCATAGCTCCCCAAGAATTAAATGTGTTGCCCCAAAAGAGGTTTATTAGTGGAGTTTCCTGAAGAAGGATTTTGATCGCTAAAGTTCCAGGATGAGCATTAAAGTCACCAGCAATGATAGTGGGAATTTGCCAGTTATTATTGATATAAGGTAGATTGTCTCGAACTGCTCCAGCCGATCCATTTTGTGCGTTGGTATCCACTCCCCAATGAGAGCTAGAAAAAATCAGTTGCTCCCCTGTAGCGATGCGGCGAAGTTTAACCCACTCAGCAAATCGATCACCCCACTTGTCATCCACGAGATTTACGGTTCCCGATGCAAGAAATTCAAAGCGATCGTTCCTAAAAAACATCTGATTTCTTGGGGAACTACTCAGTTGGGGAAATCGAGAGCGAATGAAATCAAACTGCTGCCATGTGGCCTCCTGAATTCCAAGTAAATCGGGGTCTTGATACTTGATAGCATGAACTACCTCTTGTTTTCGCGCTTGCCAGTTCTGCTCACCTGGGTCGTTAGCCAGTTCAGTTCTAACATTGAAAGTCATAACTTTTAGTGAGCGATATTCGTTGTCTTCAGAATAGGCAGAAGGATTTGCAAGTGCCATCCCATGAATGACTAGCAGCTTCACGAGTCCATTGCGGATTCTAAGCATAGTTACTCCATAAAAAATAGGGTCCTTGAATTTTGATGACACCTTAAAGACTTTCTAGTTTTCAGAACAGCGAAATATTATAAGGATTTTATTAACTAAACGTTACGTTTAAGTGTTGCTAGATGACAGTGATAGACAGGTATTTTTGTGTTGGCTGAACACAGGCGAATGATTGTTCTATAAAACTAACATGAGTTTTGAGTTGCATTTCTTCACGAGAGTTTAACGAGAGGGTGAGGAGGACTTGCCGTGAGGCAAGTCAAAGCGTGTGATCTTATTCTGGGGTTACCCTGAGCTGGGTTTCTTGGTTTTCATCACAGGAACTCAGATAAATCTGAAGTTTCTGAGCAGACGTTTTCAAGCTTTTGCTAAATCGTAAGCATAGATTGTTTGCTTTATTCCTAAACTCAAGGTTACCACGATATAGTGCCTTCACTTTCCAGTAGTCGCCGTCGCTGCCATCGCAAGCCCTATGATAAACGTTGAAGCCTTTGCCAAAACGTTGAGTCGAACTACCGTGCACACATGTGTTATAGCGCCGTGAAATCATTTTGTAATAACCAGGGTTGCTCCGCGACTTATGGAATATGTAGACGTCTGCATCGTTTTTCGGTCCATCAACTTGATAAATTTCTTTGCCCGGTCCAGCTTTGTAGTAGCTGCTGGCATGCATTAAAGTTGATGAGTGAGCATTGGTAAGGGTTCCATGCTGAGGTAGTTCAATCGTACTCGTATCTTTCAGTGGTACGCAGTAAAGCCCTAATCCCTGGCTGATATCATCGGAGCCATAGCCGTCTTCAATCTTGCAATAGGGGGCGTCTTGGTCAAGATAGGACCATAGTGCTCGGATACCGATTTCGTCATCTCGTTGTAAGCCGTCAACCAGCCAGAGGTTATTCATAATCGCTTGCGGTTGATCCTGGAGTTCTTGGCGGCCAGGCTCATTATAAGTATCCGCGAGACCTAGCAAGTGACCATACTCGTGAAGCACTAGCTTATAGAAATCACTAGCATCCAAAAAGACTCTCTGACCTTCAATAATCAGCATCCCATGCCACATGTTTGCATAGCTGCGGCGGATTTTTTGATCGATGACAATCTTGATTTTATCTTCGTGTCGGCATTCCCACCAAGTTGATTGATAGTCAACGGCATCATCCTTTGTACAATAATCATCAGTATCGCCATCTACAAAATTCACCCTTAGATTTTTGTGGGTCCAGTCGGGGTGTTCTGCCAAAGCGTTGTTCCAGTCGGACAAGGCGCGGGTTATGCTGTCCTTTACCATCTGGTCTGTAGCTATTCCAATAGGCTCATCGAAGTTTTTATAGGAAAGTACGACATTGAGCGTTCCCTGAGTTCGTTGCAGGGTGTAGAGGGTCGAAAAGCTTTCGAACGACGATTTAGGATTTTTATAGATCCCATATTTGGGGCTGGAGGTTTCTGGCTCGCCACAGCTAACTAAAGAAGAGATGAGTCCGAGGCACAAGAAAAAATTCTGTATTTTTAGCAAGATGAATGTCCTTTCCCGAGACGTTTGAGGGCCGTCAATATTTCATGTTTACTCATCAAAGTAAATACTCGAATTATTTACACGACAGCCCTCAAACAGTGGGAGCTTAGTGACTCACTTGCAAAGATCGATTATTGTTCTTATAAATCCGGCCCTCCTTCATCACAAAATGAATCTGCCCCATGGCATTGATGTCTTTCAGAGGGTTGTCCTTTGTGGCGACAATATCGGCTATTTTTTTACTCTCGATAGAGCCCAAGCTGTCTTCTTGTTTGAGAAGCTTTGCAGCATGGATCGTTGCTGATTGAATAGCCTCCATGGGGCTCATACCCCCTTTCACCATCAGTCCGAATTCCTGCCAGTTGTCACCATGGGAGGATACGCCGCTGTCGGTGCCATATGCGATTTTAACGCCGAAGTGATAGGCCTTACTAAAGGTAGTGAGGATCAGAGGTCCGATCTGTGCGGCCTTGGGTCGTACCAGATCAGGAAAGAAGCCTGATATTTTGGATTTTTCAGCAACCCAATGTCCGGCGAGTATGGTTGGGACATAGTAAGTCCCCTTTTGCTTCATGAGCTTCATGATCTCCTGATCCATGTAGGTGCCATGTTCTATGGAATCGACTCCAGCAAGAATCGCTCGCTTCATTCCCTCTTTACCGTGAGCGTGCACTGCCACTGTAAAGCCATAGTCTTGTGCAGTTTTCACGATGGCATCCAGTTCATCTTTTTGAAACTGAGGGTTCTGACCACTTTTAGCAACGCTAAGCACTCCTCCAGTTGCTGTAATCTTGATGAGATCAGCTCCCTCCTTATAGCGTTGGCGCACCGCTTTGCGGGCTTCCGTTGCGCTATTGATCACCCCGCGAGCTGCTCCGAGGTCGTGCATATCAGTCAAGCGATTGCCGTTGCTTGGGTCTGCATGTCCACCTGTTGTTGCGATGCTCTTCGTTGCTGTGAAAATACGAGGTCCTGGGTACAGGCCCTTGTTGATAGCTTCCCGAACTGCCACAGTTATATTTCCAGTGTCTCCCAGATCGCGGATTGTCGTGAAGCCGGCCATCAAGGTTTTTTCTGAGTTTTTAAGGGCCATGATCGTGTAGTCAGCGGGATTTAGCGTGTACTTTTCTAGGTAGGTCTTTGGCCCGAACTCAAAGGATACATGAGTATGCATGTCCATCAAGCCCGGCAAAATGTAGGAATCGCGAAGGTCGATCAGTTGCTCCCCTGAGGCTGGGCTTTGGTAGCCAGACTGAACCTTAGTAATACGAGACCCTTCGATATGAATCGAAACTCGCTCCCTTGCCTGATTCGAAACGCCATCGATCAGGTGGCCAGCATGTATGATTTGCCGTTGGTTTCCCAAGCCAACACTGCTACATATAAGTAGGGTGATTGTAACCACAAGCTTCATATTGAACTCCGTTGGTGTGTAAGTTTTTCTGAACTTATGACAGCTTGGCAACGGAGGCAATAGATCGGCGAACTTTTCTGCTAGTCCCGAGGTTTTTCGCGATTCGGGTGGCCAATAATGCCTCGGGGTCTACGGCTTTTGAAGTGCTCGATACTAGCTTTTTGCGTTCGCTTGAGCTGCATCAGAAACACTTCGTCTCGCCAGACATCTGGTAGAAGGCGAGCTAACTTTCTCAAGTTCACAGGCAATGCGGCTACCAAGGCCAAGGTTATTTCTTTCTTGTCGCGATGGCTCAGATCAAAACTTTCCATAACATAGATAAAAAATTGAGTCGGTGTGACGAAAATGAGTTTTTGATGCTTAGTTTCGATGTTAGCCAGAGGCGGGCTTGCCAATGATCGTGGTGGTCGACTAATCTCAAGTTCCCATTGGCGCCAGCGATAGAAGCGATTGCGAAATCGGATGGCTCCAAGTTCTGTGAGAGCTTGATCCAATTGCATGCGGGCCTTCGGTGAAATGACTTCGTAGTCCGAGGCTTCGAACTCGATATCATCAAATAATGCGATGAGCGGTACATGAGGGGATTGGTGGAGTAAAATTTTTTGTGAGCAAAGCAAATCTATCAATTCCTGGCGCTCTGCCAACGAGCTTGTGGACAAACGTCTATCCAGCAGGTCACTAGGCAGGGGTGGAACACTCCATTGGTTTCTCAGCCGAAGTTCCGTACTTTCATCGGAATGAGTCTGCTTATACGAACCAACTAAAAAGCTTTGACCGCGAGTTTTCACTAGCCATGAGGTTTCGCCCTCGTCATCTGTTTGGGTGGTTACATGAAATCCGTGTTGGAAAGTTTCATCTAATGATAGCCAGGGCACTGACCAGGGACCCGCATGACTTGTAAAAATAAACCGGCAGCCGAATGTTCGGAATATTTCCTCGGCTGCGCTGCTTAGGTGATGACTCGTTCGGAATGGAAATACTTGTTTCACCCCGCCGCGATCAATGAAAAACTGGCGGAAGCTCCCTGGGCGAGGTGGGAGGCCGATGAGTGTATTGCCGTGGACTCCAATAAACAAGTAGCAGATGGAATAGTGACCCTCAGACTCTTGGGCGATAGCGCTCAAGTGTTCGTTGATTTTGATCGTCAGACCTTGATTCTGGCCTCTTATGCGATCCCAAAGTTCTTTTATCATCCCCGCCTCCTGCTTTTCGTTATCGGCTGCTTCCTCAGTCTAGTCGATCATCGGAGCGCTGGCGCAACTTTTTTCGTGGCATGAGAATTGATTTTAGGGAGGTTGAACCTAGGGACTGTTGACGTTTGGAACACAAGCATCTGATATGCCTTGATAAACGCAATCCGTTGGCGCTCGCCGTCACCATATTGCCAACATGTCTCTTCCTCGCTTATAGGCCTATCTTCATCCAGCAGCCTGCTTTTGCGGCGGGCTGATTGAAACCTATAATTTATCTTAACTTGGGTCTATTTTCTTGCGACGACTAAGGATCTATGGGAGGACTAAGCTAACGATCTTATTTTCCTAGGGCTTTGGATATGAAAATCGCCATCGTCGAGCGCAACAGTGATATGCTTGATATTTATCGTGAGTTATTCCTCGATTTACCGGTAAGAACAGATTCATTCCAAGTTTTAGATCCTAGTAAAATCGTAGGTGGCGCTTACGATTTATTGGTTTCGCACTTGGGTCTGCCTTATAAGAGCAATCTGGATAGAATTCAGCGGATTCGACACGCAGCTCCCCATCTACCAATCGTCATGATTTCTGGCTGTATTGAATATAGCGTGGACGAAATGATGAAACGAGGTGTCAGTCGAGTATTCTACAAACCAAAAGATCTGCTCGATGCAATGGCCTGGATTCATCAGATGGTGATGCGGGATCAGGTGGTGAACCACCCGACAATGGTGGCCACATCATTTTGAAAGGGATAACGTCTTCTTTTCGAGGCTTTAGTGTGGCGGTTGTTGGACGATCTCATCGATAAGGGCTTTTAGGTAGCCAGGCATAACTGTATAGTTTAGTGTCGACATGTAAATAGGCGACTTATCGTGTTTTGGCAACTCGACTACATTGAGGTCAGGCTCGAAGCGCAGCATGTGATCGGGCAATACAGCAATCCCTAAGCCTTCTTTGACGAATCGAAGCATGGACGTTATGGAATTTACTTCAATGATTCGCCGCGAATGCTTCTTGCTAATTTTCAGGATTAAATCTTCCTGGTTGTAGATGATCCAGCGTTCTTCGTGCAGCTTCTCCATATCAATCGGTTTCGCAGAGGCAATCTTACGAGACTCCTCGAAGATGAGCCGAGAGGTCATAATATCATTTTGTACGTTAAACGGCGTGAAGATGATATCGTACTTGCCTTGACTTAGTCGGTCCTGGAGTTTTTGGAAATTGGCAATTGAGATCTTCACATTATTGTCGAACTTTTGATAGTAGCTCAGTAAGACGTCGGGAAACCAGTTTTCAAGAAGGCCATGAATGATGCCGACCCGAATCTCTTTCTGATGGTCTTCTTCAAGGGCTTCGTCGATCTGATTCACAAACCCTAAAGCAATTTCAAAGATTTCTTTACCCTTAGGGGTCAGGGTGATTTGCTTGGAAGACCTCAGGATCAACTCATCGTTGATGCTCTCTTCGAGTAGTTTGATCTGGCGGCTAACAGCGGATTGAGCAATGTTGAGTTCTTCGGCAGCCTTGGAGAAGCTTCCGTGTTTGGCGGTGGCGATGAATGCCTTCAAATATCTAAAATCCATAAGAAATCCTCTACTTGTACAGAATTCATTATGTCAAAATTTCAAAAAAAAGCTAGAGCCTAGTCTAGGATATCTAAAAATCTGATAGTAAATATGAAAAAATTGAATTGGATTAGAGACTTAGTGAGCTGCTAGGTATAGCAACCTATAGGGGATAAGCCTTCATGTGTTTAGATTTCTAAATAGATTGATGGCAGATTGGTTAGGGAAATGCCTTGCTTTTAAGCGAGGCATTTTATTTTTCGTACCAATCGAGAGTTCAACATTCAATACACACCTTAATCTATGTCGACTGTGACATGCTCACCAATACTCGTGACATTTTCAATCCGGATCTGGCGGACTTCACCGTCGCGGAAGCGGTACTGAGCTTTTAGAGTTTGAAACTGAGGATTGAACTCCAAGGTGCAAAGACTTTGCTCTTTGATTTCTGGATAAGAGCGTATGGCGCGTATAACGAGTGTTTCACCTTGTTGCTGAGGTGACAGTTCAACATTCACATCTCGGGCCTGACACGGATTCGCACCCACCATAACCTGAGCTTTGAATTCATAGGCTTTGTAGTCTGGGTTGATACCAGCATTGACTGGCTCAACGCTAGCTCTTCTGATAACAGAGTCTGCCGTCTTGATTTCAGATGCAACAATCTCGATATCTTCCGCTTGGGTAAAGCGAAGGTAGAATCCTGCACCTCTTAGGTGGTCTGGGATAGTAAAAATTTGCCTGGTTCGCATCAGACGTTCGCAAACATAGTCTGTGTCAGTCACATCACGAATGGTTGCAGCACAGGTGGCTGGTATTTCGCCGTTGCAAGAATTGATATCCATTGCAAACTGTCTTGGTTGGCATCCGCCTGCATGAGAAAACTCGACCTCTACCTGATGATTGCTTTGGTAGCTTGCTTCGTGAACGTAGATCGATGAAGTTTGTTGTACTGGGGCCGCTTGGAACACGGTACCTAAAATAAGTGCATTTAAAATTGTCATTGGGTATTCCCTCACCAAAAGTTATGCATTGTTTCTAACAGCGAAATTTCTAGAGAGGAAGGCTTGGCCAGCCAGTCTAGAAAAGTAAATGAAGCCAAAACCAAGAATTTACATTGCTCCCTTCCTCAAAAAAATTTTTGATAAAACATTCCCTGTGGATTCGTAAAGACTTGAACACTATCGCAGTTCTATTCTATGAGTGGGGTTGAGTTACTCTAAGAAATAATTAAGAGACACAGCCTATGACAAAAGTTGCATTTATCACTGGTGCATCCACGGGGATCGGTCATGAACTCTGCCTACAGTTGGCCGATCGTGGCTACGATATTGGAATGGTGGCACGACGGGAGGATCTACTCAAAGAGCTCGCGGCCAAGGTAGAGGCCAAGGGGCGTCGTGCCGTGGCCTGTCCGTGCGATGTGGTGAATCGAGACCAAGTGCAGGACGCTGTTCGGCAAGTGAGCCGGGAGCTGGGGCAGATCGATTTGTTGGTGGCCAATGCTGGAATCGGTGTCGACCAGCCCATACAAAGCTTCGACCCAGAGCTAGCCAAAAAGATCTATGAAGTGAATGTCATCGGGTTGATGGAAACTATCGCTGCTGTGCTCCCTGATATGGTAGCCCGTCGCCAGGGGCATATCGTTGGGGTCGCGAGTCTTGCGTCATACATAAGTTTTCCTAAGACATATGTATACTGCGCTAGCAAGCATGCGGTTCGGGCTCATTTGGATGGGCTCCGTTTGGAAGCCCATAGCTTTGGTATCAAAGTTACCACTATTTGCCCTGGGTTTATCAAAACCCCTCTCACCGCAAAGAACAAGTTCAAGATGCCGTTTCTAATGGAGGTCGATGATGCTGTGAGATTGATGATTGACGGTATTGAAAGTGGCAAGAAGGTGATTAACTTTCCTCGTCGGCTTTACTATCTGATCAGAATTGCGAATCTGCTTCCAGAAGCTTTAAAGCGTAGGGTATTGAGCAACTAGATACCCAGAGACTGAACCCCTGGGTGAATCGTTAAGGCTAGAGCAATGCGCCGATGCTTAGGATGGCGACACCTACTGTGGTACCCTTGGCTACGTCATTCTCTGCGAAGTTCTGAAGATCATCTAGTTGGTTCTGTAGTTCTGATGCAGCAGCAGGAATATTGGTCGTGGTGCTAGTGCTTGCAGAGCCCGAAGCAGCAGCATGAACCGCCGCCAAATCGAAACCGATATAGAAGACCCCGAATCGGCCCATGGTGCCGAAGCCAGCTTTCGTTATAGTACTCTTCGTCTCGATGGTGCCGTTAGCTTCCGCACCAAGGCTGGAATCACGAAGGCTGTAGGCGAAGTCTACAGTTCGCTGTCCGACTCCTGCAAAGAAGTTCATGCCGAAGATTAGGAAAAAGCGGGCATCGATGGTCATCAAGCTGACGTCAGCTTCAAGCTTCTCCACAGAGATGTCAGCTGATCCGACGTCTGCGATATCGGAAAAGTCTCCACTTCCAGCAGCATAGTGGGCTCCAACGGTGATTTGCCCCATATCGTAAAAGATATCAGCTCCCATTGTTGGAACTGGGAGAACTCCTAGTCCCGCATTCAGGCCCAGACCGATCGATGCGATCGCTGGATTGGCGCAGGCAAGCCCTACCAGCAGGCTGAGAGTCATCACTAGTCGTTTAATTGTAAGGTTCATAGTTCTCTATCCTTATCGACGATATATTCCTCAGTAAGGTTCGGACTTCAGGCCCAAAACTTGATTCTGTTTTTTGATGTAAATATTCACCGCCTAAAAAGTGGGTGAGCTTAGCCAAGATTTGAATCTCATTAAGAAAATGAATAAATGCAAAAACCCTGAAATAAAATATGTAAATTCTTACTCTTAGAATATATTTGAATGCCTAGGGGCAAGAAGACGCAAGAGGTTTTTAGCCTTAAGCAACCTTTTCTTTAGACTGCTGCGGACTGAGTTTAAGTGTAATCTTCACTTCGGTACCAGATAAATTAGGGTCCTCCCCATTGGGATTCGGGCCTATGGCCATAGTCCCCTCCATAAGACCGACGAAGCGGTGGACTTGCTGCAAGCCAAAGCCCGTGCCGTCCTCTCCTAGGGTACCTTTGTTAGATCGGATGTGCTGATCAAAACTTCGAATGGCCTCAAGTTTTTCGGGAGGGATACCCACTCCGCAATCAGCGATGGCGATCTCGATCTGATCTTGGTTCACTTTGATAGACCAGTCAATGGAGTCATCATAGCTTGAGTACTTAATCGCATTGGAGATGATATTAGAAAACACGCAATAGGTAAGGGCTGTTGTATCTGCTCTAACCTTAGTATCCTTAAACTGCTCCTCATCATGAACAGTCCAACGAAGGCCTTTCGCTCTTAACTTGCCTTCGAAAATATCCATGGTTGCCTGAATACACTCCATGAGATCGATGTCTTCCAGCTTTAGCTCCTTTTTGTTGAGCCGAATGGCCTCTTGTTTGTTCACCATATCGATAATTTGGTCCATTCGCTGAGCTGATTGGTGAATCTTCTGCAACAGCTTCTTCGGGGGGACGCTGTTCTCTTCATGGACCAGCAAATCTAAGTACCCCATAACGGTTGTCAATGGGTTGCGTAAGTCGTGGCTAAAAACATGAACAAGAGAGGTGAGGGCTGCCGTCCGCTCCTTCTCTAAATTTACCAAAGCTTCCTTTTTCTCGGACTCCATCGATTGAATCAATAGATCTTCCTTTATCTGCTGGTGCTCTTTCTTTAAAATTTTATGTTGCTTGAGAAACACTAGAGTAAAACAGATAACATGAATACAACTTCCGATAAGTATTAAATTGGTGCTAAACCAGTATCGGGGAATTATGTTTTGAATCGTGAGGACGTATCCAGCAGTACCCACGATGATACTCAGCCAACCGATGGTGAGAAGACGGTGGCCGTTGACCCGGTGACTGAATGGCAATACAAATAGCAGTAGACCTATGATCATGAAGCTGGCAATAACCAGTCGGATGCCTTCGTTTAAACCAGGATTAGCCGTGAAAAGCGATATGATTCCAAGCACAAAAAAAACGGCCGTATAGGCCTCACACAGGTAATAAAGGAATTTTAAGTTGAGTTTCAGCCTTAGCAGGTGACTCAGCAATTTAGCAAGGCACATGATAGAGACAGCACCCATGAAGCCACTCAAGTTATAAGTTCCCCAAGTGAGAGCCGGGCCCTCGAAAAAGTAGCGAATGAGTCCTGAATTGGCAAATATCGTGACCATGAGGGTATGGATATATATGAGATAGTAGCTAAGGGTGGTTTGTCGTAAGCCGATCCACATGCCGCTCGATAGATATACGGTTACCAGGAGAATACCGATGGCAAGGCCAAGGGTCACCAACGATAGCACCCCCTCCTTCCACAGCAGCTCAATGGTGTGAAGATTTAATTCATAGAAATTATTCCAGTTCACGAGCTTAACAACATAGTTCGATGTCCCTGGCGGGATGGTCATTCGAATTGCAGGGCGATGGAACTTAAACTCTTTACCTGAAGGTTCGGCTTTGTCGCCAACAACCTTGAATAACTGAAATTCAACATTGAACACCGCAGATGAATTGAGAATCAGCGTTTGTGATACTTCAATTGGGTTCGTTAATTGGAATCGAAGCCATATAGCAGAATTACTTTGGCGAAGCTTGTAGGGACCAGCATGGGGTGGCTCAAATGTTCTCTTTAAAACGTCTTGTACATCCCAAGCCCGATCTGGATCCAACTGTTCTCTTTAAAACGTCTTGTACATCCCAAGCCCGATCTGGATCCAACAATACTTCCATTTGCTCAGATAGATTGATGGCGTAAGGAGTCTGCTCCGTAGGCAAGGTGATAGCCCAGCTAGAGCTGCTCCCGAAGACTAAGATTACCCATGAAAATGTTGTATACAGCATGCCGAGATGGTTTCGGCTCAATATGGCTTTCACAGATTGAAGGTCTTCCACCCTTTAGTGAAATCAAAAAGATACTGCTGTACTATAGATCGTCCAAGCTGTCTATAATCGTTAATCTTGGCTTTGAGGATTAATCATAGGATCGCCACTTTCCTCGCTATATCAGGGATCTGCCTTGGGCTCAGAAATTGTTAGTTGGTCTTACCAATCAAAATAGAGGTGCAAAATACCCAAGACATCTTTTAAGCTTCGCGCACCGCTTTCCGAGCGTTGCCAAAACTCCACTTGAATTCCTGGGATCGGATGAATGTCGACAAAAAGATTGTCCCGTTCACTTTGTATCGTATCATCTTCGTATTCTTCCTTCACAAAACCGAAGGTCACACCTCTGATTTGGGCAAAGGCAATGGTGTACTCAGTGATGGTAGACCCAGGATGGACAAATAGAGTGGTATCAGCCGGGGCTTCGGTTTTGGTATCAACCTTACGCCAGTTCCTTTCTGCATAGAGTATGGTCTTAAAGAAGTTAGCTCCGATACCAGCAGCCTTCATCTTGATTTTGTGATAGTCCGATTCGGTTTCCCAACCGCTGCCATTGAGGTGCCAACCAAATGAAACCCCTCGAACCCCACCGTGATAGCTGGTGCCTTTCTGGCGATTGGCTTCAATTTCGTAGGGATCACCTTCCATGATCGAATAGCGAAAGAACGGTACGTTAGGGGTCAGGCCAAACTCGAAGGAATCCGTTGTGGCAAACTGATCGAGTCCAATACGCTGCCGAATCCATAAGCTATGATTGGGACGTTTGATTCCGTACATGGGCGCACCCCGAGCATAGCGCAGATAGGTGGCGAGAGGCAGATTATCGACCATGACAGAATACTTTTCACGAAAGCGTCGATCGCCCTCGCTTACCACACGGAATAGGTTATCCTCAATGCGACCCAAGTATAGCGCGGTATAGGTAAGGTGAAGATAGCGGATTAAAGGGCGCAATCGAACAGTAAACTCTTGACCCATAGGGAAGGTGTGGCTTTCTCCGCCGTCTTTGCTCCATGACATAAACCGACCATCGTAGTGAAAATCTATAAAGCTTTGATCTTGCAGTGGATCGATGGGCTTTAAAAAGTGAACAAGTGACGACTGATCCTTGGCATAATAGGCTCCCCATTGATTGCGAGCGCCACCGCCTCCGGGATCGATGTGGCAACCTTGGCAATCTAGGGAGCAACGTCGATCGAGAAATGGCTTTTGGGAGCGGCCAGGATTATGACAACCACCACAATTCTCGGCTTCCCGAAGAGCGAGCAATGGCGTTGCGCGCAGGCTTTCGGCTAGTCCCACCCAACAGCTGATGATCAGCAGAAAAGTGGCTAGCGAGCGACTTGGAAATGGATAGACCTTCATGCTAAACTTCCCTTAGCTTATCAATTGCTGGGGTCACGAACATTATACTAGTATATCCCATCCTCTTCGCAATGTTGATTCTCGGTAGCCTTAGCGGGTGTAGCCTGGAATCTGAAGGCCTGCGCTCGATTCGCGCTCATAGCTACGGATTTCTAGGGATTGCTCATGCGGTTCCCATGAAAAAGGCTGAGCGTTACTGCCAGTACTGCCACGGTGAAAACCTGGTAGGTGGCGATCAAGGGGAACCATCTTGCTACCAATGCCACGGCCGTCGCTGGCGCGATGGAGACCCTTTCGAATCAGCGGCACCTGATGATCACACGGTGGTGAATGGCATTTATCGCCATCATCCAGACTTGGAAACTCCGCTCACCACCTGTGTCAATTGCCATGGCTCCAGTTTAGAGGGCAACGGCACCGATGATACCCCCAGTTGTTACCTGTGTCATGGGCAGCTATGGCCTTGAGCAAGGGGCCGTTGGTGTAAGCTGGCCCCAATCTTTCTAAGTTAGACTCTGCTTTTTTTCTTGAAGTCTTATCCACGTTTGCTAGGTTAGCCGCCTTAATATGAGGCCGAAGTGAGCGAACAAGACATCAAACATAAGATCACAGCCGTTTTTCATCAGCTATTTCAAGATTCTTATCAAACCACCCTGGTCGATCGTGGACATGAGCCTATCTACATTCCCAAGGCTAACGCTCAGGAACATCACCAAATTGTCTTCGCCCATGGGTTCTGGAACAGTGCCTTTCATGAGATTGCTCATTGGTGTGTAGCAGGGCCTGAACGTCGCTTACAAGAAGACTACGGCTATTGGTACCAGCCTGATGGCCGATCTCCCGAGCAACAAATGGCCTTTCAAAACGTTGAGATCAAGCCTCAAGCTCTTGAGTGGATTTTTACCAGCTGCGTCGATCGGGACTTCTACCTCAGTATTGATAATTTGAGTGGTGGAGGCAGCTACGACACATCCCAGTTTCGTCGCGATGTGCAGAGGCAAGCGCTGAGCTACATCGATCGAGGTCTACCAAAACGAGCTGCTCAATTCGCTCAGGGCCTTCAAAAGGCTTTTGCCAGCTCAGAAAGGTTCAATGCTTATTGGCAGCGGGTTCGAGACGAAAACATCTTGCCTTCGTAGTGTGTTTTAATGGCATAATGTGTTTTTTCGTATCATGGAAAGCAGGAATACCCGCGCCTTCTGGGAAAAAGTACGCTAGAATGTCAACTGTTTCTAGACTCTGACAATCAAAACCCGTGAATAATTTTCCGAATTTTGATAGAAAGAGCTGTTTCTAAAGCTGAGACTGGCGGCTGAAGGCACCAAGAAAGCGATTGAGACAAATCGTGGCATACTTTGAGCAATAAAAGGCAGATATAGATTTGGATGCGAACTCAGGCAAAACTAGCAGGAATCATGGACAAGAAAAACGAAAAAAACGATCTGGCTCAAGACCCTACCAAAGACGCTCCAAGAAAAAAAATAACCTAGCTGTCACCCTAAAAGGCAAGACTCGCCACCTCCATGCCAAGATCATGGAAGGCTCTTATATCGCGTTTGATATTGAAACCACCGGAGGCAACCCTGAGCGTAACGGTATCACCGAAATATTTGCCTTGCGCTATGATAATGGCAAGGTTGTCGATACTTTTTGTAGCATGGTGAATCCAAAAGTCCCTATCCCGCCCATTGTCAGGCGCATGACAGGAATCACCAATAAAATGGTGAAGGACGCGCCACTGATCGAAGACGTGATGCCGGGTTTTGTGGAGTTTATTGGTGACGATGTTCTTGTGAGCCACAACACCATTGGCGATATGAAGTTTATCCGTCACTTTTCTCAGCAGGTTCTTGGGGAGATGGTTAGCAACTACTATCTTTGTACCCACCTACTGGTGGAAAAGCTTGTTTCTGAAGCACCAGATAAATCTTTGAAAGGCCTGGCAGACTTTTTTCATCTACCGGCTGATGACAAGTTGCATCGGGCTAAGGCTGATGCCTTTCTTACTTTAGAGCTTTTTAAGAAGTTACAAGACAAACTAGTAGAAAAAGGTATCGATCGCATTATCGACGCCATTAGGTTCCAAGGAGATTACGAGTCTGGAACCCGACTAGGCTGGGGGGTTGATCCTGAAGTGCTGAAAGGGCTACCCGAAACAACTGGGATCTTCTATTTATATGACTATGCAGGACGGATCACCTTTCTGTCCTCTGCCCATAACATCGCCAAAGAGGTTCGAAAGCTGCAACGCTTCAGCTCCCTCCCAAAACAGCTTCTAAAGTCGGTTTTGGCGAGCACTGAGGTACGTTTTGCTGAAACATCCACTGCATTTGCTGCGGCTTTAGCAGAGGCTGAAGGCCTCAAAGAGAACGATCTGCGGTTCGATCCTGCCAACTGGCATCAAAGAACAGCGAATTTCCTCTTTGTGAAGCAGGAGGATGACTCCTATCGGGTGGGAACTGGACCTCTAAGCCATGATGTGGTCTTTGCACTGGGGCCGATTCGAGGGGGCAAGGAAGTAAGTATCCTTATGGATCATTTCTCGAACATCTTCGAGCAAAAGATAAGCAAAAAAGGTCTGAAATTAAGCCTTAAAGAGGGTGGTGTGCTTCTAGACTTTCTTGAAGGACGCCGGCGGCGAGAAGGGCTTGTGGATAGGGTATTATCCGCACTTCCCAGCTTTTTCGCCTCGAATAAAGCAGAGTCTCTTCGGGATCAGCTTAACAGTATTGATGTGCCGATGGAGCTTCATAAGCTCGATGCCTGTTCGGGAATCATCGCAGTCCCGCGAGGAGACGCTTGGCATGTGCACACCGTGGCAGCTGGAGTGCCTGATGAAGAATTGGTTTTGCATGGAGACTTGGTGCAAGCACTCACAGAAAGTCGGCTGAATGTGAAGCTATACAAGAAGATCAAGCGCTTGGTTCTTAAACGTCGCAAGCAAACTCAGGCCCTGCCATATGGAGAGGCCGTGTTAATCAATCGGATGTTTTGGTGGGCCTACTTTGGCAGTCGACACGAGGACGTGCGGGTTTATCAAGTGGACGAGCTGCCATCGCTACTCACGTCAGCGATTCCTAGCTAGCTAGGTGATAAACAGAATCATACGGGACTGTCTGGAAATGTCTCAGACAAGGTGGGAGCTACAAAAAACTGGAACTTGTAGGCCGATACTTGAGGGCTAACAGTCCCTAGGCAGATGCGTAGTCGATGCGATCTGAAATACTCTCAAAGGCCTGGTAGAACTCATCATAGGTAAAAGGCTTGGCTAGCATCTGATCTGGCCAAGCTCGTTGCTTACCGTCTTGAGATTCAAAGATATCCTTGCCGAGATCGCTCAAGCCTGTGAGACCAATGATCGGTAAGGCATACCCAAGCCGTCTGACTTCTGCAACAAATTCGAAGCCATCCATTTCAGGCATCCGAATGTCAGAAATCACAACTTGAATCTTACCGTGCTTTAAGCGAAGCAGTCCCTCTTCTGCGGACAATGCAGGGGTCACCGAAAAATTGTTTGCTGCAAGAACCTCTCTCACTAGGTCGACAATTTCAGGGTTGTCGTCGATAATAAGAGCTTTCAGTTGCATCACATACCTCGCAGGACAGGGCTTACCAATTCAGTTTTCCGAAAAACCTCCGTTCATTATCCCAAAAAAGCTGGGGGATGACAAAGGTAAAAGCTAGGTATAAGGTTCTCAGAGTCGGCTGCAAAGCTGCTTAGAGCTTGTTTGCGTTGGCTTGATAGGTAGAAATGTGAATGCCTTGGTATTTATGGCTGTTGGACCTTAAGAAAGTTTCCAATGGGATATCAATCACCGTATCTCGTGGTAGATCAGCATGCCTGAGAAAAAGTTTCTGGTCTTTGCGAACAGCGATTCCTAGGTGGCCGACGATAAGAGGACTTCCAATCTTCTCGATAAAACGGTCGGGGTTGCGACTCACAAAAACTAAAAGTGCACCCGTTGGAATCTTGGCTGCTAGGGGTTTTAGCTTTGCTCTGGCTTTCACCAAATTCACCGGATCGTTGCTACCGGGGAACAGCGCCACGGTTTCCCTGGTTTCATGATAAAGCTCGCTAATTGGAATAAATGCTAGCCTTGCCTGGGGAGTCTGAGGCAAGCCTGATTTTGTAAATGCCTCATGGTCGCGCTTTTCCTTAGTCTTTAAAAACCATTGCACCTTATCAATCCGCCGCGAAATTGTTTTTGCTTTCGGGAACAATTTGGCTGTTTCGTCTATAAGAACCTGCTTTTGCCATAGGTTCGGCAGCCAGTCGCTGGACATAAAGTGGCGGCGATAAGCCTCGGTCTCAGGCTTTTTAAAATAACGAAGTTGGTGAAGGTGATGGTAATAGTCTTGTTGGCCCCGGCTCATGACGCGACTTAATGTCGCTTCAACCAGGGTTTGGCAGTCGAACTGTGGCGCCTTGTCCAGTGGCCTTAGGAGAACTGATTGGTGAGAGCTGTAGGGTGCGCCTATGAAGGCCTCACTGGCTTGAACAAGGGCGATGCCAGCTGTGTTTGCACGAATGGGGTCATTGCCAAGACCGAGCTGAGCTAGAATCAGTAAGCAAAGACTTGCACTGTAGAACCGGGCTTCTTTCTCTGATTTTAACAGCATGATACGTCTCTCAGGGGGTGTTGAGCCACCCCCTGGATTTCCTATTGGCCCATGAAGGGGTAGCGGTAGTCGGTGATAGAAAGGAAGTTTTCCTTAACCGTGCGGAACGAAGCCCAGCGCAAAAGGTTCAGCATACTTCCCGCCTTGTCATTGGTGCCAGAAGCACGACCACCGCCGAAAGGCTGCTGACCCACCACCGCGCCGGTGGGCTTATCATTAATATAAAAGTTACCAGCTGCATGTACAAGAGTCTTAGCCATGTGATCGATGACATGACGATCTTTTGCAAAGATAGCGCCTGTTAGAGCATACTTGGTGCTGCTATCACAGATGGCTAAAGTTTCTTCAAATGCCTCATCTTCGTAGACGTAGATTGTGAGGACGGGGCCAAAGATTTCTTCAACCATTGATTTGTAATGAGGGTTGGATGCTTCGATAATCGTTGGTCTTATGAAATACCCTTTAGAATCATCATACTCACCGCCCACTACAATTTCCGCGTCCTTTGCCTGCTTCGCATGATCGATATAAGAGGCGATCTTGTCGAAGGATCGCTTATCTATCACGGCACTCATGAAGTTGTGGAAATCTTCCACATCGCCCATTTTTATTGATTTTACAGTTTCTACAAGGGCAGGCTTAAGCTTCGACCATAAGCTTTTGGGAACATAGGCTCGTGATGCTGCAGAACACTTTTGACCTTGAAATTCGAAAGCTCCTCGAACAAGAGCGGTGCAAAGCTCCTGAGCATCGGCACTACTATGGGCAAAAACAAAGTCTTTGCCACCAGTCTCCCCGACGATCCTGGGATAATAGCGGTAGTTGTTGATGTTCTTGCCAACCTCTTGCCAGAGGTGATTGAATGTGGCAGTGGAGCCGGTAAAATGGATGCCCGACAATTCAGGGTGAGGCAAGAGCACAGAGCTAAGCTCCTGCGGGTCGCCAGAGATCATATTGATCACACCCTTGGGGAGTCCCGCTTCTTCCAAAATGCGCAGCCCCAGATAAGCACCGTGCATGCTGGTGGGGGCGGGCTTCCAGATCACAGCACATCCCATCAAGGCTGGTGCTGCTGGCAGGTTGACCGCAATGGACGTAAAGTTGAACGGCGTGATGGCGTAGACAAAGCCTTCAAGGCCTCGGATTTCGCTTCGATTCCACATACCAAAGGCAGAGCCAGGTTGTTCGCTATATATCTGCTCGGCGTAATGAACATTAAATCTGAAGAAGTCGATCAGCTCACAGGCAGCATCGATTTCCGCCTGGTGAACAGTTTTCGACTGGCCCAGCATCGTCGCTGCATTCATCTCAGCTCGATACTTGGTTGCGAGAAGGTCCGCAGCTTTTAAGAAGACAGCTGCTCGTGCTTCCCAGGGAAGTGCGGCCCATTCCTTGCGAGCTTTCAGAGCTGCGTCGATTGCAGACTTAGCATGATCTGCGGTTCCTTGGCTTACCTCTGCGATCACCTGCTGGTGATCGTGAGGGCAAACCACCTTATCTTTTGTGTCTGTAAATATTTTGTCACCATCGATGACCATCGGAATCTGGGTGATTTCAGATTTTTGGCGTTTCAGTTCTTGGATCACTGCCTCTCGCTCAGAAGTGCCTGGGCTGTAGGCTAAAACCGGCTCATTGCTTGGTTTGGGAGTGATTGATCTTGCGTTTGACATACAGTGGACCCTCTTTAAACAGATTTGATGTTCAGGCCTACCATAATAGGCATCAGTCCTGAAAAGGCAAGCTACATAGTCCCCTGAAGATAAACGTAACTATGCTAAAATAGCAGCCTTGCACAGTGGGTTGGAGGAGAGACAAAGGCCTAAGCTTCTGACTGTCTCGAAGCGAGCAAGAGTATGAAACTGTGCTTGAAGTATGTGTAGGGATGAGTTTGTGCGAGTCGACGGTTTTTGAGAAAAGGAAGAAAAAAACCCAGTCCAGCAAGGACTGGGTTGAAAAAGCCTGTGGTGGCTTTCTCGCATCTACAGGGTTAGCTGCCGAAGTAGGACTTGAGGCCTGCGGAATCAGTAGTCATTCCTTTTTGGCCTTCTTCCCAGTTCGCGGGGCAAACTTCGCCGTGCTCTTCGTGGAATGCAAGGGCATCTACGAGGCGGAGAAATTCGTCAATGTTACGGCCAAGAGGCAGATCATTGATGGTTTGCTGCCGTACAAGCCCCTGAGAGTCGATGAGGAACGCACCGCGAAGTGCAACTCCGTCTTCGTGAAGTACATCGAAATCCCTTGAAATGGTCTTATGGATATCTGAAATCACAGGGTATGTAACTCCTTCGATCCCACCATCTTCTTTAGGAGTATTGAGCCATGCTAGGTGGCTGAACTCGCTATCGATAGATACTGCGAGAACCTCAGTGTTCTTAGAACGGAAGTCTTCTAGCTTCTCTTGGAAAGCATGCAACTCAGTTGGGCAAACGAAGGTGAAATCCAGTGGGTAAAAGAAGAGAAGAACGTTCTTTCCTCGGTAGTCAGAAAGACTGATCTCTTTGAACTCTTTATTGACAACGGCTTTAGCTGTGAAATCTGGAGCAGGTTTGTTAACAAGAACTCCCATGATATTCTCCTTTCGGGGTCAAAAACGCAGCGTTATTCGCACTAGTTAATAGAGGTTGATCGAATCACATGTCCTAGGTCTTGTCAAGGTGATACAGAAAGGCGGGAACCTTTTACAACAAGCCCGTTCAAGAGCTGGATGCTTGGGTTAAAGTCAGTACGAAACTTGTTGGGTGACGCAGGTTGACAAGCTCCAAAGTCGCACCATTTTGCTGAGCCAAAGACTGGGATGTGGACAATCCTAGCCCAGTCCCTTCACCAACATCTTTGGTAGTGTAAAAGGCATCAAATATGCGATGCCGAAGGTCAGGCTCCACTCCAGGGCCGTTGTCGTTTACTGCGAGGCAGGTAGCTCCCAACTGATCGCGCCACACGATGATCATAACTTCTCGATGAGTTTGTGCGGGAACTCGATGCAAAGCTTCAAAGGCATTGTTCAGTAGGTTAATGACAATTTGACAAACTTGTGCGCTGCTGGCCACAACCAGATCATCGCTGTCCGGGAGTTCGTTGCTTAGCTTCAGGTTAATGCCATCCTTATTAAAACGTGCTTTGGTTAGAATCAGGACGCTATGGATGATTTCAAGGAGTGAGCATGGTTGCAGTTGAGGGTTGCCTGTACTCTCAGAAACATTTTTTAAGCTGTCGATGACCCGTTTCATCCGATCCAAGGCGCTGGTGATGCCGATTCGTGATCGATCGAGTAGGTTGGGTGTGAGGCGCCCTTGGTCTGCTGCCTTGCTTAAGTTTTGGCTATAGCCTTGAATAATAGCCATGGGGTTATTCAACTCGAAAGCGATTCCAGCTGCTAGGTGGCCTATAGCTGCGAGCTTCTCCTGCTGGATAAGGCGATGCCCGGCATCATCGATTTGCCGGTCCAAGAGTTTAATATGCTCTTTGTGCTGCTGGTTGAGGCGCATGATCTCTTTTTCTTGAGCGGTTGCAAAGCTCGACATATGAGACAAACGACTAGCCAGTTGAAGGCTGTCGATGGCTAAAACAGCTGTCAAAATAGTGGAACTCCAAACAAGATCCATTCTCCCCATATCGATAAATTGGCGAGAGAAACTTGTGTAGTCAATAAATGTTGCAGCGACCAGGCCGGCTAGTGTTAGGTACTGCATTGGGTTTCCCCTCACAAAGCGAAGGTCGAACCAAGCGCTGTGAATGCCAATGGTAATGACAACCAAAAGATAGAATATAAGGAGCCATTCAAACACGCGGGTGTGAACAGGGTGCGGTGCACTTAGGGTTGCAAGAACAGCAGTACCAAAGGCAAACAGGATGATATATTGAAATGCTAGGGGAAATGTTTTTGGGCGCATACAGCGAATCAGGTCGACAGCTAAAGGTACAATGGAGCCAAATACCAAGACCTTGAGTATGTGATAGGGTCGCCACGGAATCGTTTCGAAAAACAGTGGCAGAATACTATAGTCCTCGTCAATAAAGGGGCGCAAAGTAATGGCCATAGCAATTAAAAAAAGCCTAACGATGCTAGGGTTGTTATAGCCTACGAAAAAAAGGCCCATATGATACAAACCAAGGATCATGGCACAGCCTGCCAGCAACATAGACAGTGCAAACTCCCTATTTTTATTCTGTTGAAAGCTTTTCTCCTTTGAAATGATGAGGGGTGAGGTGACGCCACCGATATGGTGATGGAAACTTGAGACCTGTAAAACAATATCGAGAATCTGGGTTCCAGGTATTAAACTGAAATGAAGGTCGCCTAGGCTTGGAGTCTCTTCCTGGGAGGTCCGACCCACAATTCCTTTTTGCGCCTTAAGTTCACCGTTGACATATAGTCGATACGCAGATGGAATTGCAGACATAGAAATCGCAAGGGGAATACTAGGGTCAGGATCATGGAGTAGGTGGACGATGAGCCTGTAGCTCGCAAAACGCTGATCATCGTCGTCCCATACTTTAGGAACTGGCGCGAATTTTCGTTGGAAGGGACGGATTTGGTCCATATCATCGCTTTCCACCAAATCGCCCATGTACTGCCAAGAGCCACGAATCGTTACAACATCAAACTGGTAGATTTCGCTGGGGGCAATATTAACCATGCCCTGATTAGCCTGGAATCCTATGCTAGCGTATAGGGGTAAGCTGTTGAGCGATATCAAAAATAGGATACTTAGAAGATTCAAAGAACCACCCTTGACTTCGACTTTTTCAGGCAGCTAGAGATCGGATTCTTACCGAAAGTGATCTGGGTAAATCATGCTTAGTTGTGGGGATTCCTCAAGATTCCTTGAGGCAAATAATCCAACAAAAAGAGTTCTTAAGAATTTCATGAGTGATTATTAGATATTATCATATTGGCACTTAACTTGCTCTTATCGAGCGTTGGCTAAATTTTTTAAAAGTGACTCACTTGATTCTTACCAATCGAGTGTTACTTTAAGAATAGGGAAGAGATTCCCGATCGTTCACTCAGAATGGAGGAACTCCATATGGTACTCAAAACTGCCTTTCTTCACATGGACCGAACTGAAGCCATTGAGGACTTTGCACAGAAGAAGCTAGGAGCCAAGATCGATCGACTCACCCAAGGACCTACCGGTGGTAATCTCACCTTCCTGGTCAACAAAGAGGACCAGATTGTTAAGCTCCGGTTGAAAGACAAGAAAGGAGATGAAATTGCCCTTCATGCAGCTGCACAAGACATGTATGTGGCCATCAACAAACTTGCGAATCAACTGGATAAATACCTGAGGCGTCGCAAGGATAAACGCTTGAAAGGTAGATTCAAAGACAAGTACCGAGAATTGGAGTTCTTCGAAGAACAAGAAGAAGCTGCTCTTGAAACTGCTTAAAAAAGAACATGCGAAGGGAGGCTAAGCCTCCCTTTTTGTTTATATTGTTTCTTATAGAAAAAAGCTTCACCCTGAAAGCCTTTCACTGCTCTGTGATTGCCTAGTGCTTAGTCACATTGGATTCTCGGCTAGGCGTCGAGGAATGAATGAGGAGATAGTACTCCCGTACAGCGACGATTGAGAGACGAAGACAACAACGCCAAGGATTCAATGTGACTAAGCACTAGAAAAGGGGAGATGCGATGCGTAGGATATTCCCAAGGTGGCGCTCGACAAATCTTATCTTATTGACTTCTAGCTGCTCGGAACGTGAAATATCGTTCATTAGCATTTCATAGACTTCAAGGCTAAATGATTCGTTCTCTACAAGAACACTGGTTTCAAAGTTGAGGTAGATGGAACGGTTGTCGAAATTGCTAGAGCCAACCAATGCTTTCTCCTGATCGACCAAGACGACTTTCTGATGCATAAACCCAGCTTGATACAGGTAAATCTGTGCGCCTCGATGACAAAGTCTACGAACATAGTGATTATTTATGATCTGAACCACAATAGAATCTGTGCGCTCTGGTACGATGATGACCACCTTGATATCTTTTATGATGGCAAGTTCTAGGCAACGTTCGAGAACCAAATCTGGAATTAGGTAAGGGGTTGCAATGTAGATACTCTCCTTGGCATTTTGAATTAAATTCATAAATAAGTAGAGCCCGTAATCCAAGTCATCCCCTGGGCCAAATGAGTAAACTTTGGTCGCACAAGGGCCTTGAGGAATATGTTCACTCCTATGGTCGAGGGCCGTGTCCAGTGGTTCTCGATATTTAGGTGATGCAGCGAAAGACCAGTCGTCCGCGAATGTTTGGCTGAACTGGGCACAACCAGGCCCCTCGATTTTGAGCTGGGTATCTCGCCAGTGCTTTTCGATACCAAGGTACTCAACACCGACATTCATACCTCCCATGAATGCTTTGTGACCATCGATAACAATGATCTTGCGGTGATTACGGAAATTGATTTGAAAGTTAAATCGAATCCTAAGTGGTAGAAACCTTGCAACATAAATACCGTTCTGCTTCATATTGCGGGTGTGGGTCCCAGTAAGACCCAAAGATCCCAAGTTGTCATAAAGGAAGAAGACCTTCACACCTTGCTGAGCTTTCTTGATAAGCAAGTCGATAAACTTAAGACCCAGTCGATCCGTTCGAAAGATATAGTATTGAATCAGGATGTAGTCTTTAGCATTCTCGATCTCGGCAAAAATCTCGTCGAATGTACCTTGCCCCGAGGTTAAAAGATGAATCTTGTTATAACTTGTGAGGGGGGGGTAATCGTGATTACGGCCTTTAAGGCGTTTTCGTCGTCGCTTGCTATAAAGTCTTAGCTTACTTTGACCTAAGAAAAAATATAGGGGAACCCCTAAGAAAGGGAATGAGATATTGATCAGAATCCAGGTGGCGGCAGCCGAAGGGTTCATCTCACTCGATACGATGGCCCAGACATTTCGAATTGCTAGCGCATAGACACATCCGATTAGCACAGAATAGATGACAGCATCAACAGGTTGGAATATATCAATCATGGCGTAGGTACTCTCTCCGTAGTCGACGCTCTAAGGCTAGCAGATAAGGAGGCTAGGACAAAGACATATCCCGCAGGGTCCGCGGTGCTTGGTACAAAAGGTAGGATTTCACTCTTTTAGTCTTGTCCAAGTGGTTTCATTTGGTGCAAAATTTTGATTCTTTTGCTGGAATGCGAATTGCTTAGAAGCTGAAACGAGAGCATAGAATCGAATCTAGCCCTTGCTATAAAAGCTAAATACGAAATCCGACACCCTAGAGTGGAGATCGAGTTATGAAACAAGTTGACATTGCGTCCCTTAAGTCACTAATTGCCGAAAGTAATCGGATCGTCACAGGGATGGCTGCTGCTGAACCGCAACAGTTTTACAGCTTCCTATCGGAGCATTCCGAACTTATTGGCGATGGTAAAACTCTCTATTGTGCCAACCCGAGTCGGGCCTACGGTTGTTTTCAAGATGAAGGCTTCGATCAACTTCAGGTAGTTGTCATGTTTTTAACCTCTGCCGTACGGAAGTTGTCCGGCAAGCGTGTGCAGTACTTCCCTCATCACCTCTCTCAGTGGGCAGGACATCTCACCAAGCGCGGTATTGATCTTTTCTGGGGCAGCTGTAGTTTGCCTGATGATCGAGGCTTTGTCAGTCTAGGGCCATCTTGTTGTTATGAGTCCGAAGTGATAGCAAGAGCCAAGCATGTGGTACTTGAAGTGAACCCTCATATTCCCATGACCTATGGCAGCACAACCGTTCGTCTAGAGGATGTCGACTATCTGGTCGAGTCTCATCAGGAGCTACCAGAAGTTCAGAGAGCGTCCATCACTGAGACCGACGAGAAAATTGCCCGGCATATTGCGGCCCTCATTCCTGATGGAGCTACCCTTCAGCTTGGCATTGGTTCGATTCCTAACGCGATTGGCAAGGCCCTGGCAGACAAGCAAGATCTTGGCATTCATACTGAAATGATCAACGACACCATGATGGATCTCTATTGTGATGGGGTTGTGACGGGCCGCAAAAAAACTCGCTGGCCAGGTAAGCTGGTCGGGAGCTTTGCCTACGGTAGTCGGAAACTCTATGACTTTATCGATAAAAATCCTCTTGTCGAGCTACATCCGGCATCTGTCGTTAACGACCCTTATAGGCTTGGCAAGAATCATAAGATGATGTCGATAAACACGGCTGTTGAAATTGATATTACGGGGCAGGTCTGCTCAGAGTCTGTCGGGCATCGTGAGCTAAGTGGTGTTGGTGGAGCTAGTGAAACCCATATCGGAGCACAACGATCGCCAGAAGGTAGAGGCATCATTGCTATGCATGCGCGAGCCAAGAATGGTCAGTCAAAGATCGTTTTCGAACTTCAACCAGGTGCCAAAGTCAGCATCTCCCGCAACGACATCGATACTGTGGTCACAGAATTTGGGGTTGCTCAGCTAAAAGGTATGACGGTTCGGGAGCGAGCCCTAGCCTTGATCGACTTAGCTCATCCCGATGTGCGAGCTGAGCTGCTTGAATCATGTCGTAAAGCAGGTTATATATGAGGTTTGGACAATCTATGAGCCCTATTTGAGGGCTTGGATCGCATCATCGAATGTGATGATGGTCATATCGTTATGACGAACAGCGATGCTTAGAGTATCGCTATCAAAGTTGCTGGAGATAGAAATCTCGCTAAGTTTTGTTTCGTCTTGAAGAATTTGTTCTTGATCCAGATTGAAGGTGAAAAACACACTATTTAGATACATATCAATCCGCTCGCTAGTAGTTTCGCGACTGACGAATATATCGAGGGCTAAAACTTCGAGTCCTTCCACAACACCACTGTATGGGAAATACCAGCCTGTATAGATTTGATCGCCAATCATAAACCCAAAAGATTTAGGCGGGTAATAGGTGGGGGTTTCAAGTCCGATATCATCGAGGTAGTCTTCTTTATAATTTAGCTTAGCTTCCCAGGCGAAACCAGTTTCCGGGGAGCCCATACATTGCCACAACCTGGTGGGGTAGAGTGCTGACACTGTAAGACGACCGACATCTTCCTTTGGGCAGTCTACGGTGCTCTGGTTATAGGGAAGGTCATCATTTTGATATTTAGATATGGAGAAAAATGCTTCGAGGGAGAAGCTTACTTCAGGTTCAGGAGTATCGACGGGGGCAGGAGTTCCCTCTTCAGGAGGGAGGTCGGTACCAAGATTCGCATCAGCATCAGGATCAGATGGTGGTGTTACCGTTTGCACTTCGGCCTCGACGAGTGGGCCTCGGCTATCGTTGCTATTGCAAGCGCCGAGTCCTAAAACAACAAGTACAGTCCAAAAAGATAGGTATGAATTCAATGCATTGGCTCCTGTGTCAGTCACTCCTACACCTATCAGGGAGCAAGGTTTAGACCATCTATAACTAACAGATATTACTAGTTTTTGACTTGTCGAGGGATTGGTCAAGTGCCGGCAGGGAGCAAGGAGGAAAATTTTATACAAGCGCTTGTCGTGGTATCGGCCATCTATTAGACAGAAATTCAATATCACGGATTTTAAGCGCATGGGTTTAAATCCGTGATCACTCGGCAACAATTGCCATTTGAAATCCCTTAAGTAAAACCCTACAATAAAAGCTGGGAGCCCTCATAAATTAGGAAAAATATTGAATAAATACAGATTCTTAAGCTTTGTATGGACCTTGCTTAGCACGGCGCTCATCGGCGCGCCAAAGCCATGCCTGTATTTTCCAATCCATCGTGACTTTCCCATGTCACAAGCCTGCTCCATCGTGGAACATCAGGATATGGATGGCGATGGCGAGCTTGACTGGCGCTGGAACCGAAACTTTGGGAGTTTAGTATTCCCAGGGGATCCTGATATGGATGGGGATGGACTTGAAAACTTCTTGGACCACCAGCCTCTTCGTTTTAATGAAAATATTTCTCATGTGAGGAGCTTCCCAAGTTATGGTTTATCAGATGATTCCAAAATAGCAGACATGCAAAAGAAGTTATTTGATCTCTCGGGCATCTATGCAATTGTGAATCAGGGTGACTTTGATCCGCGCTTCCTAAAGGCTGCCATCGAGATCTTCTCGTCACCAATAGGTTTGAAAATAAAGGATAAGCTCTCTCGGGTTCGGTATATGTTCGCCTTTAAGGAGTTGTCGCGGCCGCAGGCCCTTGGTCTCTACTTAGAGCCGATTGATGCCATCGTTATACGAACTGATTTGAGTGATCTAAGCTACCAGGAGCTAGTTGAGCTTATCGCTCACGAACTAGGTCATGGCCTATTGTTCTCTTTGTTTCAAACTGCGAGCTTTTCTCAATTTGCCAATGATCATGGTGGCTGGCGACTCGATCATCGAACTCATATTTACGCAAAGCAGTTTTTAGATCCATTTCAAGGTACAGTCGCTAACGGCTCATTCCCATCGGCCTATTCCTACAGTAGTTCTCATGAGTGGTTTGCGGAAAATGTAGCGCATTATGTACTAGCGTCCCTAGGTTACCGCCATAAGTTAAGCGAGCCGATGATGGCTCAAATCGATCGTTTGCTTCAACACTAAAAAAGGGCCGCAGTCGCAGCCCTTTTTTCTAGCTCTTAAAGCCTCATTATTACTGGAGAATGAGAGTTGCTTGAACTCGTCGATCCAGTTGCAGGTGGTTCGAGCTAGCTTTAGCCGAAGTTCTGGCGCTGCTTTCACCGACACTTTCTACCACCATCTGATCGGACCCGATTCCCTTATCGCGCAGCTTGTTTGCAACCAGCTGAGCCCGATTCATTGCAAGCTTCCTATTGAATTGATTTTCTCCGCGGGGGTCGGCGTGTCCTTTGAGGATCACTCTAAAGTTCTTGTCCTTGCTGAGAATCTGAACGAGGGCATCCATCTCGTCTCGATTAACCACTGGGTCGGTAGCACTGGCTGTATC
The DNA here is from genome assembly GCF_900177345.1 of Pseudobacteriovorax antillogorgiicola. Lineage (NCBI taxonomy): Bacteria > Pseudomonadati > Bdellovibrionota > Oligoflexia > Oligoflexales > Pseudobacteriovoracaceae > Pseudobacteriovorax > Pseudobacteriovorax antillogorgiicola. Next base: position 98,251 of record NZ_FWZT01000004.1, read on the forward strand.
AAAATATGCTACTGTCGAAACCACTTCGCTACCCTTGAGTTTAGCGAACGGGCTTTCTGGGCCTACCACAGCAACGTTGATATCTGTGGGGTCTTGGTTAAGCTGAGCCAGGGTGTTGCGAAATGCCATTTCGCTTTTGTCCGCGGTCTTGATTTGATCGTGAAGTCTTATAGCATTGTCAGCGGTGTTGCGAGCGTCATTAGCCTGACCGATAGCTGCGTACTCAGTGATGCTTCGGTCGTCCTCGTCCCGTGCCTTCTCTAGCATGTTGAGTGCTTTTTCAAACTTTTTCTCGGCGCGTTCGGCAGTTTGTGGAAGCATGTCATCGACATCCTTTTCATCCATTTTCTCTAGGGATGCATGGGCCTGATGGTACTCCTGGGGAGCGTCATCGGGAACGGTCGAACATGAAACTAGAATTGCGGCTGATGTTAAACTCAAAACTCTTGGCAAGATCATCACATACTCCTTTGTGATTAAAAAAATTCCTCGGCCGCAATCAGTTGCGACCGTTAATCGATAACTTTGTCTATTGCATCACATTTGCGATCGCTTCGATCTTTCTATTGTGAGCGTGTTGCATCGGGATCAGGGTTCCTCGGACAAGGGATTTCACCTTGGGCGGAATGTCATCATTTTCGAGGGCCTTGGCGTACATATTCAAACCGTATTCCTCACCCTGCTTGAGTGCCATCAGTGCGGTGTGATCACCAAGAAGCTTGGCTGATCCCATAATGGTTTTGGCAAAAACACCCCAGGAGCCAATGCCGTCGTCGACCTCTTCACCCCTAAATTCAAGATGCTTCTGCAGCTCTTGAATCGCTTGAATGTGATCCGACTGGATCTCGCGGAGTCCGTCGGCTCGTGGGTCTGTGCCGACTTTTTCCAGTGCCTGGGCATAGGTTTCGGTGGCTGCTCGTTCCCCGCGTAGCATCTCGTTCAGTTTTGAACCCGTGCTGTTGCTCATTGAAACGTCCATCTTAATTATCCTTTCGTCCTTGTTGCATCATAGCTCGGCCGATACTCCTTACTCAGCAAGGACCTTGCCAGGTTTTAAAAAAATGCGCTAAACACCCTCAATGATTTGATAAACAAGGTTTTCAGAATTGGTATCGGCCGAGCAAGTAAGGATGCAGAATCACTTCTGTTCGTATTTCCATACGATCTGAGAAAGGGAGGTGTATGAAGCCTCATTCGCCATTCGGTCGGTGATACGAAAATTGATCTGCTCGCCCTGTAAGAATCATCGATTTGCCATTTATATGCTGCCCGCAACGATGGTATTCAAATTGCACCTCTATCTATGATAAAGGGATGGGGAGCGATTGATGGCTGAAAATCTAGCGGTTCGGATGAGATGAAAATGCAGGGTTCCAAACAAGACATAGTGAAGACGAAAAAACAAATTACAATTCTATTGATGGTATTACTCGCGACCACTGCTAGCTATAGCGCAGAACCTACCCTGACACGCATGGTCTGCCCCGGTATCTCAATAAAATCTAAACTAGAAATCGAATTGACGGTTACAGAAAAAGAGCTGGTCTGTGATACCAAAGGCCCTGAGGCTTGGCGAAAAACATCTTTGATGCAGAAAGAATACTTTTTGACTAACTTCTTACAAACTCGCGGCTACTACAATCCTAAGTTTGTCTCTAAAAATGGGGCTATGCTTGTTGATTTCCAGGAGATTGCTAGTATCGATGAGGTTGAATTAGTTAATAATAAAGCCAATTTGCAAGCCTATCGCTTCTGGAAAATCTATGGTAGACCCATGACACCCCAGTCCCTTGATCAATTGGAAAGTTGGATTCGCGGGCAGTATGGGCAACGAGGCTATCCTTGCTTGTCCTTGAGAACAAAGGCCTTTCCTCGCAAAGGCTTGGTCCAGGTTGAGATCCAACCAGGCGACCTTAAAACTATAGACGAGATCGACTACGAAAAGCTCCCAGGAACCATAGCTCATATTGGCAGCCGCTACTATGCATTTAAAGAGTCGGATACTTACGATGCTAGTAAGCTTCAATTGAGTGCCCAGCGAATGATTGAAGATGAGCTTGTGATCAGCACGAACTTTGTGACCCAGTGTGAGGGCGAAACCTTCAAGATAGCCCAGAAAAGTATTCCAGGTGAGCCAAGGCTCGTCACTGTCGGGCTGGGTTTCGATACCGAGGAGTATGGTATCGCTGAGCTTCGGTGGAAGAATACGCGATTTACCACCACCGCTTCGAAGCTTGATGCCAGCCTCAGAGCATCCTATCGAGTCGTTAGCGCCGAATTGGCCTTTGATTGGTACTATGCGCCTATCGTGATGCGTCACTATCTTCGGTCGGCAGTAAAATTGACGCGAACAAACGAGGATAACTTCGAATCTCGGGTTCTCGACTTAAGTACAGGGCCCTCTTGGGATTTCGATAGTGCGGATCACTTTTTTAGCTTGTGGCCGTCACTTTCCATGACTCGAACCAAAATTGTTCGGGGCGAGGGGCTAGGTCGGTCTAAAATGCTGTCTTTGAGACTCCAGGGTACAGTATCGAGCCACGACCATCAGCTCCATCGCAACGATCCTCGTTCGGGCTTTGATCTTGGTTTTACCACCAGCTTTGCCAAGAAAGGAATCGGTTCCGATTTGAGTATCAATCGCTACGGCTTACGATCGAGTTACTTGGCAAACATTATGAGCTTCGACCCACCGATTTGGATCATGGGCCTAAGAGGAAGCCTGTCCTCAACGGTGGTTGGCTCAGACACGGCGGAAGAAGACGTTCCAGACAACCTCAAGCAGCGTCTTGGGGGTACTCGCAACCTGCGAGGCTTTGGCCGTAACCTTGTGGCTGAGGATGGGGCCTTGCTGTCAGCCTATGCGGGGCTTGAGCTGCGCTTGGCCAATACTCTGGCTTATGGCATTCAGCCCATTGTATTTCTGGATTTTGGAAAGGTTGGCGAAGAGTCCTGGAAGTTTGATCAGGAACTATATTGGGGGCCAGGATTTGGAGTACATTGGAAATCACCCATTGGCCCGCTACGAGCCACCCTAGCCCGCGGCTTTGTAGAATCTGCTGATGATGAAAAATTGGAAGGCGATCTTGAATCATGGCAAGTCTTTCTTAGCTTGGGGGAACAGTTTTGACAAAGACGATAGCGAAATTTACCTTATGGATTAGCCTTATTCTTGGTCTTGCCCTGACCCTCGTTGGCGGGCTTGTGTTCTGGCAGCCGGGTCTTGTTATCAATTCGAAGACTTTGAATTATGTTCAAGAGAAGTGGCTGAACGATCTGATAAACTGGCAGTCAATTCATGTTGAATTTGTCAGAACATCTTTTTGGCAAAGGGAAATTAGGCTTGAGGCTGAGCAGCTTAAGGTAGATGGAGAGGGGGTCTTGATCGAAGCGCCTAAATTGAAGGCTAAAGCCACCCTTGATCTAAGATATGGTCAATTGCAGCTCATAAATCTAGGTCCGATCGAAGCCAAGGAACTGAACCTTGAGCTAGCCCTTAAGGGTGATCAGGAAGAATCGAGCTCCAGTGACTCATCATTTTTAACAGCACTAGCTGATTGGAATCGGCTCCCTGTTGAGACCATTGACATCAGGATTAAAAAAGCAAACTTGATTCAGGACTCAGGTAACGTTTCATTTTCCGGTCATTTCAAGCTAACAGGCTTAAACCAGAACTCGAAAGATGAACTACAAGTGATCGTCAAAGACCTTGTCCAAGGGGATAAAAATCTGGGTAAAGTCACCATTGATGCTAGTATTCAAGACTATAACTATCTTCTGGACCCTAAGGCAAACATAAGCCTAGCAGCGAAAGCAAACATTGAGCAAATTCGAGGCAGCCTCGATATCAATATCGCTTCCCAAAGCAAGTTGAAACAAAATTTAAACGGCAAACTTAAAGTTGATCTTGGTCAAACCGCGATCGATTTGAACCTTAAGGGAACACGGAATGATACAAGCTTCAAGGGGACTTGGGGTGTCCTCGCCAGAGAGGTGTCTGGTGCGATGACACATGTTAGTCTTGAGCCTTGTTCAGTGGAAGGTCGATGGGGAAAAAGCTTGGACGATCCTTATGATATCGCTGTGGCCTGTGATGGTCGCACCAAACGACCTGTGCTTAAGCAAGAAGATATGATTGCCCGTTTTTTGCCGGAAGAGATTCACTTCCAATTCAACAGCGACATTCGTTTCCTTGGCCAGGGAGAGGAGGTCTTGCATACGGAAACCTCACTTGAATTGCAGGAAATTCGTTCAGGAGCGGTGAAGATTCTTGGTGCTGCCATGGCGCAAGGCCCGGTGCCTTTGAATGCTCCTGAAAATCATCGTATCGATGTGACTTTTGATTTCAGGCTGATCGTGGAACAGTTCTCAGGCTTGGTCAACCAGTTGAATGGGAGTCCGTGGTCCGTACCAGCGCCGTTCAACGGGCTTGACGGCCCTGCCCGTTGTCATATTAAGGGCGACTATTCTAAAAACTTTACCACCAATGAATTTCCCCTCGTATGTAAACTAGATCTGGCATCTAGCACCCAGAAGCTTCACATCGATTCAGATGGTAAAGTGCAGCTGATTCGAGAGGGAGAAGATCTGAGGCCTCATCTGGATTTTGATATCCTTATTGACGGTATCGAGCTGGTAGCTCCAACGATGCAGCCGGGCACCCCTATGCCTGCTTTGACCCCCGATGAGCGCATTGTGATGAGTGATCCCAAAGATCAGAAGCAGCCCAAAGCGTCTCCAGAGAAAAGTCCGGTAAGCTACAATCTTCGTATCAAGACTAAGAAAGCTGACTCCATTAAGATTCACTCGAATCTTCTTAAAGAGCCAGTTCCCATTAATGTGGACTTACTGCTAACTCATGACAGCCCGCTTACGGGCAAGGTGGCTGTTCAGGATTTTCCCCTCGAACTACTAAGGCGGCAAGCCCAGATTCGGTATTTAAGGGTGAACTTCAATCGAGAAGGCGATAAAGCGGGCCTAGACGGGCTCATTGAATTTGAGAATAATGACTATAAGATCGCTATGGAACTTTTTGGAACATTGGACAAACCTGAGTATCGGCTCACCAGTGATCCTCCCATGTCGGACAAGGATCTTATGGCCATTCTATTATTTGGTAAGCATCCAGACGTTCTTGATCCCGACAAGCTCAAGTCAGTCGGAGAAACGAGAGCTGCCATCGCCGATGGCGCGATTAGCTTGATTTCCATGTACTATCTGGCTTCGACTCCTATCGAAAGCGTGGGTTATAGCCCTCATTCTGGCCTTCTATCGGCAAAGGTGAATGTTCAAGAAGGGCTTTCCCTAACTCTGGGTACTGATGGCGACGAGCAAAGGCAGGTTGGGCTTCGCAAGCGGTTGGGAGCTGGGTGGGTTGTGGATACTAGCTTTGTATCAGATGGCGACTCAAGCCTCACTCGAACCATCGCGATGCTGAAGTGGGGACGTCGTTATTGATGCCCCCGGGTATTTATGGGCTTCATCTATCTATATTTGGCAGCCTAGCATCTTGCCCATGGCCCAGTCATCAGCAGAACGCAGCCACTCATCACCGCATAGAGAGGGATTGCTGTGCTGGCTGGCAATTTTACAAGCATCTAAATTGAGACAATCGCGGGTCCAGTTGGAAGGGGAGCTATCGCAACCCCGACCGCAGCGACCGAGACAGGCCTTGTCGTCGACTTTATGGGTGCGCCTTTGGCTTGAGGTCAGGCTCCAGTGGGCCTGATAGTTTTCACCCTTATTAAGACACTGAATCCCCTTGTGCTTTAAAGTTTTTTCAATGCTGTAAGTTTCTCGGTGCATCTTATGCCCAGTAGGTACCTCTGAGATATACTCTGTCATCATCAGCAAGGCATTCCGTGTTGGGCCTTCTGGGTTGTTTTTCTTAATCTTCGCGAGGGTCGACTTCAGCAGGGCAATCTCCTCGTTATTTAAGCTATGCCCCCGACCGTCAATCTCTCGCAGCCCTTCGTATGGGGATATGACGATATATATCCTCTTGACTTCATTAAGGCTTAGTTGAATGGCAATGTCACCACCCTTGATGTAATGAGCGGAATAATTCAATTTGTTTTCGTGGCCGCGGTGCTCACCCCATATGCCTCCAGATGACCGAAGGGATTGGCTAGGCAAGCCGCAAGCACTCAGAAAGATGAGCGCTAATAGCGCAAGTGATGGATTCATCTAAGTATCCTCCATTTAGTCATGTCCCGAAGGACACAGTTCTGTTTTCGGGAGGGCTACAAACTACCTTGAGTAAATATTACGATTCAGTCATAAGTACATAAAATACTACTGAATTTTGACCATTACAAGCTTCGACTGTGAGCCGGTTAAGCGTATTTATGAGATGAGATATGTCACGGAATCAAAAACCCAGATTTTAAGGCTGACTCTCAGACATTTGAATTCGTCGCGCCACAAATTGCTACTGCTCAGAATGGATTTTCCGTGAAAAGAACTAAGGCGTATAGTGATGTCATTACTTTAGCATTAGGAGTCTCACATGCAATTTAGACAGTTACCCCGAGCCGTGTCTTGCTCGCTTTTACTCACTGCTATTATGGGCAGTTCTTTAAGTGCCAAGGACTCGGGTAGCAAGTACGGGCCAGACGATCGGTTGGGCGCGATCAACCTTCTGGGGCCTAAGCAGGTTAAAGAGGGTGCGAGCTTAGTGACCAAGGGGAAGGTCTACTCCCTCGCTCTTGAAACGAATTCCGAAACACCAGCCTACGAGCCACGAACTTACGGGATCGAAACGGTGCAAGCCCCCGAGCCTTTTGGGGTCAACCAAATTACCTTTCTCGACGATCAGGTCACCACTTTTAATGGTATTGGGACTCAGATTGATGGCTTTGGTCACGCTGGAAGCAACTCAGTTCACTATAACGGAGTTCCAGTAGAGAGTTTCCTCACACCCAACGGTATCCAAGAGTTTAGCACTAGCAAGCTACCACCTATTGTAACACGAGGAATTCTGCTCGATATGGCCAAGTTTTTAGGCAAAGACCGGGTTGCTGCAGGAACTCCTTACAATCGGAAAGAGATTAAGGGAGCCTTAAAAAGCCAGAACATATCGATAGAATCTGGGGATGTTGTGATCTTTCACGCAGGCTGGAATCAGCTACTTGAGGTGGATAAGCAGCAGTGGCTTGCAGCCCACCCAGGACTAGGTGAAGATGGGGCAGCCTATCTTGCTTCCCAGGGAGTGGTGGCTATCGGTGCTGACACCGCAGCTTTGGAAGTTATTCCTTTTGAAAACCCTGAAAAGGTATTTCCAGTTCATCAAAAATTATTGGTTGATGAAGGGGTCTATATTTTAGAAGCCCTGCGAACGGAAGAGCTTGCCAGGGACAAGGCCTATGAATTTATGTTTGTCCTTGGTGTTCCAAAGCTTGGCGGATCAGTTCAAGCTATGATCAATCCAATTGCGATTCGTTAGACTCCACGACGCTGCACCAATTGCCTATCACCGGCCCGTTTCCAAAGCCGAATAGGCTTAGGTCTAGAACCGAAAAGTAGGAATCTGGTGCAGTACTACAAAACTCTCATAGTGCTAGTTCTATTATCCCAAGCCAGCGTTACCCTTGCTGTGGTTAAAGCTGCTATTAACATTCGTGACCTTGAAGGTCAGTTCTTTGGCAAAAAAATCTACTATCTGCGACAAAATCTACTGCCAAAAGAAGCGATGGACCCGATGCGGGAAAGAGACTTTAAATTAGGGCAAAGCGACCTCCTTTCGTTTGTCGGTGATAAAACTGTATGGCTGCGCTTTACTCTCTATAACCCCTACGATACCCCAAAAGAAATCTATCTTAAAACACCAAGTAGTTTTGGAACTATGACATCGATCTACCGAGAAGGCAGGCGTTTTAGCAACCTCGCACATAATCGCCGCAATCAGGAACGAGTGATTGAAATTCAGATTCCCCCTCGCTCGACGCAAACCTACTTTGTCAGAAATTTCTCACCCCACGCCCATACCATCGCCTGGAAGTTTTGGCTTTCAGAAAGACGGTTGCTTGAGGAAAAGTTTTACCAGTCATCGGTACTCCAAGGTATTTTCACGATTGGCAGCATGACGGTTCTGTTTAATGTGATGCTATTGATTGCTTTTCGGAAGCTCGATCAAATCTACTATATCGCCCACGTGGGTTTCTTTCTGTTTTTTACGGTTGTGGCAGCGGGTTTAAGTGGCGATGCAGTGGTGAATTACTTAGGAAGCCTTTCTCTTATTGTATCATCTTTGCTTTTGACCCTATTTTTAATCGAGTTTCTTGATCTCAAGCGCTATCGCAGCGGTGAGCTATGGCTAGCGCGGGGGATTTTAGCATTTTACTCCTGCTTGGCTCTCCTCTATCCTGCAGATGATGTTCTAGCACTGACGATCTTTGCTTTGGGTTCGCCATTGGCTATGATCTTAAGCCTCTTTATTTCTGCAGCGCAGATTATGAAGGAGCGTGCCAATTCCTATATGATTGGGATCGGTTTCCTAGCGCTTTGTATAGGTGCCAGCCTACAAGTAGGGCGCTTCACTGATTTTGCCATGTTTGAAGGTGTATCCACCTGGATTTATTGGTATGCCTACGGTGTTGCTAATGTGTTTCTGCTTCTCGCTTTGGGGCGAAAGTTGGCAGCTATGGAACGGGCTCGTCGCTATAAGCATATGGCACTTGGCGATCAGTTCGAGCAGCTCAATCAATCCCAGGAGCAGTTGGCTCGTGTCTTCTACCCCCATCAAGTTGCGGCCATGCAATCCGGCCAAGCTCTTGTAAATACCATGCCAACCGAAATTGGGCGAGGATATGTGATCTCATTGCAGTTAAAACCTTTAGGCGACACTGATGATATTCGCGACTCTCTTAGGCGGTACCTCCAAAGATGTGGTAGTCTCTGCCAAGAAGAATATGACAAAGAATCACTCCAAGCTCGGGCTTTTCGCTGGCGCGAGCTGGGTTCACGGTTGATTTGCACCGTTGGTTTTCCTTTTTCCACACCAATGGGGCGCACCCCTGCTGACAGTGCTGTGCAATTAGCCGAAGAGTTCATTGAAATTCTACAGCAGGAATTTCATGAATTATTGCACGATCGAGTCACATGTCGCATCGGAGTTGCTGGTGGTACCATCGAAGGTAGCTTTTCTCAGACTCACCCTGTTGTATACGATCTGTCGGGGCCAGCGTTGGATCAAGCTGATCGCTATCAGAAAATTGGAGACCATCGTGACTTGGGCCAGGACATTCAAGGCCATGGGATCATCCTTCAGAACTCAGTATATGAAGCGATAGACTCCGCACTCCAGAGTCGCTATCTTGAAATCAATCTTCAAGACTTAGGTATCCAAGTTCGTGATGACCGAGACGCTAAGTCGCTCTATGTTAGGTCTTATGGGGCTCCATCGACCTTATCTCTGGGAGCTTAGGCTCGATCGATGAGAAGAGCAAGCGCAGTGAGAAACTAAGGACTATTTGGATCAGTAAGAATGTCAGTGACAGGAAACGATGATAGCAATACCGCTATCCTTTACTTTCGGTCTTACTGGGAAACGAAATAGTTTTGACTAGGTGAAAACAGGCCAGCATCACTAAGTAGCCAGACATCAGCCACATGACGATAAATACACTGGAAAAAAACATCTCTTGATGTGCTGATGAGCCTTGAGTCCCCATGACCATCATCAGAGCGCCAATGGCTAGTGTGTAAATTGAAAACGATCGCAGGTGGAACTGTTCTATGACCCGAAGTTCGTACTCCCGCATCGCCAAGACCGAACTTGTGGTACTGATAAAGAAAAAGATTCCAGAGCAGATCAAGGCACAGAGCCAAGGGTTATGCTGGGCGATACGATGTAGAAAATCCATCACAAAGCTCTGTCCTCCTAGGCCAAACTGCGGGCAGATAAGCAACGTTAAGCTAGCAGCCATCGCATGAATGCATACGAATTTGCCATGGCACCGCCAGGGAAACAGTTTTTGGTCTCGACGGATATCATTCAATACTGTTTTTTTGATGGTGGCAGGAGGATTGGTGTCCGAACTCATAAATTGTTCAAAATCATGTTGGTTAGGATTGGTCATGGCTTCTCTCCTATGATTTTTCGTAACTGTCTAATCGCTCGACTCACGATTTGCCTAGCTGCAACTGGATTAGATCCTAGGTGTTGGGCCACCTCTTCAAAACTCAAATCTTGTTCATAACGCAGGTGCAAGGCTTCCTGGTGGCGCTTCGATAGTTTCGCTTGGTATGCTGCGAGATCAATGGGAACCTGTGGTTTTTCCTCATTTGGAATATCATTTTCAATAGGAACTTCTTTTTTTTGGCGGCGGAAGTAATCAATTAAGGTATTTCGAACAATAGTAAACACCCAAGTAGCGAAGGGGTAATTGGGATCGTAATGAAATCGTTTGTGATGCACCTTGAATAGTACCATTTGCATCAAATCCTCAGCATCCTTATCAGGGCAGCCTTTTGCTTTTAAGTATCCAAGAATCCTACCCGCATAGCGGCTATAAAGTTCTTCAAATGGCTCAGCTTTGCCTGCTTTATGAGCTTGCATCAGGGCTTCGTCCGTCCAGTGTTTCATCATCCCTCCCGATCTTGATTACGATGGGGCTGCGAGGTTTGTGACAATGTTTTTTTATCCTCCTTAGCGTTAGCGAACTTAGCATGGGGCATTAAGCCCTGCCTCGTGAGACGTTTTTATTCTTCAAGATATTCGTAACTTAGCTATGGTTCAGGAAAACTAACCGATTTATCGATAAACAAATGAAGGAATTTCGCATAGTTTAAAGGTCTCTAAGATATTATCACGGAGTCCCTACATGTTTGCAGGATTGTTTACAATCGCATTATGGAGCAGTCTGGCTGTGCTTAGTGCCCAGCTCAGCCAGATACCTAGTTTTCAATTGACGGGCTTAACCTTATCGATGGGAGGCTTGTTGTCCCTCCCCTGGCATTCAGAGTGGCAGTTCAAGCCAGCGTTTATCGCTCTCGGAATCTATGGATTGTTTGGCTATCATTTTTTTCTTTTTTCCAGTTTCAAGCTGGCTCCCATTGTGGAAGCGAATGTGATTCAGTACTTATGGCCGTTGCTCATCGTCTTACTGAGTCCTATAATCGCTCACTCACAGATTGGGCTGCGTCATATATTAGGCGGCACCTTTGGATTTTTCGGAGTGGTGTTGATGCTAATGGAGCGGCTTCACGATCCATCGGGTATGATCTGGGGTTACGTTTTAGCATTCGCTGCCGCCATGATTTGGTCCAGCTATTCCCTGCTGGTGAAACGAGTGGGACGAATCAATTCGGCAACCGTGGGTTTGTGCTGCTTGATTTCTGGTTTGCTGGCCTTGGTTCTTTCACTGGCTACCGAAGTACCCTATAACCCCAATGAGACGGAATGGCTTTACTTGATTCTTGCCGGATTTGGCCCGTTGGGCTTAAGTTTCTATACTTGGAATATTGCGATCAAACAAATCGAACCCAAAATTCTTGGGGGCTTATCTTACCTCACTCCTTTGCTTTCAACTCTGTGGCTGGTCTTGCTAACAGACGATTGCTTGAGTGCCATGCAATTGCTGGCATCGTGTTTCATCGTTGGAGGGTCGATACTGAGTTCGATGAAGATCAAAACTGGGGAAGAGTCGTGGGCGCATCAGCTTCTTCGAGCGATCGCAAAGTGGAGGCATCAGGGCACGCCGCCCTGATGAAATCTAACAAAGCTTAGATTTGGTAACCAAACTGCATCATGAAGGTATTTACTGTAGCACTGTAGCGACCTTGGAGATTACCGCGTCCTACAGCGCCAGGATATGCGTTTTCATCAAGGTTTAGAGTGGGATCTTCGATGATGTAGTGGGCAAAGGCACCATCAACACGCCAGTTGCCTTGACCATAGCCAGCGCCCAGGGAAAGAACCGTGCGGTTGTTATCTGGGCTGCGGGGTGACCTTAAGTCGTCGGTTGTAGGTGTTGGGTCGATCGCAGCACCAGCTCGCAAGGTGATCTGATCATTCAATCGGTAGTCACCTCCGATTGAATAAGCAAGGGTATCCTGCCAGTCGAGTTTTACGATGACGGGATCGCTATTAATATCGGTGTACTCTATGTTGAGTGATTCAACGGTCGACCATCGCGTCAAGGTAAGGTTGCCATAAAGATTTAGATCATCGGTGATGAGGTAAGAGGTTCCAAAGACGACGGTATCCGGTAGCGTGATATCAAGCTTTGCGCCTGTGGCTTGGCCTGGAACCAGCCCACGCTGCTGAATGATGCCGAGGGATAGATTATTGTCTCCGCTCAGAGTGATATCCCCTTCAGTTTCGTGTTTAATAGATGACCGGTAGGAAAGACCAAATCGTAGTGAAGAGCTTGGATCGAAGGTGAGGCCCGCAACATACCCATAAGCAAGATTATCGCCCTTGTACTCGGCAATGACATCTCCTTGGGAATCGTAGTTCGCTAATGTTGAGGCAATGGCTTTGCGAGCGGCAGCTTGCACTGCTTTCGGGTCTTTTTGATCAGGATTCAAGCCCTGAAAGGCCTGATACATTTGAGCGGCAACACCTGTCAAAGTACTTAGCGCTTCTCCGCCAGCAGCAAGTGCGGCTTGAAACTCCTTGACGCCAGCGCTAGCAAATCCGGCACCGCCATTGCTTGCGCCAGCAATCACACCTGTACCCCGTTGGGCTTGAACACCAAATCCAAAAGTCCACTGCTCTGAAAGCTGGTAGGAGGCCGCTAAATCGAAGTTCAATACCTGAAGCTGAGTTTCGCTAGCGTGATAACGCCCCACCCACTCTTCTCCGTAATCACTACTTGTGGCAAAGGGAACGGTAACATTCCAGCCAATATTTACGGATTCTGTAATGGGATGCACGCCAGACAGAGTTGGTACTGTCGACGATTTCGGTGAAACATTGGAAACGCTCGTTTCAGTATCTTGGGCCGTGAGCCCTACACCCGGAATTGTGCGGCTGCCGCTTTCAAAGTCGACCTCAGGACGAATGTGAGCTGCACCAATGGTGATGCTGTGGCGCTTGAAAGAACCAATCAATGCTGGATTTGAAAAAATTAAACTAGGATCTTTGCCAGTTCCTTCCGCAGAATAGGCCGTTCCAAGTGATTGAGCACTTTGAATGCGTGCACCGAAGCCAGCACCGTAGAGTGGAGCCCCTATACAAGCTAAGCCTAACGCCGTAGCGACATGGGCTCTTCGTTGTCTCTGGTTCATTTTGATCCCCTTCTATATAAGTATTACATTGTAACTAGGTGCCTTAAAATAGTTGAATTGCAATCGAAAATCATCATTTTTTATCAAAAAATTGAGCCTAAATTTTTTAGCTAGGCCTTGGCCCGTCGAAGCTGTGGGACATCGTCTCAGCCAGGCCATCAAATTCGACTCTGGAGCAAGTCAGATTCTTGCACTGATTTAAATACTTAAGCATTAGATGACGTATTACGGTTATTTACGGACTGTCGTTGAAGAATCCGTTGAATTTCCATGGTATGATATGGCTAAGACAAAACCGCTAATTAAAAAGGTGGGGTAGGAGTCGGAGCGAATGACCGAAGAACAAACCTATCATCATGACCATATCCAGTGGATGATGAAGCAATCAGGTATTGGCGTTTGGAGCCTGCACTGTGAAAAGCAGATGGTGACATGCTCAAGTCAGGCTGCTGATATCCTAGAACTCGATCATCAAGAACTCCCTCTTGAATCTTGGGCAGAGATCTTTCAGGGAGAGGATCAAATCGATTGGCATGAGCGCTTGCAAACCGACTCACTGGATATAGAAACTAGGGTGAAAGCTGTTCGTTCGGGGCGAAGCAAGTACGTGCGCATTGCTATCTATCGTGGAGCCAGTGATGGTGTTTTCCGGGGCATGGTTCAAGATATTTCCATGTGGAAAATCATGCAAAAACGCTACCTGCGTACTGAACACGATCTGAAGCAATATATGTTGCTCATCAACAGCTTTTCAGTGATTTTCAAGCTCGATGATGATGGCATTTTATTGTTCGCCAACGAGGAATTCTGTCGTCATGCTGATCGCCCTCGTGGAGAAATGTTGAATCGCCCCTTTCACGAACTTGGAGCAAGCTTCGAAGGTGGCGATGAGTGGCGTGTTATCAAAGAAACCATCGAAACTCATCAGTCCTGGTATGGCACGATCAAGTGCCGAACAGCCAAGGGAGAAAACTTCTGGCTGCAAGGTTCTATGATTAATCAGAGTCGTGGTCAGCAACCGAATGCCGAGTACCTATGTATTTGTCGTGATGTGACTAGTGTCATGATACAGAAGTTAGAAGATATGCAGATGATGAAATTAGTCTCACTCGGAGAGGCATCAGCCCAGATCATGCATGATGTAATGAATCCGTTAACTCAGATCCAAGGTTGCGAATACATGGTGCAGATGCTCAAAGTCCCGCCTGAACAAGTGAAGCTTGTGAAGAATATTCGCAATATGATTCAAGTTGGAGTCGACCGTATTAAAGATATTTTTTCGGGAATGCGGTCTATGCTACTTGAGGAGGTAATCTTCGAAGCACGTACTATCAAAGGTTTAGTAGAAGATAGTCAGGCTTCGTTAGAGCACTATTTGAAAAAGCACCAGGTGCCGCTTAACTTTGAAAGTCGTTCTGGTGATGATATATCAGTGGACGTAAATCGAAGCCTTGTGATCCAGGTTTTTGTGAACCTCATTAAAAACTCGGTGGAGGCTATTCAATCCCAAGAGGATCCCTGGATAAGAATCTCCTGGGAAACTATCGACAACGAACTTTTTGTACGAATCGTTGATTCAGGTCAAGGAATTCCCATAGAGGTTCAGCAAAACATGTTTGATTCCCTCTACACAACAAAGAAAGATCGCGGTGGGACTGGCATTGGAATGGCAATTTGCAAGAGAGTATTGGATTTGCATGGTGGCCGTATTTTCGTCAACAATGACAACACCAATACCGAGATCGACATTGTCCTGCCCTTAAAAAAGCGTTGACTGCGATAAGCTTTGGCAAAAACTCCTGTCGATCCCCACTATTCCTGGTCAGGGAGCCGCTTGCCATTGACCCACCATTCCTTTTTACCATTTTTGTAGATGACCGCAGGGCCATTATCACGATGACGAACGCCATCTTTGAACCAAGCTTCGGCAAAGCCATCCTCGATACAAGCTGGACCGTCTAAACGATGGAGAACTTTATCGCTGTCGAGTTCATCGGATGTTGTGCCGTCCTTGTAAAAATACTGATCGTTCATTTGACTTCCCCTAAGTTAGACAAGAACCCCCGCTCTTATCATAAAAAAGGCCTATGGTACAAGGCTGTTATCTAGCCTACTGCGAATCATAGTCCTTGACTAACAAAAAGCCTATTGTTTTTCGTTTCCTGGAATGATTAGGGGAAGCTTAACTGTTTCGCCATCCCCGAAACTTAAGGTCACTGCATCAGCCCTAAAGGTTTGGGGGACTTGCACCACGAGCAAGCCTTTTTGCTCGCTAAATGGCTTTATAGTGGCTTGACAGACATTGCAGATCAAGGTCACGCCTTCGGGAGCCTTGACTTTAATGGGTAGTGAGGCATTAGTCTGATTATCAATGCGAATTGTGAAGAAATTTCCCCAGAGAGATCCCTCCATTTCGCTGTAAGTAGTCCCAGGTTGGCGGATGACGGTATAGCGTAACCCATCACGTAGGTTGAGGCGAATGGCAATCACACTCATGGTAATCACTAGGCCTAGACCGTACAAAATGGGGCGCATACGCCATGAAGCGCCGGGAGTCCCTTCGAGTTCAGCTTCGGACGCAGTGCGGATCAAACCGATCGGTCGCTTCAGGTTGGTTTGAATCTGATCGCAGGCATCGGCGCACCGGCCGCATTGAATGCACTCCATCTGCAAACCGTCGCGGATATCGATACCTGTTGGGCAGACTCGAACACACAATTTGCAGTCTATACAGTCACCTTTTCCAGGCCGACGGCTGCGAGGTTCCCCTCGCTTATGATCGTAGGAGATCGTTGGCGTATGACGATCAATCATCACGGCCTGAAAGCGCGCATAAGGGCAAATAAATGAGCAAAACTGCTCTCGAAACCAAGTGAGGTCGAAGTAAAGCATAGCGCTTAAAAAAACCATAAATGAAAAGGCCCAAGGGTTTTCACTTGGAGGACTCACAATCCAATGAAGTAGAATCTTGTAGTCGACGAAAAAGGCAAGGAAGGCATTGGATATTACAGCCACCACGATGATATAGGTGATATGCTTGCCTGTTTTACGGAGGGTTTTCTCCAGGCTCCAGGGCCCTTTATCGCGGACCATGCGACGGGATGCTGGACCTTCGAAGAATTCCTCGATAGGGCGGATCAACCACTCCACGAAAACCGTTTGTGGACAGGCGTAGCCGCACCAAAGGCGCCCATAAAGGGCGGTTACGAGAAATAGCATCAACGCCAAGCCAATTAGAATGAAAACCAAGTAGCTAGCGTCGTGAAATGGAAAAACCAAGCCCACAAAGTAGGCTTTGGACTCTAAGACATCGAGTCGGATCAGGGGGCGCCCTTGAAATGTGCTAAAAGGGGCGATGATATAGATAGCCATCAGAACCATAGCTAGAGCCCGCCTGATTTTAATCAGGCGACCTTGCCGTCGTTCGGGGTAGATCCATCGTCGACGCCCTGAGGCGTCGACGGTTGGAGCACGGAGTCGATCGTTATTGATGACTTCATGATCCTTCATACTTTTCCCCTTGCGGTGCCTTGGGGTTCGCTGGGTTGGTGCCCTGAAGAGATAAGATAAATGCCGTCGTCTCTTTGATCTTCTTCGGGCCCAAAATTGTTTTCCAAGCAATCATGCCTTTGGCAGGTACCCCATCGGTGATCACCTTGATGATATCCTCTGGGGAACCACCATGTAACCAAAAGACATCCGTGAGATTGGGGCCTACAAGGCCCTCTCCATTTTGCCCGTGGCAAGGGGCGCAGTTTGTTACATAGTGGGTCTTACCCTCGGCGATCATTGCATCTGATTTTAGCTGAGCTATCAGATCCTCACCAGCGGGGCTTTTCGCTGATGCCTGCTTTTCCATCGTCGCCTCGTAGGCGTCGCGATCAGCATATAGCTCATCTTCCAAAGTGGGGCCGCCCATGCCATGAATATATGCTAAATATACAACGGCGAAGGCAATGGTTCCCCAGAAAAGGGCGACCCACCACGAAGGTAAAGGGTTATCATATTCTTTGATTCCATCGACCACATAGGGTCGCTCTACATCTTTTTCGTTCTTGGTCATGCGTCTTCTCCCTTCAAGGCGTCTTTAGAAATCTCGGCATAATAGTCCTTGCTTCCGGGGCGGTGAATCCAAACGATCACACCCACCATGACTAGAAAGAACAGGACTAGGGCCAAAGTCTGGAAGGCCCCAAAATCACCGTTCTGCAGTGTTGTTTTGATCAGGTCTTTCATCTTTACCTCTTTCTGTTCCTAGTTTTTGTAAGTAAGCGATCATGGCGACAATCTCTTTGCGCTCGTCGACAGTGACCCCATCGGCAGCCAAGCGATCGACGATCTCTTTGGCCTGGGCTTCATAGCTCGACATAGGATTTGCTATGACGGCCTTTTCATAGGGAACACCCAACTTTCGTAAGGCATCGAGTTTCACTGAAAGAAGCTCAAGGTCAGCGTCATCTTCAATCAACCAAGGGTAGGCTGGCATGATAGAGCCCGGCGAGGTTGATCTTGGATCGAGCATGTGACGATAGTGCCATAAGTCGGGATATTTACCACCGACCCGATGAAGGTCGGGGCCAGTTCGCTTTGATCCCCACTGAAAGTTGTGATCATAAACAAATTCATAGTCTTCAGAGTGCGGACCGTAGCGCAGCTCTTCCTTCTGGAAGGTTCTGACCATCTGAGAATGGCAGTTGTAGCAGCCTTCGCGAATGTAGATATCACGACCGTGAAGTTCCAAAGGAGTGTATGGAGTCACAACAGTAGAAACAGGAGCTTTGGTTTCCATCATGAATGCGGGGATGAACTCCACCACACCACCGATGATGACGGCAATAAAAGCAGCTGCTGTAAGATGGAAGGCTTTGCCTTCCAAGCGCTCATGAAGGGTGCGAGGTTTCACATGTCGATCGCCAGTATCTTCCACCTTACCATCAACAGCCTGCCCTTGCTGAGCCGTTTTAAACACATTGTAGAGGCATAGTACAGCACCAGCCAAATACATGCTGCCACCGATCAGACGGATCCAATAAAGAGGTATGAGAGCTAGGACGGTTTCAAGGAAGTTGGGGTATTTGAGAAGGCCTTCCTCAGTGGTTGACATCCACATCAACCCCTGGGTGATCCCTGCGGTCCACATGGAGGTGACATATAGAAGCAAGCCGATAGTGGCTACCCAAAAATGAGTGTTGGCGAGTTTCTTGCTGTAGAGTTCGGTGCCCCAAAGTTTGGGCGCCAACCAATAAACCATACCGAAAACCATGCCGCCAACCCATCCGAGTGCTCCCCCATGAACGTGAGCGATGGTCCAATCCGTATAGTGAGAAAGGAGGTTTAGAGATTTGATTGATAACAGTGGTCCTTCCAAGGTTGCCATGCCGTAGAATGTGAGGGCCATGACATAAAACTTGAGAACGGGTTCCTCACGAATCTTATCCCAAGAACTTCGCATGGTGAGGAGACCATTGATCATACCGCCCCATGATGGTGCGATAAGCACAAGACTAAATACCATTCCTACAGACTGCGCCCATTCTGGTAACGATGTATAGAGCAAGTGGTGAGGACCAGCCCAGATATAAACGAAAATTAAGGCCCAGAAGTGAAGGATAGATAGTCGATAGGAATAAACGGGACGATCTACAGCTTTAGGAATGAAGTAGTACATGATGCCAAGGAATGGGGTTGTTAGAAGAAAACCCACTGCATTGTGACCATACCACCACTGAACCAAGGCATCCTGGACACCGGCGAACAATGAGTAGCTCTTGAACATCCCGACAGGAATAGCAAGGTTATTGACAATGTGGAGCATAGCAATCGTGATGATCGATGCTAGATAGAACCAGATGGCAACGTACAGGTGTTCGACTTTGCGTAGAGCAATGGTACCGAACACGTTGACTGCCATGATCACCCAAACGACCGCGATAGCGAGGTCGATAGGCCATTCCATTTCAGCATACTCTTTGCCCTGGGTGATACCTAAGGCGAGAGTTACTGCTGTTGCCAAGATGATGGCTTGCCAGCCCCAAAAGTGGATGCTGGTTAACATGTCCGAAAAAAGACGACGCTTGCAGAGTCGTTGCAATGAGTAATACATCCCGGCAAAGATCGAGTTGCCGGCGAAAGCAAAGATCATTGCATCGGTGTGAATCGGGCGAATACGACCAAAGGTGATGTAACTAATGCCACCGTTGGCGGGCCAGAAGGCCAATTGGAGTGCGGCAAGCGCTCCCACAGTCATGCCGATGATCCCCCAGATTAGGGTTGCCCAGAGGAAAAGCCGGGCGGCGCGATCATCGTAGATCTGTTCATGGTTAAGCGTGGTCTGAGACAATGTTTAATCCTCCCTCTTAAAATCATCAAAAAGTATTTCTTCTGCTGGTGTTTGGAGATCTTCATACTGGCCGGTTTTAACCGCCCATATAAAATATCCCAGACCAACAAATGCGAGTCCGAAACTTATGGCGATAAGAATAAAAAGTACTTCCATCTTACTTGGCCTCCCAAGACGTGGAAAGGTAAATTACAGTCAATGAGCTGATGGGCATTAGGATGGCAGCAACCACAGGGCTGAGATAACCTGTTGCACCAAGGCTAATACCCAGGATGTTGAATGTGATAGCAAATGAAAAGCCGCGATAAAAAGCCTTCTGACAAGCCTTCGCAATTTTAAATCCTTCATAAATGGCCCTCAAGTTGGGGCTTAAAAGAAGGATATCGCTACAGGCCTTGGCTTGATCGCTTGAGTCCTGAACTGCGATACTAAGGGTCGATCGAGCCATGGCTAAGGAGTCGTTGATACCATTGCCTACCATAGCGCTTAAGGAACTATTTTGGTCGATGGTATCCATTTTGTCCTGTGGTTTTAGTCTGGCCTGTCCCGCTCTCGACTCGATGGCAAGGCTTTTGTTGATCGCTGATACGCGATCTTCTCGATCACCGCTTAAGACATGCACCTGCTTCTTATGTTTTTGGAGGCCTTCAATAAGCTCATGAGCACCAAGCTGAAGCGCCTCTTCAAGATCAAATTGCGCCCAGATCTCATGATCTCTCGACACAAACGTGAAGTCGCAATCTAGATCGGAGGGAGCCTTGCAAAATTCAGCACGGCCGATTCTTACTTCACTACCTTCAAATGTGAAAGAAACCCCTTGACCAATCGTTTCTTTGAAATCTGAAATCACAGCTCCACTAGGGCTTCGCTGACTTGCCCATAGGCTCATACTCTGAATCATATGGTGAGAAGAGTAGTTTTTTAGCTCCTGAAGGACAGCGGCTAGGCTTGTGATACTGGCCACCGCAGGATCGTGATGCTTGAGTTCGGCACGACAGGCCGTTTGGGTGAGTGTGCCTGTCTTATCAAAGAAAAAGGTGTCGATACGGGGCAACAGCTCGATCCCTTTTTGATTGCGGAATAGCAGTTGTTGCTGGAGGCCAAGCTGTAGGGCTCTAGCAATAATCAAAGGGGCTCCCAAACCAAAGGCACAGGGGCACGCTATGAGCAGGGTTGTAACCGTCCTGCTGATTGCTATATCCCAGTTAGGAAGATGGTATATAAACACCATGCTGGCGACAATAAGGATAAACAGAATTAGAAAACGAGCAATCTTTTCAGAAGTGACCAGGGTTTGCCCCTTTTGTTGAAGCAACCGCTCCGAACCAGATTCAATCTGGTAGAGGTCGGATTGAGTGCCATCTTCAAGACACTCTAGGTCGATCGGGTGGTCGAGATTGGTAGAGCCAGAAGCCAGTGTCTCGCCTTTACGCTTGGCTAGAAAGTTCTGTTCACCGGTCATGAACTCTAGGTTAATGTGTGCCTCTGAGCTCAAAAGTTTCCCCTTCACTGGAACAATATCACCAGGCATGACGCGGATGCGATCACCTTTTATAAGGCGATGAGTGTCTTTGAACTTGTTGCTATCACTTGAATCGAGGATGCGCACTAGCTTGCTTTGAAAGGTTTCTGTCGCCATCTGGCGATGATGCTTTTTCAACACTTGGGATTGAATATATCGTCCCAGAAGGAGAAGGAAGATAATCGCAACCATCGAATCAAAGAAGACCGGACCCGAGCCCTGCATAGTGTTGTAGCTTGAGTATAGGAAGCTTGTAAGCAATGCTAGTGAAATCGGAAAGTCCAGATGAAGCGTCTTTCTCTTAAAGGCTTGGATCGTATTTTGATAGAAGCTACGACCAGGGACCGCGATGGCTAATGTTGCAAGACCCATGGAAATATAGCGGAAAAGATGAAAAAAGATGCTACCCTCAAGGTCGCTACCTAAATATTCTATTGTGCTGAGAAGCATGATATTCATGAGACAGAAAAAAGCTAGTCCCATGCGAATGAGTGGGGTCTTGTCATCCTCATGAAAGTTTTGGTCTGGTGCTACCGGATAGCCTAATTGATCAAGGACACCAGCGATACTGCTTAGGGTGTCTGTCTTGGGGTCGAAGCTGATCTGAGCTTTTCGTTCGGCCATATTGAGACTAATACTGACTTCTGGGTGGGTCTTTTTTAGAGCTTTCTCGCAGACCCAGATACAGGCATAACACTCTAAATTTTTGAGATATAGGTGAGCGATGCGCCGATCGTCACTTGTTGGCTCAGAAAAGCTTTCCTGAAAATCTCGGTGATCGAGAAAGTCATACTGCCTCGCTTCTTTGCCAAGGAGGGGCGTTGCATTTTTTTCTTTGAGAAGGCGATAATAATCGTCGAGATGAAGCTTTCGGATGAAGTTATATGCCGTTTCACAGCCGTGGCAACAGAAATCACTTGTTGAACCAAAGCTCAGCAAGGTATCACAGTGCTGACACTTGACTTGCTGATTTGAAGGAGACTGTTCTTGGACCAACACATGCATCATCACCACCATCATTCCGCTGACATTTTAACAAATCTAGATCCACTTGATCTACTGGGCTTTGGAGCAATCTTCTCATTTAGTTTTGCAGCCTCGCTACATTGTGCCTTCATGTGCTCTCCCTTAGTGTGCGCTGCAATGAAAGATCGAGCCAAGCTCAATCGATCCGGGATCTGGCTCTATAACCTCGGTCGTATTCTATCCTATTCTGGTGCTGGATTAATCCTTGGTGCAGGTGGACAATGGCTCGGGGGCTTTCGACCCCAATGGGGCATTTGGCTATCGAAAATACTTGGTACAATCATCATTATCATTGCCCTCACCAAGGCTTGGGAGATCGTGTTTAAAAAATCACTGTGGCGACTCAATACCAAAGGAGCAACAGCTTGGCTGGGGAACCGCATGAGCACAGTCGCGATGCTTCCGCCATCGATTCGCGATTTGATGCTTGGACTCATCACGGTCTTCCTTCCTTGTATGACATTAACCCCTGCGCTTGCTGCTGCTGCCGGTACAGGTAGCTCAGTAAAAGGCCTGCTTTATATGGCTGCATTTGCGCTAGGGACCGTCCCTGTCATGCTTGGAGCAACTTATGTGCCATTGGTCATATACCGCAAAATTCCCGAAAAAATGGCGCGATGGCTTGTGGTGATTTTTCTATTACTTGCTGGAATTATCACGATTATTCGCCATTAGGCGGTCGATTTCTTGGGTGGTTTTTTGCTGGGGTAAGAGTGTATTTTTGAGTGATATGGCACATTATGCTGGAGACCGTCGATAAGTGCTTATAATCAGCCAAGATCGAGCTTGTGGACGACTTTTTCAGCTTAATCTGATGTTTCATGAGTAGCTAAGCATCCAATATAACGTACCTATTTGCAGGTACCTTTATTCTCCAGTTACGAATTCCGATATCGCTCTCATATCCATCTATCCCAAGGAACAAATATGGCTCGTGCTTTGAGGAATACTACGATCTGCTTTCTAATCTCCTTTACTTATATAGCATGTTCGGACAGTTCCTTTAATGAGACTGAATCAGATAAAAGTTCTGAAACGAAGCAGTCAACAGACAGCACTGTTGAGGATGAGCTGTTTACTATCAATGAGCCTATCTCAGTTGGAGGTGCGTTCTTAACTTGCACCTATCAACCTGACCAAGCTCAAGAGCAAGTTAATAAGACTGCTGAATGTCAACTAGCTGGGATTGAAGAATCGAAAGTAGAGACGTTTGAAGCTAAGTTTTTTAAACTCGATATAGAGGGCGCCTCCTATCCTTTGGAGATTTTAGAGAACGACGGGAGGAGTTTGCGTTGGATAGTTCAAGAAACGCCTGCCACATTGCAATTCCCGAGCTTCCAACTAAGACTATCGATTAATGGCAGTGAAGAGTTCAACTTTGAAGCGAAGGCACCAGAGAGCCTTGAACTAGCTGTTAATCTAGCTTATTGGCTTGCTGGTGAGCCTAATGACTTTGAAACTCCTGGAGTACCTGGTAACGAGGATTGCGTTGAAATGAGAGCGAAGCCTTTGCGAGACGCTCATATTGCGTCATCAGGAATTGATAATGGTCCCCTAGCGGCGCTGAACGATGTCCCCTGCGTTAACTTTCTTAATAGCCCATTTCTATGTCGCAAAGTAAACGCTGCTACCCAAGGGCCTTTGTTTCTGATAAGCGACTTCACTGGTGAATTTAATAGTTATGCTTCAGCTTGCCCGGATTCCTATTTCTTTGGTTTGCCTCATGGGGAAGATGAAACGCTGCAAGTGATCAATCTACTCGATAACCAAGAAGGAGTAGACCGAATTTGGGTGAATCTCAACGATCAAGTTGAAGAGAACTCGTTTCAGGTTATCATGAATCAATCCGCCGAACAGTAACCTCGCTACTATTCCAAACGTCGCCCCCCAAGCTAATAGAATCCCCCGCAGATGGGCAGGTTTACCGATACAAAATTCGATTTTGTAAATGTGCCTTAAGTCTAGAGCATATCAGGAATTTATTCCAAACAGATGAACGAAGTCGCCCAGCCAAGTTTGGCGTCATTGAAGATCCTATCGCAGTAACCGAAGAACCATACAGACAATGGGAGGTTTGTATGAAAAGTTTGTTGCTTGTATCGTGCATATTATTAGTCACATGGGCTTGCTCATCTGAAGATGATGAAGACGAAGACGAAACAACAAGCGATACAGTTGTATTTGGTCAGCTCAATTTTTCTCCTTCTGAAACTGAAGCTGTACTACCTCAAGATGTTGCCTTGGCTTCTGTAACTGCTCCTCAAAGCGATCTAGCCATTGATGTTGTCCAAGGGCAATTGAATGTTCCCGGCCTTAAGCTGCAATCCAATGATGGCGATTTTTTAAGCCTCGTGGCAGATATAAAATCCACTATAGAAGCGGACGAGCTTACTGATTGCCTGGCAGCGATACCAGAAGAATTTAGTCTTGCTCAAGGAAACCTCGGCCATTCAACATGCTTTGGACCAGCGATTATGGGAAGTGGGGGCGTTGATATTGGCAATGGCGATGCAGGAATCTGGTGGGACTATAGTGATGTGACTGCTAGTAGCGGCGAAGCCTGTAGTTCTTCTGTTGGTGATAATCTGATGACAAATGTTGGAAATTATAGCCAATCGGCAATAGGTTTTGTTGCTCTTGTGACATGTTCGGCTAGGATAGCTGGTACCGAATTACCTACTACAGAAGGGGAAAGTGTCGATGTTGTAGGAACCCTAGCAGGGCTTGATACTAGCGACAAGAACTTTTCAATTACAGCTGCCTCGATAACTTTTGAGGGAGAAAATGCATCGGGATATCCTGTATTCTCAACCTCTGTCGAAGGCAGTCTAAGTGATGTAGCACGAGGTCTAGAAAAAGAATTTACCTTGAATGTCCAGCAAATCCTCCAGGATGATTCTTTTACCGATTACAACGGAGTGATTCAGTATAAGATTGCGGAATTCGAAGATGATCGAGATGCTGCTATTTCTCTCGTTTACTCCTATAGCAGCAGTGCTTTGTCTTATCGATACCGGCAGGTACAGCTTGCCAGTAGTGTAGAAACTGTATTCGATAGCACATCAGGAGAGGTTTCTAGCACCGTTTATGACAACGGCAATGGTTGGGCTGAAGTTGTTGCGAATGTGGACAGCAATGGCTTTGGTTCATTGGCCTTTATTTGGAAAACTACAACTATACTTGTGTTTAACGCGATAACTGAATCAGATGGTAGTGGAACAGCCTTCTTTGGTCACCGTGATGAAACCAATGCAGAGATTGGAAGCAGTGATTTCTATACGATCCAGGGTATGGCTTGCCTGCCGGTAAATCCAGGAATTACCTATAGCAGCAAAGTTCAGAAGCAAACCCTTAGTCTCGACCTTAATACTGGCAAATGGAATCTAGATGTGGCAAATACGAGCTTTGCGCCAACGACAGATTGCAATGCAGCCGATGGGGACTCCTATACAGGTAGCAACGATGGAGAAAGTAAGACGGTGAATGGGCCTTTAACGAATAACCTGTCCGATGTTTCAAGTTATCAAAGTAGTTGGACTGGCCCGAGTATTCCAACAGTTGAACTTCCTCAATAGGCTCGTGCTTAGCCAAATGGCTAGCTTGCGAAAGACTAGAGTTTTATTAAAGGTGAGCGCAACAGAAGTCGCAGACTTTCGCTGGGTTGATGGTTTCAAGATACCAATTCTCAAGGCTTAGTAGGCTTTGATAGCGATCTAGTTGATCTTTACCTTCACGCTTTAGGTTTTTCAAACGTTCCTCAGCCGGAGTATTCATGTAGATCTTGAAATCAAAGTACTGGCTGAATTCTTGCTTCGAAATAAAGCTGCCTTCCAGAATGATATCCTTACTTGGAAGGCATAGTTGGAGTAATTTTTCGCTATTTTCTGTATTGCTGTCCCGTGGGGTGTAGGCTATGGGTCGGCCACTGGTTGTGGGACGTAGGATCTTTTCCTCAATCTCGTCCCAGTGATATAGCTTGGCGAATTGTTCCTCAGGACTGGAATCCTCAGCGATCGTACCAAGGAAATGGCTGGCTTTGACGACTTGAGCTCCACAAGCACGGGCCAGTGCCTGGGCTAATGCCGTTTTGCCGGAACCCGGGCAACCATCAATACTTATTAGCTTTGGTCTGGCTTTTTCAATGCTTTCTAACTGACCCACTATGCGGCAGAGAACCGAATCGAATGTCGGCACGTTGAAGTCTCCTTGAAGGGGTTCTTTGATATTATCGCAGATGTGGCAGCAATGAACAAACAGGGCTACCGTCTCGATGATTGAGACGGGAGTGGTTGGGGATATAGTGAGCTTAAAGTCTCTCAGGCTAGAGCACTAAGAACTTTTCTTAAATTGGTTGAGAATACGAATACTCTCTTGAACGAGTTCTTGACTCAAACCAGGTACCTTATTGATGTGGCACTGACCAAAGTCACCATGGGGATAGCCAAAGCCCAGGTCTGTGAGAATGGTTTGGAGGATTTCAAAATCTTCGTTCTCTAATGTCTTTCCCTGTTCCTTAAACTTGCTTTCAATCAACTTCCGCGCTGCCATGATGTTTCCACAATGGAGAGAATCGTGACAAAGTGAGCAATCGTGGATGATTGATTTCTTATCCTTGGTCTTGTCGGTCATGGCCCATCCTCCTAGTGATTGAGAATCCCGTATTTTTCTAGGCGATAGCGAAAGGTATGCCTTGAGATACCTAGCAGCGCTGCCGCCTTGGTCTGATTATTTCGAGCTTTATCTAAAGCTTGGATGAGCAAACTTTTCTCTAATCCTTCCAGGTTGAGTCCAGACTCTGGTAAATGGAAGGTTTCATCGCTAAGGCTCATAGCGACGCTTTGATTGCTATCACCATAGTAAGATCCACCATTGCTATGGGTACTGTGTAAACCATGTCCATTGTGAGAGGTGGGAGGCACCTGGCTGACTTGTGGTTCTGGTTTCGGCTTCTGAGATCTTGGAGTGTCGAGTGTGATGTGATCCACCTCAAGATGATCGGGGCTATGAAACACCAAAGCTCTTTCCAGAACATTTTTTAGCTCCCGAATATTGCCAGGCCAGCTATGATTTTTTAGCATTGATTTTACTGCATGACCGACTTCGGGAGACTTTATCTCCAGGTCTTTGGAGATTTTATCAACAAAGAAGTCGACAAGATCATCGACATCTTCCAGTCGATCCCGAAGAGGGGGTATTTCTACAGGTAGCGCACTGAGTCGATAATATAAATCGGCGCGAAACTGCTTTTCGTGAATTTCGTCGAGGAGGTCTCGGTTGGTAGCACAAACGATTCTTGCATTGAACACAATGTCTTTGGTGCCGCCGAGACGTTTGAAGCGACGGTATTCCAAGGCTCTGAGCAATTTAGTTTGCAGCTTCATAGGCATCTCCCCAATCTCATCAAGGAAGATAGTTCCGTTTTGAGCCATTTCGAAAAGCCCTAGCTTGCGGTCGCGGGCATCGGTAAAGGCACCTTTTTCGTAGCCAAATAACTCACTTTCTAAGAGATTCTCTGGAATACTTGCGCAGTTTATTTCAACGAAGGGTGCGGCGGCGCGATCAGACCAATCGTGCACAGCGCGAGCAGCTAGCTCCTTACCACTACCGCTTTCTCCAGTGATCAAAACGGTATTCGCTTTTGAGTTTGCAATACGCCTCAGCTGCTCTTTTACTTTCATCATAGCTGGCGATTTACCAATGATCTTAAATGGGTCTCGGGGACGCTCAAATCCCGTGAGGCGATTCACCTTTTGGCGTAACATGGAAAGTTCCGACGCTCGTTTCACTGATGCAATCAGGCTCTTCATATCAAAAGGTTTTTGCAGATAGTCGAAGGCACCGAGACGCAAGGCATCGATGGCTGACTCCACAGCGCCATGTGCGGTAATAAGGATCACTGGCATATCAGGCTTCTCATGACGCCACTTTTTGAGTAGCTCCATGCCGTTACCATCAGGTAGGCGCAGGTCGCAGATGGCAACATCAGGATTGACACGATTGAAGGCTTCGATAGCCGTTCGAAGTGAGTTTGCGGCATGAACATCAGCGCCATGAGCCTTTAACTCTGTTTCAATGGACCACGCGAGAATCTCTTCATCGTCAACAATCAAAACCTTGCTATCTTGAAAGATTTCTTGCTCTGGATTTTTAGGCATCATTTGCTCCTGCGGTTTACCTTCTAAATCTGTTAATCAAGTTCCATACCATGGGCTAAGATCTAGTAATTATAGTAGCTTACTTTGTAAATGTAGGATGAATAGAGTCAAATGCCACGACAATGTTTAATATAACACAGAATACAGAGTCATATGGTCCTGTGAAAAGGAGCAGATTAAAAGCTGTTAAATTAGTATGATGCGCTCCCAAGACGATTGCCGTGCCAAACTCCAAAACAGGAGATTCCATGACTATTGAGGTCGCAGCTTTAAAAAAATTGGTTAGTTTTATCCATTTGCCTGTGGTGGTGTTGAGCCAAAACCAAACTATCGTCATGATGAGTGATTCCGCGCGAGACAAGCTGGGTTTGAAGGGTAAACTTGAAGGCAAAAGCTTTTCCACCTTGAGCGGCAAGGGAAGCTCATTTGAGGAGCTACAGAACATGGTCGTTGCTGCTGTTGGTGGTGCTACGTTTCAAGGCGATCTTTGGCGCATGATCCCACAAGATGATGGCCAAACCATCTATGTTGGTGGCATTGATAATGGATACTGGCAAGAGCAACTGAATATTTCCGCGCGAACGATTCGAGATCATAAGCGAGCACTAGACTTAAGCTCTATTGTGGCAATCACGGATGCCCGTGGGGTCATCTCCTATGTGAATGATACCTTCTGCCGAATCTCCGAATACGATCGATCGGAGCTGATTGGTAAAACCCATGCTGTTGTGAATTCCGGATACCATTCTCCAGAGTTTTTTAAAGATCTATGGAAAACCATTGCTACGGGTCAGGTATGGAAAGGCGAAGTTAAAAATCGAGCGAAGTCCGGTAGGGAGTATTGGGTCAACACTACTATCGTGCCTTTTCTGGATCAGAAGGGGCGACCTTATCAATATATCGCCATTCGTCAGGATATCACCGAACAGGTTGCTTTCAAGGAGGCGATCGAGCGCCAGAGAACCAATAACATGCATGCTGAAAAAATGGTTTCTTTGGGCGAGATGGCAGCGGGAATCGCTCATGAACTTGGTAACCCAGCTGCGTCTATTCAAGCTTGGCTCGATGTGATGGAATCTCATCTGCTTCGGGGTGAAGTTGATCTCGATCGTTTTTTAAAAACCCTGCCTAAGGTTCGTGCAGATGCAGTAAGAATCAAGGATATCATCCGCGGTATGCTAACCTATGCTCGCGACGGCTCGAAAGACCCGTATATGTCCGAAAGTTTGGCTAAGTTAGTGAAATTGGTACAGGACTATTGCTCGTTTAAGTTTAAGAAGATGCAAATAGATTTCACTTTCGAGATGGAGAACCCCTATCTGGAGCTGGAGTGTCGACTTTCTGAAATGACACAAGTCTTTGTAAACCTTATCATCAATGCCTGCGATGCGATCAAGGATTTGGATGAGCGGTGGATTCGAATCAAGGTTGCAGAGCTTGATGACCAACTTGAAATTCATGTGATCGACAGCGGCTTCGGGATTGAAGCGGAGGTGGCAGATAAAATTTTTAATCCGTTCTACACAACGAAACCTGTGGGACAAGGCACAGGGTTGGGGCTCAGTATCGTGACATCCATTGTGGAAGGGCATCAGGGGAGCCTTAGGCTAGACTCAGGTCAAGCTCACACTTGCTTTATAATCCGACTGCCGAAGAAACAAAAGTAGGATTCCCTTGTTTAAGACTTAAACATCCGTTGAGCTTATTCGTATATCGATTCGGTTACCTTTTAAGCTTGGCGGAACGGATTTTAATAAAAATAGCAACTTAAGATAAGCCCGCACCAGATCGACTTTGGCCCGGTCCTTGAATTCTTACTAGTGACCGTTAGGTTTTTACACGAATTTTTGGACGGAGTTGTAATCGTGAAAAACACAAAATTGTTCTTAGCTGTTGTTGTTCTATCTCTCGCTGGTGTTGCTTGTAGTCACAATCAAGAAAAATCTTGGGACGACTTCGTCAAGCAGCCTGGCGCTAAAAAGGTTGAAAAGAAATTAGACGACAAGAAGCAAGCTCCTGAAGCTTAACTTTTGGTTTTTGAAAAATACTTCGCTTGTGGCAACTTAGCTACGCAAGCGAAGATTTTTCGCTTTTCCATTCTTCTAAGCCGCCAGATCATCTTTCTTAGCAACATCCTTAGCTTTCGGAAGAAAAACTGTAAATATAGAACCCTTGCCGATTTCGGACTCAACCGATATGGAGCCACCGTGGACATCTGTGATTTGCTTGCAAATAGAGAGTCCAAGCCCAGTTGATGTTTCCCCTTGAGTTCCGGGGCGAGAGGCCTCAGAAAATGGCTGGAAGATCGTTTCGATTTTATCTTCAGGGATTCCAATCCCTGAGTCTTCGACACTTAGTTGTAGGAACCCCCCATCAGCTTCAACTAATGAAATGGAGATGTTGCCGTCCTGAGGGGTAAACTTGATGGCGTTACTGCTTAGATTATGGAATAAGCGGATCAGAGCTGACTCATTGCCGTTGACCCGAGCATTCGGATGGAAAGTAGCAGTAAGTTTGATATTCTTAATCGTTGCGAGCTTGGTCATTGGCTCAAGGACGCTATTAAAAAGCTTGTCTAGTTGTAGTACCTTGGTATCCATATCATTTTTGGTGTGCTCTAGCTTCGTAAGTGCTGCTATGTCTTGAATCAAGTGAGTTTGAACATCAACACATTTGAGAATCGATCCGAGATCCTTTACCAAAGACGGAGGCAGATCGTCATTGTCCTCCATAATGAGCTGGGTATAGCCAGTAATCGCTGCGAGAGGAGCCTTCAGATCATGGGAGCAGGCAGCCAAGAGCTGATTTTTACTCTCATGAATGGCTTCCAGTTCGCCTACTGCCTTCTTCAACTTCTTACGCTGATTCAAAAAGTTTATATGAGAGCTGATGCGAGCGAGTAGCTCTTCTTTCAGGTAGGGCTTATTCAGATAGTCAGAAGCTCCAGCCTCGAAAGCTTGTTTCAATGTGGTTCGACAATCTTCAGATGTGAGAACGATGATCGGCATATCTTTCTTACCGAGTTTCACTCTCACGTTTTGGCAAAGCTCGATACCATCCATCTCTGGCATGACTAGATCTGTCAGGAGGATGTCGTAGGGTTCGGGATTTCTTTGCAACTCTTCAAATGCTTCGCTGCCATTAGGAAATGCTTTGGAAGCAATCCCAACGGAAGAGATATGGTGAATTAAGAGATCTCTCGCAGTCTTGGAATCCTCTGCTATAAGAGCAGTCATCCCTGAAAAAACAACTTGAGGCTGGAGGATGCGATTCACTGTGGGGACTAGGTGATCTCTAAGGTCTGCCTTAACGATGTAATCTGTTGCCCCAGCCAGGAATCCCTTATTGCGGCTTTCCATATTATCTTTCGCTGAAACCAAAATAATCGGAACCAAAGTGAATTCGTCGCCCTTATGAAGGGTTTCTTCGATGATTCGGATGGCTCGACAGGTTTCGAAGCCATCAAAGTGAGGCATGGTTACATCCAAGACAATGAGATCTAGATCAAGACTAAAGTTCTCGGCTGCGACTCGACCGCTTTCGCATTCAATCACGTCATAACCAGCTTGGGAAAGTTCCGCGTGCAAAAACGATCGCGAAACCTTACTGTCATCAATGACTTGAATCTTGAACGAATTCGTCATTCTAACCTCCTGGACCGACTATCGGAGCTTCCTGAGGGATGTTAAGTCTAGGCTTGAAAAAAATCAGCCTCTTTAACCAAAGCCACCGGGTGTTTGCGAGAATGCTGGGAGTTATTGTTAAGGTACAGATATAATGGAACATATCGAGCCTTTTGAGCTGATTCGATACGGCGAGAATCGACCTTTTTTCGGCAGAACTTTGGCTGTGAGCTAGCTAAACATCATAAACGAAAAGACAAATCCCAAGGTCAAGGTCTGGCTATCAGATCTGTGAACGAAGCGTCGAATACTAACATACTGTAAATAAATATACTTTTGCTGGTACAGCTCATGCATTTCTTCGCCAGATTCACAATAAATTGATATTAGTTATTTGAGGGACGTGATGTGGACATTGGCGGGATGGTTGATACGGTTATTTTCAGTTTCAGTCTTGGGTATTTTGGGATGCAACAATAGTAGCCTTGTCGATGCAGTGCAGACAGGAAAGACTAGCGAAGCTCAGGACGATGACGTTCGCGAGCGAGAGGATGAGGCTGTCTCGACTCCGGTCAATGTTAGTGGTGCCTATCTATATTGCCAAGTGAACCAGCCAGCAATAGCCGACGACCCAGGAATCATAGGGTGTGCGATTCAAGATATCGAAAGCAATGAAAAACTCGATCTTGGCGAATGGAATGACGATATCGTCTGGCAACCTCAGGTAAACGACTCTCAGATTCGCATTGAAACGCAGACTCAGAAACAGAGTTCTGCGTGGCATGCCCTGCACCTGATTCAAGGTGAAAGTGCAGACCAAGTCAATGAGGCGATGGCAAAGATTTGGTTTAAGGCAGCTGTCCCTGGAAGAATTCCCTTAGAATCCAATCAGGCTGGCCCCCAGGAAGCGGTGGAGTTTGTCGAAGAAGCCGCGACAATGGTCGATCAAGTTTTAGAATGGCAAGCTTTAACTGGTGAAGCTGTTCCCACTAATGCTGTTCCCGGCGGCTCAGAGCATCGTGGTTTAGTGCCTTTTACGGTTTGTCGCAACTACCATAGTGGAGGCGTGATTCCAGGGAAACTGGCCCCTCATCATCTTGATTCTTCACGATCCATTTGCCGGACAGCTTTGGATGGTGCTACCTTTCTATCTGTAAATTCCCAGTTCGAACTGCTCTATCATTACGATGTTTTAGTCGAAAAACCCGAGGATGAGTATCAATGGATCTCCTCAAGTGATGGCAACGTGCCCGAGAAAGCAGTGATAACGGGACGGCTTGCAGATGGAACAGCTCTGTACTCTTGCCGAAACCTTGAAGCCGGCCCCCCACCCGTAGCAGAGGATCGAACGAATGATCCAGCAGGGGAGCAAACCCCCGGCTACCTTGCTGATGGCGCTACAGACTGTGTTCATGAGTACTATGGTGAAAAGCGCTCGACCAGTTATGAGGTGCTCGTCAAGCAATAAGGCGCTTTATACTATAGCAGGCCAAAGCCCGCCATGGCGAGGGGAACTAGGCTAGCAAGCCAAGCGAGACCCCAAATGACGCTACGCTGCCACGATAGGTTCAAATTGTAGGCGGCGACGTAGGCAAGCCTTGCGATAATGAAGGCAAGTCCACAGCTGTGTAGAAGAGATTCAGGCTGATTAGTGACATGCCCTACGATCATGGAAGTGGCGAAAACGGGAAACGCTTCCATCGTGTTCAAGTGAGCGTTGTAAGCTCGTTGGATATCCTCAGTTTCTTCGTACTGTTTTCTAGGATTGTAGTTATTGTATCGCTTTTTATGCTGGATGACTTTGACGACGGCTGGAGCTTTGGAAAAAACGTTAAGCAACGCTGCTAGAAATATATAAGCAAAAACTGTCATGATTGACCTCCTTATGCCTAAAGGACACGCCCTCGATCACCCAAACCAATTGCGAAGTGGATATGCCATAGCTTGTCGGAGCGTATAGGCCAGTTTATGGAAAGTCAAGGATTTCAAAACGAACTGCTGGAATTGGCAGCAGTTCCTCATCATCGTCTGAGTCAGCGCTTGCCATTCCAAGTGCCACGGCGGTTACTGCCTACAGTGCGACCAACGCCCCATTCACCTTGAAAGACTTGAGCAGAACGATCGCTCGTTCTAAAACGAAACCAACCTTCTTGACCATTATCGAAGCGCCAGCGCCCAACGACTTTTTTGTTGGCATTGCTATATCGAACGTCTTGTAGAGTTCCCTTACCACCGGAAAATGTTTCGTAGCGGCCACCGAACTTGTCAAAACTCATAGACCCATATTGGATATTACCATCGGCTGCAACATAGCTAAACTGGTATGCCCCTTCCATCCATGGATTGTCTCCATGTCCTGGTTCGCCGCCACAATCTTGGTAGTCTAGAAAGTAGCGAAACGCTCCACCATCAATTGCCATGTAGGTTTCTTTGGTCTCAGCATTGGCTCTATGAGCAGCAATTATGATATCGGCTTGCATTAAAATTTGAATATTGCCCTCGCTATCGCCACATTCGCTGTATCCTTCGCCGATGTTGGTGGTTTCAACGATATCTTGGACCTTGGGCTGATGGAAGTATCGATTGACAGTTAGTCGTCGTTCACTGTTTTCATAGCCTGGTCTTACAATGAGAAATGACTGCCCGTTTAAACTAACCTCAGTTTCACCTTCCAAACCCAATTGACTGAAGCGAACTTTTTTTCCTTCTGGAACCTTAATGGGAATCACGACGCCACAGGATGCATGGACCTGTCGGTAATCGGGACTCGTTTCGATATTGAATTCATCGAATGAGATATCAAAGGTGCCATCGTTATTGGGACGAATATTTACGTTATCTTCAAAGCAAAAGGACCCGATATCTTGGGACTGCTCACCACTTGGTACATCGCTATTATTTACATCAGTTGTGTAAAAATTATCGTAGTCGATGTTTGGGGTAATGGCATCAGCAGTCCATGATATTCCTAGTGCGATCAATGGCAATAATGCTTTCATAATTCTTACTCCTTAGTAGTATCAGTTTTAGGGCTTCCATCGTTGCTGAGGCAATCAGCAAGGACAGCGTCAATGATCATAGAGTTTATCGCAAGGGTTCCCAAGAGTGGTTCAGAGTCTGGTTCTTGATCAAGGTCCCCGGTGTTTTTTAGATTTGTCTTGATGAGAGTTTTATATAGACCATCCTGGCCACAGGCTTGTGAACCTGATTTTGCAGACATAGAAAAAAGGAACTCTTGCTCACCAGCAAAATTGCTTACTACTGCTGGACGTATCTCGCCACGATCTCTTTGCCGGATAGATATGCTGGCTTCGTCATTAGCCTGAATGGCCCCGCTACCAGATAGAGATATATCGATTTTGATCAATCGCTGATTGTCACCAATTTCCAGGTCCCAGAACAACTCACAGCTGCGTCTAGCTGAGGCCTCTAAACTCCGTTCAAGTCTAAAATCAAAGAAGTCTATTTTGAATCGCTGGCTTCCTTGTTTTTGAACCTTAAACAATTTGGGGCAGCTCTTGCCATTTAAACTTATATTTTCAAGTTCGGCTTGGTCGGTGATAGCTTCATCAGATTCAACCATCTCTCCGTTGGCCATGGTAGCACTTGCGATGAAGCTAGTGAACAACAGAGCTTTATGTAATAATCTCATAAGAAAACCTCTTTTGTGAGCCTCCCGAGGGAGGCCTCATGTTTTTTAGCAGTGATCGTACTCAAATTTGTAGCTTAGAGCAGGTTGCTTCAGAGCACCGCCATCGATAGAAATATAGCCGTTCCGGCTGCGGATCTTTATAGTTGTTTTCAGTGAGAAGTCTTCACCACAGCCACGATAGTCCCAGCCTTCCGCGACATTGAATGATTGCTCGACTTCAAAGGTCTCAGAAAGATCGAATGATTCACTATAGGCGGCTCCGACAGTCCCTGCCAAGCGATGACGAACGCTAATATTAGCGTTGCCTTCAGCCATAAGATCAGTCTCTCCTTCAAATGCCACACTTTTTACTTTTACCCTGTAACCGGGGGGAACTTTGATAGGTGTGAATATCGTACATGAACGAGATAGGGTTTTAGCCTCAAAATTATCCACTTCGAAGCCGTCGAAGATAAAGTCTAGATTACCACCAGACTCGTTGTTCGTTAGCTGGGGAACGGAAATCAGGGGCAAATTATCTTCCATGCAGCCTCGACCAGAGAACTCAACCCCGCCACGATCTATTACGACTTCAGGGACTTGGCCTGCGAATGCAGAGCTAGCCATAGATAAACCAAGAACAAATGATGCGATAGATTTCATGATAGTGCCTTTCAGTTTATAATCTTTGTTTTATTGCAGATGTCTTCTGCGATGTGAAAAAGCTACTCAATTCAAAGGTGGAAAAAAAGGTTTACCAAGGGACATGAGGGGACATGGAACGTATTGATAACACTGGTAATATTGTGTATAAAGTCTTATCTCTAGTTAGCTTTTTTACAGTTATTGATAGAATTTGAGAGGTTAATAATGGTTTACCCAATATTTGCAATGGTATCTTTATTCTTTGTAGTTTTATTATATGGGCTTGTAATTCGTATTAAAGCGGTCAAGCAGGGAACGGTGCATGGGCATTACTTTAAGACTTTTGAAGCACGAGCGGCGATCCCCGAAAAAATTGTTCAGCACAAAAACCACATCGAGAATCTTTCCCAAGCACCTATCTTGTTTTATGTGGCTTGCGTAGTTGCTATGATTCAAACCTATGATGACACCATGATAATATTAGCCTGGCTATATGTAGCCTTACGGATAGTCCACAGTATCATTCATCTCAGCTACAACAATGTGATTCACAGGTTATCTGCGTTCTTGGCAAGTAACGTTGTGCTTGTCGTTCTTTGGTTGAGACTGCTTTAGAGCTTAAGTTTGGCTGGTAGGAGCTTCAATTCCGGGTGTTCAAGCCCTCATGGGTAACTCGATTGAACTAGTGCCTAGTCGATTTGAAGCCTTGGCGTTGTTGACTTTGTCACTCGTTCGTCACCGTACCCAGCACGTGCTGTCTCCTCGTTGCCTAGCCGATAATTCAACTTGAGTAGGCACTAGGCTGGTGACGTTTCGAATATAAGTATCTGAGATAACGTGATAAATACAATGTGTTGTCGCTCGTCGTCACCATATTCCCGATATGGCATTGTCTCGCTTCTAGGCTCGTCTTCATCCAGTCAGACCAGCTAAGTGTCTTGGGAACGTCAACAGCCCTTAGTAAAACTTCTGATCAGATGTCGCTCCCTACCACATCTTTCTGAATTTTAGCTAAATAGATTCCGACATTTAAGCTAGGCCTGGACCTTGCACAAGTCCACCTAGGAAATGCTTTTTATAATCATTAACACTGCGATGAAGCTGGAAGATCGGAAGCTGTGGAGTTGGAGGCA
Source organism: Pseudobacteriovorax antillogorgiicola (assembly GCF_900177345.1). Taxonomy (NCBI): domain Bacteria; kingdom Pseudomonadati; phylum Bdellovibrionota; class Oligoflexia; order Oligoflexales; family Pseudobacteriovoracaceae; genus Pseudobacteriovorax; species Pseudobacteriovorax antillogorgiicola. Next base: position 135,559 of record NZ_FWZT01000004.1, read on the forward strand.
GATATGAACTTTTCTAAGTTATCACTCTCAATGATTGCGTTGCTAATGCTTGGATGTGGTCCTGAGGGTTACAACCAAAAAATTAGTAGTGTTGATTGCGAGTCGGTTAAAGATGATGGAAGTACTACTTTGAAGACAGATCAATCAGCAAATCAATTAGAAAATGTAGATATTGCTACCAATACGCTATTGATCTCTGAAATCTGCGTGAACCAGAAGTAAAAATCAAATGGGTAAAGCTGATTTCAGTTCCACATGAATCATTGATAAACGCCAAACTGAATACTCATTATCCGAGCTGCTGGTGCTTGTCTTGAATAAAAAGGCTGTCTCGGTCTTCTTGGGAAACGAATGTGCCTGCGATGCCTTGTCGGGATAAAACCAGCTTTAAGCGTTCCGCCTCCAAGTGAAAAAAGCGCTTCAAAATTTTTAGGCTAGCTTGAATCTCTGTTGCTTGGTGACGGGCTTGGGGCTTTTCAAGGAGCGCCTCAGCCAATTGACCCAGCAAACCTATTGATTCCCCTGCTAGAAAATTATTTACTGATTGCTGCCAATATGGATCGATTTGGCGAAAGCTGGCCGCCATTGTATAAGTGCCCTGGCGATGAGCTTGACTCAACTTGGGGTCGAGGTGTCCTAAAAAGCCCATCAGGTGGCTCAATGCCTGAAATGCTTCCTTACTTAAGTGTCTTGAGCGAAAGCAGCCAAAAAATTTCGTCTCCTCAGAGAATTCCTCATGGGGTTGGCTGGTGTAGATAAGGCTAAACTCTCTGGCAGGTTCGTTGTAGTGGAATGCCAGGTAAGGGTACATAAAGTAAAAGGCACCGGCTACGTTATAAGGTGGTTGGTGGTAACGAATAAGCTGGTTTTCTAGCAAGAGTGCAGCCGCTTCATTGGGGCACAAGCTTAGGCATATTTTAAAGAACTTGCGCCTGATAAGCCTCATTTTGCGATGTTTCTTACGCCTGCCTGCAGACTGGTACTGATTGAGCCTTTGCCTAAGGTTTACGGCTTTGCCAACATACATCAGCTTGTCATCTTGATCATGAAAGCAGTAGACTCCCGTGACTTGGGGAATATGTTGCAACCAGTCCTTTCGATTGCATGTGATCTGTTCGCTCTCAATTTGGATCACAATCGAGTCAGATTTTCGAGTCTGCAAAAATACCTTCCTCTGCCGTTAGCTTTTTAAATCGAGCTCACGGGATAAACACGTTAGAACAGTTTTTATCTGATCATGGGAAAACTGCCCAGTAGCGGCCAGTCGCTCACCGATGCGATTCTTATTCACACGGGGACCACTTCGCTTCTGTGCACCTCGCCGGACATTTTTCTGATTTAAGACATCCTGCAAGGCCGCGACCATATCAAAAGAAGGATCTTTTTGAAAGCGGGCTGCGAACTTAAAAACAACGGAATCTCGCAGTTTGGGGTTCTCGCGGATAAATTCAATCACTTCCCTGGGCAGTTCATTTATCCCTAAGGTTTTCTTAACAGAGGCAGGGCTTTCATCAACCATGAGTCCGATCGTTTCTAAATCTAGGCCTGAATCAAGGAGCTTAGCATAAGCTGTAGCCCTGTCCAAAAGGGCCATATCCTTGCGCATGGCGTTGGCCATAACTGATTTAATGGCGGTGCATTGGGACTGATATTCTTCTATGGATCCGCGGACTACCTCAGCCTGAAACACCAGATGTGCATGGCGTGGATCTGATTTGATGCGGCGGATCGCTTCTAAGCGATGATGGCCTGAGATTACAAACAGCTCCCCAGTTTCGTTCACATGAAAAAGGTGGATGGGCTCCTGCAAGCCGATCGCTAAGATAGACCGAACCAGCTTATCCACCGTATCTTCGTCTAAGCTCCGGTAGTTGTCTGATTTGATAGTATCAAGATCGTAAAGATTTTTGAGCATCGGGGTCTCCTTTTTCAATGACAAGGTGCCGGTTGGCGACACGTCTCGGAGGACTCTAGGTAATTATCCAGATTTAACCACAAAAATGCAATTTGTTTAGGAGGAGGAATATGAGGCATCCCGTGAGATAGCATCCTACAGCTCTTGACCGAGAAGAGTTTCCAGGTTTTTGACAAGTGACAACGGAAGAGCCGAGCTTGGCGAACTACAGGACCCATTTTCATACGTAAAAATAGCGTGCTAAAGGGTGTTCCCTCAAGGCTCCTACATAAATGTAATGAAAACTTTGAGTTAGAGCCTTCAACTCCGAAGAGAAGGTTGCTAGTCTTCTCTTTTAAACAATAAAGGGTGGTCATGATTAGGTCGGAATCGGGTGGTGGACCCTACCAATCCACGCTTTGGATGGCGACACAAGAGCCGGAATTGAATGAATTCCTGGGTTATCTTTCGCGGAAAAAGGATGAGCTTCTCGAAAAGCCGAACGCAGACCATGTATTCTTCTTCAATGAAGACCACGTGCAACGGGTACGCAAAGAGTTTTCCCGTATGATCCTAAAAGGCGAGGAGCGGCTGCATCGACTTTGTGGGCTTTTTGCTGATCACTTTATGGCAAGCGACTACTTTCTAAAATCGGTGGTGATTGGGCGTAATGCTGAGGAAGAGTCGTTCTATTTGAGTCAGGGCATCACCGAAGATGAAATCTATAAAACCACAGACCTCGACTTGGGACGTCGGCTTCTTGGAAGGATGAAGTTTCAAAAAGGTGATACCTGGGTTCTGCCATCACTCGTGGCCAATTTTGTCGAGTACCAATCAGCATCTACCAATGAATTTCAAATTCATAAAATGGTAAGTCGGATCAAAGCTGAAGAGGAAATCTGGGCTAAGGCTGTGGATGAGATCTTTCAGCTTGATCAAATCGTATCGCGTGATAAGAAACTACGCAAGCTGTCCTTCTATATTAAAGATATATTTGGAGTTAAGTTTGTTGTCTCAAAAAGTCATCATGTCCCACGGCTTCTCTCGGCTCTTGAAAACTTTCGAGGAGATAACCGCAATGATGAAATTCGTATCATCGAAGTGAAAAACCACCTTGGATTACAAAAACAAAAGAAATCGGGGTGGCAAGCCTTGAAAGTTGTGGTTGCGTGGCAGGGGAAGGTCTTCGAAATCCAAATCCAGCCTCTCGAAGTCTATCTGCGAGAGCAAGAGTATTTAACTGGTGAGAGCCATGCTGGGTTCAAAGAGCGAAGGGAGCGAATTCGTAATGAGGTTGCTCAAAAGTTGCCTCTGTTTGGGTTTTATGTGGAGCTTTTAAAGTGGTTGTTCATCAATCCCCACCAAAAACCCCCGCAAATGTCAGGGATTCGAGTCGAGTTGGACAACAGCAAGAATCAACTTACTTCACCTGAGCCGGACCTCTCTTCTTGAGAACGGCATTGAGCCGAGGCATGATGAGCTTATGCCGCTTGTGAAGGAATGTATAGCCTTTTAGGTGAGTGATCGGCGGTTCAAGTCTCCTGACCGAAGCATATCTTTCATGGGACTCTAAAATTTTCTCAGCGAAAGCTGTCGGCAAGACAACATAATCGATGCGCTTTTTCATGAGCATTCTAAACAGGTGATCAATCTTACTACCCTCTGTGAGGGTCATGGGAGACTTTGATAAAAATGTTCTAATAGCATTGAGTTCACGGAGTATTCCTACTTCCTTTTGAGACAGAAGTTCAAGGGATGCTTTTCTTTCTGATTTACTGATAGAGTAAACCGAGACCGAACCCAATGCTGTAGGGTAATCAAGCTGTACTAAGTTTTCTTGGCTTGGATAAGAGGGCAGTGCTTCAGGGACTAGGAGTAAAATCCCGTCTGTCTTTCCTGAGTTGGCTTCAATAACGGATCGGGCCGGTGGAATTTCAAAAAATTCCACTTTTACCTGGGCTTCGTCAAAAACGTCTGCCATATGACTGACAATCGGCTCTAGGCCTTTTTGGTTGAGGTAACCAATTTGAAGTGTTTGAGACAATCCGAGATTGGCTAGGCTCAATAGGATAAAAATAAGTGAATATCTCATGGCTTGCTCGCATCGGTAATGTCAATCATAGTCATTGTAATGTCTCTGCTCTCGATGGTCCACAGGAGAGTGATCATCTAGTGCTCAAGTCAGCCGATCTGTGTCAGCTGGCGATCAAATGGCTTCACGACCTCTACTGCAATGAGAGTCATATCGTCTTCCATAGGAAGTTTATCAAGCCGGTGTTGATCCCAGACTTCATTCAGTAGTGACTCTACGGTATGAGCATTCTTTATGGCTCTGAAGAGATCTCGCTCCTTCAGAAATGCTTTGTCACCTATTTGATTCTCAAGGAGCCCATCAGTAAACAGCAGGAGCATATCCCCGGCCTGCAACTGGAGGGTGCGGCTTTGCCATTGGCTATCCTCGAACATTCCCATCACGCTACCTCGACCGAGTAATGGCTGACATTTCGAATGACTCTTATGAATCAAGGCTCGATGGCCTGCATTGATATAGCAAGTACTACCACTCAACGAATCAATACCGACCATTGCCATTGATGCAAAGTGGTTGGTTTGTTGGTAGTATCGACTCATGACCCGATTAACCGTTTTAGTTACAGATTGACAAGAATCCTCAAGACTAAGATCCGAGCTTCGTAGTTGATCGATGGCGCTGTCTAAAGCGCCAAGAAAGGCGGACGCTATGATAGAGGCTGGAATCCCATGACCGCTGACATCTGCGATCACGATATAAATGAACTTACCTCTGGGATCGATCAGGCAATTATATAGGTCGCCACCGCTGATCTCGCAGGGTTTATGGCGAAAATGGAGTTCGATTTGATCTTGTGGGATGGCTTCTTTCATCAACGAGGTGTGGACGATGGCTGTCGTTTCCATGATGACCTTTGCATTTGAGGCTTCCTTGGTTGCAGTCCTCAAGTGATAGGCTAGTGTCAGTGAAAGTAGGATGACCTCACCAAAGACTCCGATGTGGAGGTAGAATTGTGTCAGCTCATTGGATGGAATCAAGCCCAAAAGACTTGAGTTGAATAGCACTATGCTGATGGCCGGGCTACCCCAGGAAACTAAGAAAAATTTCCCCACCATAGAGCCTGCCTTAACGGCAACGATACCGTTGATTAGTATGACAACAGGAAAAGCTAAACCGAGAGCGGCTGTAAACTCCATAAGAGGGGCATAGGGTGCTAAGGTACACGTAAATCCCGTGATCGCAACCATCACCATCCACCCAATAGAAATCCGGTAGACAAGCCGCGAGCGTTGTTGGGTTTCTAATATTAAAATTGCAAACTGAGTTCCAAAAAACATAGCAAAACAGACAACCAAAACATTCAAGTACTTATTCAGCCACAGGTTATCCTTCCAGAAAATCTCAGTCGCATAACCATCTAGGTGAAAAAACATAAAAAACCAGACAAAAACATTGATCGCATAGGCAAGATATGCCTTATTCAAGGTGAAGCTGAAAAATATTAAGCCATAGACTGCTGCTAGGATCATTAGCCCCGAAAATGCTCCGTACAGGTGCTCTTTGAATCTAAGATATGACTGAAACTGCGCCTCTGTCCTAAGGTAAATCGGTAGAATCAAGGCATCACTGCTTGCAATTCGAAGGTAGATATCTGTTTGACTTGTCGCTGGAAGGGTCAGGGCTAGAGCTGGCTGGCTCTCTGGAATGGGGCGCTTCGCAATTGGGTAGTAGATGCCTGTAGTTTGAGAATGCCATGCTTGCTCACCACTGCGTGAGTAAAGGGTAATATGATCAATCCATGCAGTGCCTATATTTAAAACAAGGTTTTTGGGTTCTGAACTATCGTTTATTAACAATCCCTTGAACCAAAAAGCAGACTCGCTATATCCATAGACTGGAGCAGCGAAGCTTACTGCAGAAAAATCACGTTCTACGACTTCGGCAAGAGTGAGGTTTGCGCTTGGATCTTCTAAAACTTCGAGCTTATTACCTATCAACCCTCCACCAAAGCTATCATCGATAGCGATTGCTCCCCAGCCATTGCTGGATAGCATGTAAAAGAGGAAGACTACTATGTAATATTTTGCTGACAAAAATTCCTCGAATATATTGGTCCTGTCAGTGTCGATCTGGGCGAACAGTTTTTTGCCACAGTTTGGCACCTAACTTCTCGGCTGCCTCTGATGCTATCTGAGCAATCGCAGAGGTAAATAATTCCTTTTAGTAGTCTTGCTTATATAGCCTTTAGTCATCATTCACAGATCGTTTTTGCTAAGTATTTTGAAATTTACCAAGTTTGAATCGGAGCATGATTGTAAAGGCTTGCCGGAAGATCCCGATGAATCCATCAGATAAATCTATGTTGTGATATGTTAGCGAGGCAATCGTGGTCCTAGGCCGATCAGATGATAGTGGCGAAATCTTCGTAAAAGATGAACTTGACCTTTCGAAGGCAAGTTATGCAGAAGGCTTATCCTCAACTGATTTTAATCAGGAAACAGAGGCCTTTCATGTCACCTATGATAGGATATTATTCAAGTCTCCTATGGAAATCATCGCCACAGTGCTCGACGCAAATGGCTACCTAGTGAATCTAGAGAATATAATTGCTTGCGTTGACGACCTAAGCTTTGGAGTTCGGGCTCAGCTGAAGAAGTCTGGTGCTCAGTATCCCGTTGCGAAGAGTTTTATACCTTGTTTACAGTTTCGGCTTCCCAAGAAATCGAAGATTGGGCCGATCCTACAACGGTTCTACGGAGAAATCGAAGCATATGAATCGCGCTTGGCGGAGCTTCAGGGGCATCCGAATAAAAAAGGTCCGAAGCTAAAAGACCCCAAAGAGCTAGATACTCAGCTAAAAAAACTGGAAAAAGAAAATAAGGATCTCCGCGACGAGGTCAACGAGCTGAAATCCCAGCTGGGTAGAATCGTGAAGGCTGAAGCCAGTGCTAATCGTGCCTTGGTAAACCAAAATTTAATGCCACCCAATATTCGGCTCGCGAAAGTTCGTGATGTTGACCTGGCAGAAAGGGTGATCGGCCTCCGAGCAGGACGTACCAATATCAATTTTCCGATGGTCCTCAGTCCTGTAGTCCCAGAACTTGACGATAAGTGCCTTGTCCATATCGAACAGGGACAAGTGCTTGGCGGTTTCTTCTATGAATCGAAGGGGAAGGATATCGATCCTGGGCTGGGAGAAATCCTTTGGGTTGATGGTGACACCTGTAAGATACGAGATCCTGAACGGCGTATCTGGCTGATCAATGCGAAGCATGATGCTGAACGAGAGATGTTTAGTCAAATGAAGCGAGGCGACGAGGTTCTGCTCTATATGCTTGAAGGCAAGGTGGTTCGTATTCAAACCATGAAGCAGGCGCAAAGTTTATACTACATCAGCAAAGTGATGGATGCAGTCACCAAGCAACAACTTAATCGCCGTGATCCTGTGACCCGTAAACAGGGAGAGTCTTAACTTGGACGGTCTGAATCTTAAAAAGTATTTGATGACCAGCCGCAAGCGTTTCGACCCAATCGCACTTGTGATTAGTATCATTGGATTGGTTGCCGTAGTGTTTTCAATTGCAGCAAAAGAGAGTCTGCAAAGTTATTTCGATCTGCGATCAATTCTCGTTGTAGTAGTAGGTACTTTTGCGAGCCTCCTATTCCAATTTGACTTTGGGACATCAATTTATAGCCTTAGACTAGTTATAATGTCGTTTCTGGGTACACCAGAGAAAAAGATTATCGACACTATCCATCAGATTGATGAGGCTATCCTTGAAGATATGAAGCTCCAGGACCTGCGGGAGGGCGATAACATCAATGGTGAGTTACTCAACGATATTGTCTATATGTTCAAACAAGGGCTTTTGTTCGAAGAGATCGACGAATTTGTAACTTCCCGGGTTTCTGATGAGTTTCTGGGGCGCAAAGTTGCGGTCGATCTTCTCCGTCGAGCGGCTATCATTGCCCCAGCACTCGGCTTGTTTGGAACCGTTATCGGATTGATCGGTGTCCTGAAGTCATTGAGCGACCCTAGCCAAATAGGCCCATCCATGTCCCTAGCTTTGATGACAACGGCCTATGGCGCAGGTATTGGTTCTCTAATTTTTACTCCCTTAGCGGGGCGACTTGAGCATCATAATACAATCTACTTGGAAGTCCATCAGCAGATTCTCTCGAAAATTGCTATCCTTCTCAAGCGGGATGAAAGGAACCCCAAGTCAGAATTTAAACCTGAGGGGGTTTCATGAAGCTTCAGGATCTTGCGTCTCAGGCAGAAGATGATAGCCTTACATCGTTCTATATCAGCTTTAGCGATCTAATGGTTTTGCTAGGAGTGTTTTTTGTGATGCTTCTATCGATGAGTAAAGTTGATATTGGGTCCTTTGAAAAGGTAAAGACTAGTTTTAGCGGCAGCACCAAAGGAACTCTGATTGAGCTTGCCTCTCAACTTCGAGAGGTGGTGGAAGGGGTGCCTGGAGTCCCAGGAGTGAGTGTCCATATGGCAGAAGATGGGGTGCGACTGGATTTGGATACCGGAGCACTCTTTGATACCGGATCGGCCAGCGTAAAAGAAGGAGCCTTAGAGCCTCTGACACCACTTCTCGAAACGGTCAAAGGCACTAGTTATACCATTGATGTTGAGGGTCATACCGATGATCTTCCTCTTTATCGTTTCTATAAGGTCGACGATGAAAAGGTTCTTGAGACCAATTGGTCTTTGAGTGGTAGGCGGGCCGCAAGTGTGGTTCATTTTTTACTGCAATCAGGTTTCAAACAAGATCGTTTGAGACTAGTTGGATACGCAAGTACCAGGCCATTGAAGTCAATCAAGGATAAGCGTGGAGATGAACTACAGGCGATTCGTGCAGAAAATCGACGGGTTTCTCTTCTAATAAAGTAGTTTGGATTGGAATGAGCTTTTTATCGAAACAATCTCCTGAAGTCGGCTTTACAGCGAAGTTTGATCGCCAGAATCGATATGTTTTGCGTCGTCGCCGCACCCCTGTCGGGCTATTTGAGTATATCCTAGAAAATAGTATGTCTCAAGAGAAGCTCACCATACCAAGGTACCTTTTCGATCGATTTCGAGCTACCATGCAGTTGATGGCTGATCAACTTGACGAGGAGCGCCTACCTAGCAAAGAAATCGATCATAAGATGTACTTCAAAGATCGCGAGTGCTACCGGTTTCGTTATTCCACCCAAACCATCGATCATCTTGTTATTAACAGTCTGATCCACAATAGTTCACTCAAGGCTCCCAAGGATGCAATACCAGTTCTAATCAAATTGATGTTTCATGAAGGGTTGGAGCATCCCAGTGATACTTTTGATGCAATTATTGATTATCATCGACTTTTTCAGTTCAGCTTTGTGGAAGGCAGCGAAAGTATCACCAGTGGCTTGATTCTAAGGAAGAACGTACTGTCGGAAAATGACAACTATACCCCTTCGTTGGAACCACAGGCTCAAGAAAACAAGGTCTTCTATCCAGGGGAGCAATTTCAAGAAGGTGAGCTTAAAGGTATTGCCCCTATTGCGAGTTCTGGCAGCCCGAAAGAAGGGAGTTTTAAATCAAAGCTCGGACATAGGAATCAGAGTGATAAGAATTATAGCGTGGACTATGACTCGCTGTTTAGCCAGAAAGCGGCTTCAGAGACTAGTGGAACACCGGACCCAAAGCCAAAACCAGCAAGCTTTAAACGAAGCGGCAATACCTTTCCTCTGCCGCTGCTAGCTAGTGATATAAAAGCTGCGAAGTCGAAGGTGTTCAAAGTTGAGCTGTCTATGGAGGATGCAGCGGCGTTTCGGGATGATTTCCTGACGGATCGCAGCTGCGATCTCTTTCTAGGATTTGAAATTATGGATACCATTCATAAGGTGAATGGTAAGCTTAAGACTTATCGGTTTCCTTTGTACTATATGAAAGTGAAGGTTGAAGAGTCGGGGCGCTTTCTTCATATGACTCCACCTAAAGAGCAGGATATCTATCTGAACCATATTGCGCTTATCACCCTGGTAGAGACCCATAGTGGCAAGAAGGGTGATGAACCACTACAAAGATTCTTAGATCACCTCTTGGCTCAAAAGATCGAGGTTAGTAAAGATCTCTATCCCATGAAGATAGTTCGGCAATTGCCTTTTTCTGATGAGGTATTTCAACAAGCTCGCGATATTCTTATTGGTCAGCCCGGAGATCAGGGTAAGGGTGGAATCCTAGAAAACCTAAAAGTCATTGGTATTGAGTGTGATCTAGAGTCTGTGATTGTATACAAAGTCGGTCGGGTTGCAACTCCTACTTCGACTGCTTTGAACAAAGATTTAAGTCAGATTCAGCAGCTGGCTCATGAGCAGCCAGAACGATTCTATCAATCTTTGCTTGGTCGATTTTTGGTTCCTGAGCGCCGTGTGGATCGGGAACGAAGCGATCTTGGAATCCTGGCTATGAATCCGGGCTATCGTCCACGCTCAACCCAGCAACTTATGAGTCATTTAAACGAACACGACTTGATTTTATTGGAAGGCCCACCAGGAACGGGAAAAACATTCACTATTATGAATCTATTTATTCATTGTGTGAATCACGGTAAGCGCTTATTGATCGTCAGTGATCAAAAGGCCGCCTTGCATGCGCTCACCGAGAAGATGGAAGAGTACCTTGTAGGTGCAGACTATAATACTCCATTTGGCAAGAAAACGCTCTCCCTTTGGAAAAGTGCCATTCGAGTTGTGGACGAGGTCGCCGATGAAACCGATGATCTCAAAACTTGGACTGCTAAGCTGATCAAGATGCTTGAACTAGATTACTGCCGGGAGCAAGACTGGCCTGATCGAGACGATCGTTTGGTAGATAAGCTGAACAAACTTGATCAGAGCCAAGAAGTCTTGAGGAAGCAGTTATCAGACATACTCGAACGGAGGTTCGGAGGTCGAAAAGGAGAAACAAAGGTTGCGCCGAAATCCTTTCATCCTACGACAGAGGGTGATATTCGGAATCTTGTGGATTTCTTGCACTTTATCGGGGCGGGTGAACATAGCAAAATTAGGCAGACAGAAGACTATGTCAACAATCAGGAGCTTGCTAAGCGATTCATTGTGAATCGCGAGCAAATGTCAGACGGCGTGCTAGCACCATGTTATGCTTGCTTTGCGATTGATGTCGATGATCTCGGAGTGTGCGTCGATTTTACAATGAAACATGGGGTGATTCTAGACAAACTAGTTGCCACTAAGCCTAGAACCTTAGCAGATTTCCGAGAAGCATTTCCCGATGATGATCGATCTGAATTTAGCAACTTTCTCTTAGAACATTGGCAAAAGGCTTTCACTGATGAGAACACTGGACTGATTAAAAAAATATCTTCCCTTATTAGCCACCCATGTTTGCCCCTGTGGAAGCAATTGGCTGGATTTCTTCAAGATCAGAAGACTCTCCTTGAAGAAGTGAGCAAGATGGAGAGGTCTTATGGCATCATGAGCCAACTTCAAGAGATCCATAAGTCTCTCGATCCCGATCAACAATCTGAAAAAACATCTGCAGCTCTTGAAATCTGTCGATTGACTCAGGATGACTCAGCCGTGGCCAAAGAATCAGTTCATCGCATCTTGCGTCAGATGGCTGACCTTCAAGCTGACCGAGATAGGCTGATTTACCAGCAGTTCCTAACTCGGCTGGGAGATATTTGCTTAGAGGTGATTAAGCCAAGAAAAAATGGAACGAATCTCGTTACGTCTATCAACAACTTGCTAGAATCTCTGAAGGATAGCAAAACCATTGATCATGGTAGTGGTGTTCCGGTGTTGAAGGAGCTCCAAGAAAGACTTGTGGAGGCTTTTCCAGTTTGGCTCTGCCGTAAGCAAAGCGCGTCCTTCCTATTTCCTAGCCAGGCCGATCAGTTTGATTTGGTCATCGTTGATGAGGCTGGTCAATGCCGGGTAGATGATGCGATTCCTTTGCTATACCGCGCGAAAAAACTGATGGTAGTAGGAGACGAGAAGCAAACTGTGCTCGATAAGAACTCTGTGGTTGATGACTACCTTTTTAGCGAGTTTGAGTTAGAAGAGCAACTTCGCACAAGCCAAGCCCGTGGTGTTAAAGGAGGCGGCTCCAATCTCTTCGCTCTAGTTAAATCGATCAAGCAAGGTGGAGTGATGCTGGATGAGCACTATCGCTGCCCACCAGATATAATCGCTTACTCGAATCGCTATGTTTACAACTCCGAATTGAAGATCATGCAGTGGCAGCACCCAACAGCATCATCTTCGGTAGTGGTTGATTATCGCGAGAAGAATCAAGAGCCAAGCAAGAAACCCACATCTGGTCGTTTCAAAGGAATAGAAGTGGATATGATTGATCGCTTCTTTGATTTTGTTGCTGAAACCGTTAAGGCCCTCGAAAGCGAAACTGGCGAACGCATCAATATGGAAACCGATGTTGCGCTCTGTTATTTTCTCCTAAAAAACGAACCATATGTAAAAGAACAAAAGTCGAAGTTCTTACAGAAGCTAAGGCGTGGTAATGATGTGCTTGATGGAGCTGGAGCAGCGCTACAGGGTAAGGAAAGAAAATATATCTTCTACTTATGGGATATCAATCGTAGTAATCTGACTTTCTTTAGGCAAGGTGATGATCCCGACAAGCGAAAAGGTGAATTAAACGTCTTGATGAGTCGACCTAAGGTACGGGCCTATCACTATCTTCACCATAGTTTTGATAGCTTAAAGCATGAAACTGCAAGCATCACCGACTACCTGTGGAAGACACTCCAAAGTCAGGATCTATCAGAAGCAGAACAGGGCTTTAAAAACAAAAGGACCAAGCGTCCTGCGCGAGACTTTAGCCCCTGGCAACGCTCCAGTGGTCAAACGATACTCGCTATTTTATCGTTTATCTGGAAAACAAGAGGCCTGGAATTCCACGATCCAGGTGAACAAACCCACTGTAGTGTCGTGGTCGGGGATCCTCGACGCAAGGTTGATCTGATGGTTCTTGCACCTCCCGGTGGGAAACAGAAATGTGTAGGGGTGGTCGATTTGAGCGCTTTTGAAGATGCTCAGAATCCTTGCGAGGAGCTAATTAACTATTATTTTCAGCTTCAAAGGGTGAAGCCTGCTATGGAGCCAGTGTTTGCATTTTTACACGAGATTGCTGATGAGCGATCAGAGACTTATCGTGATCTTGAGAATTTGGTTCGCTCCTTAATCTCCTAGGGGAAGTGGGTTTACCCATTACACATATCATATTCCCTGTTTTCCAAAAAATTCTCACCTCTAGTGTTGCGTCATATGGCTGCGGAGGACTTTATTGCTGGTGACCAATGCTTACAATTTTTGCTTCAATAGAGACTGGAGGATACTTTTTCCTCCAGACATTATTTAGTTCTCAAAGAGCATCCATACTCCGTCTTCTTATCTTAGCAATGCAATCGTCGACTAGAAGTTCGCCATCTTTAAACACCGTTCGAAGTACATCATCTCTCTGATCATTAGAGTCCACGGTCTCCAAATTGCCATCAACTCCATAAACTAGTTTGAATCGCCCTCGCTTGGACTTTTTGAATGTAGCAGTTACAGGTTCCTTATATACATCGATCTCAGAACCATCAATGGTTACAGAAGAGCATTTAAATGCAAACTTTAGGGTGTCCCGATTGAGCTTCTGAAGTAAGGCTCCACCGCTTCCAAAGGCAATATTATCGGCTGCATATCCACACTCAGTCATTCGCTTCAGAATCTGCTTGCAAGTCTCAAGATCAACACCATCACCTTGGATTAGCCTAAGCTGAGGTGGAAGCAGCTTGTATCCTTTGGCAGTTGTCTGGTAGCCAAACTTATTAGTCAAGATATCAAGGCACTTAATGACCACATCTACCGGGTCGCCTGAGTCAGGCCTAATGACAAGGGTTCCATCTCGTGATAGAACTTTTTCTTTAAGTGCATCCCCCCAATATTCAGAGCATGCTTTAAAAATATCGAAACTATCTGAAACACAGGCTACAAGTCCTGTTGGATATTGGTCCAACATGTTCTCCATTGCCTTTAGCTCACCTTTGCGACCCCAACTAGTGATTGTTGAATGCTCACTAGCAGGTATTGAAAAGGCAGGCATTTCATCCGCGCCGTAGTAGTCTGAAAGCAAGCTAATTGCCGCCATGGTGTCGCTACCTAGAAAATTAAAAAGGTGAGCAGCACCGAGGATTGCAGCAGATTCATCAGAAGATACGCCCCGATAGCCAAAATCATGGAGTTTAAATTCTAGGCCCGCAACTGCTAGAGGATCGCTGGTTTCTTGGAGGTAGTAGGCGATAACCCTTTTGAACGCTAGAGACTGAGTCGCAACAGTTGTTGGCGCCCAAACATGGGTTAGGATTGTTTCTACAAAATTCGTGAGCCAAGGCACTTCTGGATCGGTATTGACGACAGTCATCAAAACGTTTTTTCCATCGATAATAAGACCTTCTGGAACGGCTTTGATTTCTAGGGGAAGTCGTCCATCATAGGTCTCTAGGATGTACTCCCAACCCTTCCTATTGAAGTTTTCCTCACCCATGTGAGCAGCAATAACTTTTTCAGCTTGGTCGATTTTTTCTTTTGTTACAACTTTTCCTAAGAGGTAACGCTTTAAAATATACTGAAGTCCAGCAAACATCGTGTGATTAAACGCTCCTCCGCGAGACTCGAAGTAGCTATAAACATATTGGGTTCCTTTTGGGTATTGCTTGAAGTGAGAAAATTTGTAGCTATCGGATTTTAGGATGAGGTTGTCTAGTAGGTTCATATATTTATTCCCTTTTTAAATTTGATCTGCTTTAGCCACCATGGCTAAAACCTTTTACTCTGAGGCTCCATCACCGGAGCTTCTAGGGCACTGCTGAGAAATCACCTCCTCAGCTTATCTCAACGGACACTCTTGCTAATATCTTCGCGTGAAATAGCGAATGATGTGAATATGATCTTCAAAAAACTCTGCAGACCGCTCATAGGCCTCTTCAATGGGCATCCACCAAGCCTTTGCTGCATCGTCTCCGCCTTTCACCTCGGGAAGCCTTCCCCCATCGGAAAGCTTAAAACAGAATCCGTGTGTTACTGTCCTGCCACGGAGACTTCTATCTGGGTGGTCAAACACTTTTGATTCCGGATTCAGATTTTTTAGATAGTCAGCATTAATGTTGATCGAGGTTTCTTCTTTGAGCTCCTTGATAGCATTATCGAGGAGACCTTTTCTGACGTTAAGGTGGCCCCCCGGAAGAGCTAGCATGCCCACCCCCGGATTCTGTCCGCGCTCTACCACGAGCACGCAGCCATTTTTTATAACCACAGCATCGGTTGTGATGAAAACAGGTGGATAGGGCAGGCTTTGGAATTGCTCCTTGTAGCCTTCATAAAATTGATACTCTTTCTGAAGCGCAACAAAGTCATCTTCCATAACCCATTCTATGAGAAACGCCTTCACCCCCCTTGGGACATCTTTGATGTTCTTAGGGTTTTTCCCTTCAAATAGCTTTCTCCTGATATCGGTTGCAGAAAGGTTCTTATTAGGCACGTGTATGATCTCTCGCTTCCAGCTATCTGGAAGGGAAGCTATGTAGTAGCTACTTTCGTCTTTATTGCAGCCTGTAAGGCAGACTTTTCCAGAAATATTAAGCTCAGACATTTTCTGCTCAACCAACCTTGCAATCTCAGAAAACCATTGAGTGTCATTGTAGAGGTAGTCACGAGCAAATACTAAGTGCACACGCTGCAAGTCGTCATCGTTGAGAGATCTTTCAATCATCTCTCGACGTTGGTCGCCCGAAAAGGGGTTTTTAGGTGTCCTTGATGTCCTATCGGAACCAATAACGAGTATGAGTGTCTCTGCAATTTCGAGGGATCGTTTGATTTCTGATAGATGGGAGTTGTGTAGTGGTTGGAATCTTCCAATAAATACAGCGACTTTATAAGTCATCGGGCAAGCTCCTTGCGCTCTTCACCATGTTCTGATCACTAACCTTAAGTGATCCTTTTGCTAGCCAAACACTGGCTAGCATGCTAACTATCGGCCATTTATTACCAAAAGTAAAGCAAAGAATTAGAGTATTTTGGGCCATGGGACACCTTGTGGTAAACTTACAGATTCCCCCGGCCGCCTGTTTTCTATAACTCTTAGCTATATTTCAATTTAAGGTCTTTCGATAGCCTAAGCAATTTGGCCGTCGTCTTCATTCGGTAGTGGAGGAAGCTCATTTCGAGTCTCCTCTTGCTTCAGCTGTACTGAATCATTCTCAATACTCTTCAGCTCCGAAGCACTCGGATCTATATTTTTAGCCTTAAATGCATTGGTTAGACCGTTGATATCGCTGCCTTTTAGCCCAAGTTCTCCTAGTAAGGAGTCTAGAAGAGGAGCTTGCGCCCGATATTTGAGCGCGCTGTTTACAACTTGATCAGCAAGATTGCTGCTAGAAGAAGGGCCTGTGCTGTGCTGAGAGCCACTCGCGTTACTTAGACCATCGAGCTGGAAGATTTTAATACCTTCGATGCTTTCCATTGGTTTAACGCTTTCCCGAATAATACTTTCAAGGTTCTTAATCAAGTCTAGTTTAACTTTCATGTCGACTTGATCGCTAGAGAGTAGATTGGCTGCTTCATTCAATGCTTTTTGGCCTTCAGCCTCAACTGTATATCGAACTTTTGCCGCCTCCGCTCGCGCTGTTTCAGCTTGAGCTTCACCTTCTGCAACGATTCTAGTCTTTAAGGCTTCAGCCTCAGCTTCAATTTTCATTGCTTCAGCCTTATCGTCAGCAGCCTGTTTTTCCGCTTCAGCTGAAACCTTGATAGCAATAGCGGCTCGTTCGGCTTCTTTAGTTGCTTCAATCAATTCGATCTGCTTAGCTCGCTCGGCAATCTCAGTCTCTCTTGCAGATTTCACTGATTCCTCGGCTTGAACTGCCAAAGCGCGAGCTTTATCGGCAACTGCTTTTGCCTCAGACTGAGCCTTAGACTTTTCTGCGATTGCGATCTCTCGCTCCTGATTGGCGATTTCTATCATCTTCTGTTTTTCAATCTGCTGGGTTTCAACTTCTTTTTGCTTTTTGATTCGCTCTTCTTCAATGGCTCGCTCCGCGAGGATTTGGCTTTGGTCAATTTCCTGCTTGGCGGCGATTTCTGCTTGTTGAGCTTCCTTTTGCTTTGCAAACTGCTCTTTCGCAATTGTAGATTCCTGACTTGCTCGTTCTAAGGACACTTCTTGTTCCTGTTTTAATTTGGCATACTCTGATTCCCTATCGATCTCCAATTTAAGCCTCTGACTCTCCAGGTTTTTATTAGATATCTGAATTTCAGTATCCTGCTCGATGTCGTTTCGAATCTTTCTACGTCGTTCAATTTCTTCTGTAAGTCGAGTCAAACCTTCAGCATCGAACGCATTATTAGGGTTGAAAAACTCTTTTGAAGTTTGGTCTAGGCCTGTGAGAGACACAGACTCTAGCTCTAAGCCGTTCTTTAAAAGGTCTTCCATGACAGCTTGCTGGACTTTCTGGACAAAATCGATCCGTTTTTCGTGAAGCTCTGTCATACTCATTTCTGCTGCAACAGCTCTTAGAGCATCGACAAACTTGCCTTCTACCAAGTCCTTTAGCTCTTCTCGTTGCATAGTTCTTTGACCGAGTGTTTGAGCAGCATTGGCTATGGAGTCTACTGTTGGCTGAACCCGGACGTAGAACTCAGCTACTACATCCACTCGCATGCGATCGCGGGTAATAAGAGCCTGGTTTTTATCCCGGCGTACCTCTAGTCTGAGTGTATTCATATTTACAGGAATGACTTCGTGGAGTACAGGAAATACTAAAGCACCCCCATTCATGACTACCTTTTGACCTCCAAATCCAGTACGAACGTAGGAGATCTCCTTCGAAGCCCGCTTGTACAGTCGAGCAAAGATGATACCAAAAGTAATCAATCCACCAAAAATTATCCCAGCGATAGTCAAGATTGAAGTAGATGCTTCCATAAACAATTCCTAATTAGTGAATTTTCCAGTCGATACTATTGTCTTTAAAACCAATATATGAAGAGCCCTTTTGACTCAAAACGATAACATGTTCTCCTTGACTCCAGCATTCGTCTTGCTGTTCGGGCTCTATCATAATGTAGTGGGTTTGCCCGTGTTCGTCCTTTAGTTTTGCTTGAGCTGGGTTATTGGCTTTAGCCGTTCCTAAAGTTATGGTTGCAATCTTCCCCACAAAGCTTGATCTTTCTACGGCAGAGGATTCATCTTGAGGCATGATTTTAGCAATTAAGGCTGAACCAATTGTCATCATAGGCACAGCAAGAATGAGAGCCGGTAGCCAGCTAACCCAAACAGGAAGGTCGAACCCAAACAAGCCTATAGTGATTCCGTGAAGGAGATAACCTGATAACCCGAAACATAGGAAAAACAGGACAATCAAAAAAGAAGAGGGAATTTTTCTTATATGGAAAAGAGACAGACCATTCTCTATGACTGGAGTGCTGCCAAGATCAATTTCGATCATTGCTTCGAAACTAGAGAGAAACCCCGTTCCTAAAATAAGACCCAAGAGTTCTAGGGTAAATATGAGGCAAACAACTGTCAGGCTTGCGGTAAAAAGGACATTACTATCGTGCAGTAAAAATTCCATGATGATCGATTGGCTCCAGCCATTGGTAAGTGGGCAGATCGAGTGGATGAACTGGCAGTTTATTCGGCTTCGCCGTTGCAAGACTGTACTTGAGCCGAAAAAATTGTTTTAAAGAGCCAAGACTCCAATGCTTTTATTCGTTCCGACTTGAGATTTACAATTCTTTTTTGGAGTAAATATGAGCGAATATATTCACGTATTTATCCATTCGACTTAATCTCAGACATCTCTACACCTATTGATAGACTCTTACTTCCTAGAAATATTGCGATAAAAATCTGGGTGAAAATAGATCATCGAACGCCCTAGCCTGACGAGTTCTACCCATGGCATCAGGGTCATTGGGAAGCAAGCCGCAGGAGAGTGGCTTTCGAGTATGTCATTTGGGATTGTTTCAGGTAGAGTCCGCTATGCTTTAGCGAACCCCATGCGCAAATTAATGTTTTTTTGAAAAGCGGCTAGCGCGGGTTCCAGTACCGATTAGCTTTCAGTGCTCCGTCAAAAGACTGAATCACGTCTCTCATATCTATGTATTTATAGTTCGCATTCACGGTACTGCCATCCGATGAGGTGTTCTGATCATCGTGCACGACCATCATCCCATTTGGAAAATGGGGAAGAGGCGCACTCATAATTGCCAAGCCATCTGAATCTGTGACTTTATCAAAGAGTCGACTATCATCGATTTTTAAGCTACCAAGGTAGCCACTGTCCTCATTGCCATCAGATTCAGACATCTTCTCTAGATCAAAGAAAGCAAATTGACTAATGCCTTGCATGGAGGCTATGAGGTAACCCTTGCCCTTACCCCTATGGTAGAGGGATAAGCCCTCGACATCATCAGTAAATGGAAACTCACCAGCCGGGACTCCATCAACTTTACTGCCCGTGACTCTCACAGCAAGACTAGGCTCGTTGTCGAGTTCGTCTAGGTCGACACGCCAGATGCCGAGCCTCTCCATACCGATATATACGACCTCGTTTTCCTGATCTACAACACATCCCTCAAGTTGATGGCCACTTTCCTCGAATTCCGCAGCGACTACGGCTTCAATTCCACCTTCTTGATCAATCTCTTCACGTTCGTCAGGGTCTGAATTGTAGTCATGTGTGACATCTTTCAGGATGAGTTCTTTAATAAATGCTTGTTCCGTAGCAGATGTGTACTTCGTCAGATCTATCGATGGTAGAGCCTTAGAAACAAACTTGTTTCGATAGCCTTTGAGGTGGTAAATGAGTACCTTTCCGCTTTTTAGAGGCAAGAAGACAAGGGCATCTCGTTTGTTCTCTGGATGCTTACTGGTACAAATTCCGTAAGGCTCATCGGTCAATGGTATCTCCGGGAGGCTTTTAATTCTGGTGATACCTCGGCGATCAGAAATGCTGAAAAGCGAGATAGAATCATTTTTCCGGTTACTTGCCACGGCGAGGTCTATGCTTTGCTTATCAAGTCCGACATCATAGGCAATATCCACATTGTTTAGTCGCCCGACTTTGAATGATTCTATTTCCTTGCCATTCAAATCATAAACGTAGAGGCCCCCATCGCCCGAACTGCCATCATCATTATCTTTGTTTTTGCTAACGCCAAGAACGAGCGAGCGCTTAGCATCAGTGGGATGAAGCCAGATCTCGGCATCGTCTGTTGAATCAAGCCCCTGCGGAATCGGGGTTGTCTCTGCTACGGGGCTAACCACGACGGTGTCTTTGAAATGGGAGCCATAGCCTAGCGATGCTAAAGAGCCTAAGCAAAGTCCTAAAATACCTACTTTTGACATGGAAAATGCTGTCATAAATAATCCTTTTCTAAAATTTTTCTGTAGCTAGCAGATTTGATTTGCCTAGCAATAAATTCAAGGATAATTTTCAGCAAAGATTTTAACCATGCCACTTCACCAGTCTCTATTGGGTCTTGAGCTACTCAACCTCATGGCAGCACTTGACACCTCTCGGACCTTCACAATTTTCACGCGTGTTCCAGGGGTAAATAGCGATGCGTTGGCCAGTGTAGTGCGGTTTGTTCTACTCAAAATAACTGTGAGGGCAATAGAAAAGTACTAGAACCTGTCTTAAGGATAAGAAGTTTTTTCGGTCATTCAAATCAAAAAGGATAATTCAGGAGGCATGTAAGAGGGAAAAGTAGCATTCTCATCTCTCTATGCCTACTTTCGATGACGCCCTCCCATGTTCAAGGAATTATTATCTGGATCATAAGAGGCTTATGCGTGTTTAGCTTATTGGCTACTACGCTCCTTTAAGTTCAATTTGATTCTTCTCTTTACTGTGGTCAACTCCAATTCGCACCTGCCTGATATTGAAGTATTTGTAGTAGAGCCACCGAGCTTCCTCATCATCTCGAATTCTTAAGCCATGAAGATCAAGCTTGGTATAGTCGTCTTGCAGATCGGCAGATAGGTTTTTATACACTTCATCAGAAATAATTGTAATGCTGCCTTTTTTTAGCCTCTGCTTTTGAATCAGAACCCGGCGCATGCTTTCATAGCGATTGGCCTTGATGATGGCATCACCGAAAACATCGTATTGCTTCATCCCAATTTTAGGAAAAGAACCCTTGATTTCACCCGCAGCGATTCCAATAGAGCTAAGAATCTCACGATCTTGAAAGTGGGTTCGAGCTAGCTGATATAGAATTTGATTGAATTGGTCTGCAAGCAGTACGGCATTATCATAGATAGATCCTGGAGACTTAAAGGGAAACCCAATGGAGCAAAGAAAACCATCGCCCACTTCCTTGATCATAAATGCATTTGCTACCAGCTCATGGGGATCGTAATAGGATATCATAAGTCGGTGACACCGCTTCATTACCGCTTCGAAAAACTCATAATTGATATTATAGCCGAGTCGGCTGCTATCTTGGATGTCAAAAAATATGACGCAAGCAGATGATGAGTTTACAGGCATAGTTTCTTCCAATTGAAGGCCACCTTCCATCTGACTGAGTTGATGAGGGTAGAACACTTTATCGAGCTGCTTATGATAGTGATACTTTTGATTCATCTCTGTTCTGGTTTTTTTTCTTTCTAAATTCAAGCGGTATCCAAGAGCGATAGATAGGATCAAGCCTTCGAGTGCCACCCCTATGTTTTGAAGGTTCATTGTCAGATCATTGATAGGTATAAGTCCTTGTGTGGTGCCCATAAATGATAGATTGCCAATGACGAGCAATAGCCAAGCCGCTGTGAAGTACTGAGCCAACCGATATTTGCGAATGGAGGCGGAAATGCTCGCCACGATGATGGTGATGCTTGCTAAGGAACCACTGACAATCGTAAACTCGACGGCCTCTGGGGAAAGGTCAGTGGCAAGACAAGCGATAATTGCAAGGATAGCCAGTGCGGAACAAAATTGCATAGCTCGCATCCAGAACCGCATAGACTCTGCCATGTTTAAGAAGGAAATTGCAAAGATGCTGGCAAAAACTACGGTCACTTGACCACCGATCACCACACCGTAGTTTGTGAACCAATTGATTGACTCTCGGGTCGGGTCGATAAACACCAGCAAACCTGAGAACCCTACCAAACTCCATGTAGCTGAAATATAATACAGAAAGTAGTAGAAGAAATAGCGATCTCTGGCACTGAGGAAGATGAAAAAGTTAAAGACTGCCATGGTTACCATTCCTCCAAAACATAGTCCTAGACTCAATGTGAGCATACGAACCCGACTAAGGAATGGCTCTGGGTACCACATATCAAGATGGGTGATGATGGGGCTGTTAGTCTCAAATCGAAGGAGTAAGTGGCTTGTCACGAGGCTTGGATCAGGCTGGAAAGTGAAAAGATGATGTTTGATTTCACGGTTTGAGAAGGGTCTTAAATCACCGACGGCACTTTTTTTAACCACCTTCCCCTGGTCGTTGAGCTGATAGAAGTCGAGTTTATCAACCAATGGAAACGGATATTCGATTATGAATTCGTGGCCGTTGGGATTCAAAATAGTGACATATAGCCAAATTTGTTTCTGCTGCACCCCTACAGCGCTAACCTTAAGATCTTTGAATAAGTGCCTCAACTGAAACGCAGATTTAGGAGTAATCAAGGAATCCTGACTCATCATTTTAAGATGTTGATTGATTTGTGGGCCTTGAGCGTCGCTATGGATCACGAAAAGTCGATCAGCTTCACTCCCTAAGCATAGATTGCTTAGGAGAGTAAGCATGAAGACCAGGACAAATGGAATCACTTGACCTATTATTGAGTGAGTGTTTTTTCTAGTGGTTGTCTTCAAAAGTATCCTCCAGAATACCTTTCGGCTTTGTAATATCCTTGTGGATAGGCATTTCTTGCCGGAAAATTTCTCTAGGAAAGTAGTTTTTATGGGGCTATCTACGATCGAGACAACAAGGACTTTAGTAGTTTAAAGGGATGGATTTGATTTCAGCTAAACGTTCATTCTTACCTGGGCGATACCGCTGGAGACGTGGGTTCGGAAGGGGCTTGGGCTCATGAACTTGTACTGATTCGTAATACGCTAAGGTAGGCGACCACAAGACTTGTGTAAGGATGAATGGCATGACTAAGAATAGATTTAGTTTACTTATCGTTACTTTTCTCGCTTGGGGATTAAGTATTTCCTGTGACGATCCTGGCGAAGACGGAGAAGGGCAGGGAGGAAGTGATGGCGGTAGCTCATCAGACCTTACTTTTGGTCAAGCTTCGATCCAGTCAAGTACCCTAGCGATCTCTTCACTACAGTCAGATGAAACGGACTTAGATGACTGCTCCTTTTCCCTTGATATTTATCGAGGTGAGGGAGCCTGCATGACGCCAACTTCAGTTATTGGCATGTCAACTCTTGTGGTGGGTGCCAGTGTGGATTCTTCGGGAAGCAATTCTGCAGAGGCCCGATTAGCGGCAACTGTGAACTTCCATTCTGATGAGCAGGACGGGAAGATCATCGAAGGCAAGGAGTTCTCGTTTAGCGATACATCCAGCTTCAAGGCTTACAACGAGCTGTGGGCTGAGTATGATGTGCAAGCGAGCTATACCCACTTAACCATGGAGCTTGCCTATGAGAAGATTCAATTTGAAGTGAATAGCAAATTTGTGACTATGTTTCTCGCTAACTATCAGCAGCCATTCAGCGAATGGGACATTCTAGATGATTGTGGTTTGAGCGAAGAAGAAAAGACCTATAGTAATATTACGGAGGCCGATGTGTTGGAAGGGATGACCTTTCAACGAGGTGACTATCTATTCTGTGTCAAAGACACAGCAGACGCTGAGTGCGCAGCCACAGATTTTCAGTGGTACGATCTCGATAGCGATACCCTGGTATCGACCCGACCAAGTAATCCGCGAACCCACGCCTTCTTGGTGTTCGATGAAGCCACCTGTACCGATGATAATGGGCGACCGAGCTTTAACATGAGTGCGATTCGCATTGGCGCTACCTTAAACGAGCAGTTTAAGCTCTATGCTGACTTTTCCAACGGTGTGGACAGCGTTCAATGGAAGGATTCTGCCGTAGCGTTTGAAGACGCTGCGGACAACTCTCAGGATGAACAGGATAATTTCCAAGAGCCCTTTCTTTACTACTACTACGAAGATGCTGCTGGCAACACTAGCGCGGGAACGGGTCTAGATATGAGCTTCGACTTCAACAGTGAGGATATGATCTACTTCGATGGCTTACGAGCCAGTGATGTGGAAGCAGCGTCCATTGAAGAGGTTCTGAAGGTAGCCTATGCTCGCCATGACTGGCTGTTTCACAAGAAGGGGCAAGATCAGGTTGTTGGCTTTGATGTTGATGAATACGCGTCCATGACCGTGTCGGCGACGATTACAGTGTCAGGTGGCCAAGAGGCCCCCGAAGACACTGAAGATGAATGAAAATCGATTCTACCTTTCCGTGAAGCTAGAAACCGTAGGATTAGAACTGCGGTTTCTAACTAAAACCTCGTAGCTTTCCGCGGTTCGCTCTCCAAAGTATTCGTAGGTGCAGCCAGTGTCTCCAGCTTTAATGTAACCTGGAGTTGGCTCACCATCATTGCTATTGGGGTCTTGGATATTGTCGGGTGCTGGACCCGCCTGCAAAGCGCGACAGCTATACAAAGGTGTGCCATCCACAAGGTAGCCAGTGCTTACGGCTCCCTCCGGGATCGCCCCAGCCTCCTGGGCTTGCCAGCTTAGTTGCTCGGCATCTGTGATGTTCTGATAGCCTAGGATATCGAAAGGAATCCCTGTTTGGGTGGAAGCAGTCAGAATCTGACCATCCAGGAGGCTGTAGCAGACTCCCCCTTGATTATCCAAACCGGTGGTATCCACTGCCTTTCCTGGAATGACGGCACCATTCACGTATGCCCGACAGATATAGAGTAGACTCGTAGCCATAATCTGACTGCCAGCAATGTAGGCATTGGCCGGTGGAAGGTTGCCATTGAGAGACTGCCAAAGGACCCTAGAGGAGCTGATTCTTGTCTTTGCTGAACCTAATTCTACAGTTTCGGCGAAAAATCGAATGCCTATGACTCCGTCGCTGCGAATCGTCTCCATGTCTTCTAAGCTAGGAGCCAAAACCTTAAACCCAGCATGCCAGGATTTGTGTTGCTTTAGAGATGTGATAGTCACCCGATTCGCCAGGTCGGCAGCAAGGTTGTTTAACGACCAAGCCACCTCGATACCCTCTTGGTAAGGTGAGATGGGCAGCTTCGTGCCCTGGTGAAGCAAGGCACAGTGAAACTCGTATTGGCTCAAGCCACTTTGGGCCGAAGGGCTTTCAAAATCATCGCAGTACAGGAAACTAGTGCTATAAGTAAGTGGTAGTTCCGGCAGTAGCCGCTCTGGTGCCGCAATTGCGTCTTCCCCTTGCCGATCAGGGCCAAGGTCTTCTTGGATAACCATGTTGCCGGTATAGTCTTGACTTTCTTGTATTGGGCTAGGCCCTTTTCGTTCGCAGGCCAGGCTGAGTCCCATGGCCAAGGTAGCCAAGCAGAATACTTGTAATGTCCTCATAATGTCCCCACTCTTATTCGGAATAGACGCCCCTATGATCGATTCGGCTTGCACACTTGAAGTCTTAAACCTGATTTCTAAACCGCTGATATCCTGCATCAAGTTCTTGCCAATTGGACTCACCTACGACGGCTAATAGATCGAAACGACTGGATTCTTTCTTGGCGTACAGCTCGTTTTTTTGTGAACGTTCGTCATACTTAATCCTTGTGGACTAGGACGTGATCTGTTAGTGTCTGCGCCTTACAAAATTTCCCTAAAATTGGAGGAGTCGATGAATCGATTATCGATGGGATTATGGGCCACCGTTTTTGCCTTTAGTGGACAGGCTATCGCGGAGCAGGAGATTGAGATTGGCAACAAGACGATCAAGTTGCAAGACAAGCCAGAAGATGGCTACCTGAACCTGGATGAGCCAAGTTCGTTTCTTTGGATGACAGACGCCTTACCAGAAGTTGACTTAAGCCAGTGGCAAACCCCAGTGAAGGATCAGGCCAATCGCGGTTCTTGCGCTTATTTCACAAGTATCGCATTGGTTGAGCATGCGTTGAAGGTGTACTATCCAGACAACCGCGATGTTAATCTATCAGAAGAGTATCTGATCTACGCCAATAAAAAGCTTGATGGTATCTCAAGCAACGGCGATGGCTCGTTCTTATATTACAACCTGAATAGTTTGAAGCGTCATGGGTTTATGCTTGAAGAGTCCATGCCCTATACGCACTCGTGGTTTTCTCCAGGGATGCCTTGTGAAGACTATGAGGATAACGGCCAAGCACCTCAGTTCTGCCGCAGTCACTACGCCCCGTCTCAGGTCGCGTTGGATAACCGGGTTGCCAGTCAGGACTTTAATCTAAATATTTCTCAAGTACGATCCATGGATGAAGTGATTGAACGCTTGAGTGAAGGCCAAGGGGTAACAATTTCAGTTCCTGTGAACCAGAACGGTTGGCGGTCAGCTAGAGTTGAACACAATCAAGCTTTAGAGGATGAATGCCAAGACAAGCCTGATCTTTGTGGTGGTCATACAGTGCTTCTCACGGGCTATAACTTAGATAAGCGTGAGTTCTATTTTAAGAACTCTTGGGGGCAAGAATGGGGTGAGCAAGGCTATGGCATCATGCCCTTTGAGTTTGTTCAGAACTGGTCCTATGGAAGCTTTTTCTACGCCCGTTTCCAAAGGCTCAACTCCGACCTAAGAAATCAGCTGACACCCATTAGCTTGGAAAATGCTGAGGCGTCTTTAGTGCAGAATGTTTTGAACAAGGGGCAAGCTGGTATTCGCGTTGATTTTAGCTTCCGCTTTTTAGCGCCTGTAGGAACGTTCTATTATGCAAGCGTATTCGCTCAACGCAAGGGTGAGGCTGATTCCTACCAAGCGATTGAGATTATCGGAGAGGATGGAGCGTCTTCATACCTATCAGATCGGGAATACCGCATCGCGTTCACAGCAGATGACCTGAGTTTTAGCAACGACAAGCCTCTATCCCTATTCATCTCATATGACGAACTGTCAAAGGCTGGTATCGACCTTAACGATCCAAGCATCTTCTTGCGACCGTCTGTTTATAGTATGACTGATATAGAATCATATGGCGTGCTTTACCGTGATTATCTACCTATTGCTAATTAGTTGACCGGCTCTAGCATAGTTGGAATCTAGTTGAATCTCCCTGTGTCTAATGAGACTCTGTCCCTTGCACGACACAGGGGGACTCATGAAGATTCACGAACTTGAAGGTCACATTCAAACCATTTATCTAGTTGAATATCCCGACAAACTCCTGCTCCTCGATGGTGGCTGCCGCTGTGATGTAGCTGTCGTTCGCTCTTATATTGAAAAAGACTTGCAACGGACCATGGCGGATTTGAAACTCGTTGTCGTAACCCACATGCATCCAGATCACGCTGGCGGTGCACGGCTTTACCAAAAGCGCTACAGGATCCCAGTGGCTTCGGCCAAGCTTGACAGCCAGTGGTATGCAGGGGTAAAAGGCAGCGTTCAGCACAACGTTGATACACTTCTGGCATACTGGGTGGCTCACCGCAAGAAAAAGAGTTTTCGCTGGCTTTGGTACTCAAAAAATCTGCACCCTGATGTGGTCTTAGAAGATCAGCAGACTTTGCCAGGGTTTGATGACTGGCAGGTTTGGTCTACGCCAGGGCATACGGATCGGGACTTGTCACTGCTTCATCCGGAGAGTCGACTGGTTTACGTGGCCGACATCATGCTCAAGGTAAAGGGCAAGTTTATAACCCCAGTTCCGATTAAATTTCCAGATCGCTATCGAAAAACTGTAAAGCGCCTTTCCCAATTATCTTATGGCGAAGTATTGATGGCACATGGAGGCCGTTGTGCGGTTCGGGGAGAAGACTTCTTAAAGCTGGGACATAACGTAGAGGAGACACCACAAGAGTATGAAGTCTTAATAGATATCATGAAGAGTTTTATTAAGAAGACTCTTACCAGTCGTTGATGGGGTCTAATGATTGCTTTCACCCTAGAGCTTGAGGATTTATGCCGGCCGAAAAGATTTCCAGTTTAGACGATCCCCGCGTCTACAAATTCACCCTGCAAAAAGACAAAGAACTAGCTCGCGATCAAGAGATTATTGTCGACAGCCCCAAGGTGGTATTAAGGATGATGGATGCTGGCAGAACGCCAAAAGCGATTCTAGCCAATCAAAAGTTTTTAGATGACCATGGCCAGCGATTTGAAGGCATGGATTGCCAAGTATATTGGGCTGACGTTCCATTACTGGAGAAAATTGTTGGTCATCGTCTTCATCATGGGGTGATCGCCCTGGCTGAGCGACCCGAGTCTCTTAAGCTTTCTGCGCTAGGGCACCGCCTCTTAGTGTTAAATGGAGTTAACAAGGCAGAAAATGTAGGTACCATCGTTCGCACCTGCGATGCTTTGGGAGTAGACTCTCTCCTGGTGGATGAAAGAACACTTTCTCCCTTCATCAGGAGAGCGATTCGAGTGTCTATGGGGTCCATATTCCGCATCAAAGTAAGAACGAGCGCAGATCTCTTTTCTGATCTTCAAACACTTCGGACTAGTGGATATCAGGTCTTAGGCACTGGAATTGCTCCTGATACCCACAGGTTTGATAAGATCGACTTTGCCAAGAAATGCGCCTTGATCATCGGTAGCGAAGGCTTCGGGATGGACTCAGCTCTCGTCGGTCTTTGCGATGCTGTGATCAAGATCCCGATGAGAGACCATGTAGACAGCTTGAATGCGTCTGTTGCAGCGGGAATCCTATTGCAGCGTTTGGGGGCGATCTGAGGGTCTAGTTAGCCTATCGCCATTCACTGAAATAGATGCCAAAGTTTTGTGATGAGGTGCCAAATCCAAGGTCGCTCTACTTCGACCGACCTGGTTCCACTACGTACACTGAATCCGGTCGCAGATGTATTTGCTGCGTCTCATAATAACGTCCTCGGCTTCACTCGGAGATAGCTCCATCTCTACGCAGGTTGGGATTTCGAGAAGCTTAGGTTGAGCAATCACGTCCTGATTCCTGGTAACCTTCACTGAGTCAAATTTGAAATGTACTTTCAAGCTAGAGTCGTTGATATCTGTGCTGAAGCAGCCCTGAGTCGTATAGCCATCCACTGACTTTTCTTTGTATTTTGACTGACAGTGCATGAAATCTGGCCCGGATGTGAACCGATATAGCTTGATGTCGTAGTGTCCATTCTCGCTCGATTCAGCACATTGCCTCGCTCCCAGCAGTTTGGTCTCTTCTTGGGTCTCACTCCCACATGATATAAGCAGGATCAAAATTAAATATTTAACTTTTTTCATCAAAATCTCCAGGAAGCTCGGTCTCTTTAGGGTTGACTTATAGGGAGAAGTGAGCCCTTTTGGGCCGGGTAATTGACAGAAAGTTTCCGTCACTGAATTTCGCAAGCGTAATCTACCTTAAAGCCATAGATAAGTCAATATAACATCTGTCGCGCTTAGCGAGACCGTGGATCTTTTATTGCGATCTCTCGTGAGCTTAGCTTGGCCAGATTCTGGCACTATTGGTCAGTACTTCACATGCCTCGGGCCAGAGTTCAGGACATAAATTATTAATAATATTGACATCTATTGATAGCATAAGCTCCCGCGTCCTTCCTTCTAAGTGCTCCAGATCCTCAAAAGGTTTATGGAAGGCTATTGAGAGATAAGGCTCTGGGAACAATCTCGCCCTATGCTGACACCAGAAGTGTCAAACGAATCCGACTGATTTACTGCGATGCCCTTCCTGGTGGATGGCTTTCCCAAGAATGGTCCCGTTCTCATTATCACCGACGGCTTTATTGATCATCTTACTCCCAAACGGGAGCTTGCTTAGCTGATGCCAAAAGGCTCAAAGCTACCCTACACACCTAGGTCTGTATTCTTCTTAAAAGAGCAATTCGATTGGTGGCCAACATTGGTGAATTCAGGGCCCTCGAACTCCTTCCGGCTGCACAGGTTCTAGAGGGAGAATTTTGGTGAGTAATGTTAGAATATCTTGAGGCCCAATCCTATGAATTAAGCCTGAGGAAAGTGATGTCATACAAGCTGATGCTCACCCTACTAATCATGACGAGCAAAGCTTTCTCGTCTGAATACGACCTAGCACAAATGCAGCAAGGAGATCTCCTTGGGCGCTATCTTTCAATCTATCAGAACAGCGAGGATCCCTTAAGCTCTACAAAAGCCTTTGAGATTTATAGACAGGGAGGCTTTACCCGCAATCATAGTGATCGACCAAATTTCGGTGCGAGTACTGATGAGTATTGGGCAGCGATTGAACTTGTAAATGGCGATGAACAAAGATCTATTATTATCGAGAATGATCACGGTATTATAGACTACTATGATGTGTATCTGATCGATGCAAGCGGGATTCGGTCAATCCTCGAAGCCGGAGACCAACAGGCATTTAGCAATCGCTACCTTAAGATCCGAACTATGAATGCTCAGGTGATCTTGCCCCCAGGTAAATCAACGGTCTTGTTTCGCAGTCAGGGAGAGAGCACTAACTATCTGTCTCTTAAAGTCTGGGACGAGGCACCCTATGAAGAAGCAATGCGTTGGGACTTCTTGCTGATTGGATTGTTGATTGGCGCACATATTGTGATGATTGTCTACAATGCAATCCTAGCAATCAGTATGAGAGATGCCGTCTATTGGTCCTATGTGGTTTGTGTTTCATTGAACCTTCTACTTCATATTAGTGCGATCAACTTTGGTCAGTTCCTGGGTTTTCACCTATTTGGATTTGAAACCTATAGTAACCATATCCAATTGGTTTTGATCGATCTTATCATCATAAGTTCCATCATCTTTTCTTGGCTTTTTCTCGATATGAAGCACTCAAAGTTCCGCTCGTTCACTCTGCTGGCCAAGATGATCTGTACGGTCAGTCTCATCAATATTTTTGTGAACAACCTATGGTCCGTGCCGCTAACTTCGATCATGGTTATGCTCTCGTCAGCGGCACTGATTCCCCTTGTAGTCTCTCTCGGATTGCTACGTTATTTTAAGGAAGGCTATCAGCCAGCTCTTGTGTTTCTTTGCGCTTGGGGAACTTACTTGCTGGGCAGTGCGGGATACTTGTTTGTCAGTCTTGGTGTAGTAGAAAGCAATGCTTTCTTCTATTGGGGACAATTCGTTGGTGGCGCTGCCGAGGTCAGCCTCTTCTCGATCGCGCTGGGTATACGTTTTAGCTACACCAAAAAGAAGAATGCCAGCAAGATCGCAGCATTAAATGAGGAGCTTAATCAAATCAATCGTGGCCTAGAGGAAAAGGTGCAGGTTCGAACCCAAGAGGTTCAAGATATCCTGACTCACATTCACCAAGGTATATTCACGACCAGCGATGGCCTCACCATTGATCAGAAATACTCTGCGTATCTCGAAACTCTTCTAGGCTGTAAAGCCTTAGGCGGCAGAGCTCTTACGGACGTTTTGCTCAATGATAGCAACCTTTCTAGTGATCAAGTTGATCAATTGAAAACGGCCTTGTCGATGGCTTTGGGCGAAGAGTCGCTGGCCTTTGATATCAATAATCACCTTCTTCCTGATAAGCTGGACTTTAAAAACCCAGAAGGGCGGCAGCTTATGATGGAGCTAGATTGGAACCCTCTGATCAAGGATGATGTTGTGGATAGGATTTTGGTTGCCATTCGTGATATGACTGAAAAGCACGAGATGCAAAAGCAAATTGATCAGAAGGGGCGAGAGATTGAATTAATTCGCCAACTAATCGATGTCAAGCCAGAAAGATTCTCTCAATTTCGAAAGGTCTTTAGTGATATGATGTCAGCCATTGATCCTATTGTGGAGCACCAGATTATCACACATGATGATATTCGCTCGACATTTATTAGCTACCACACTCTTAAAGGTGTCTCTCGAAGCTTGGATCTAAGGCAACTGAGTACTGTGATCCATGACGCAGAAACTCTCTTGGTAAGATGGAGAGATGAAGGCAAAGCTCAAGACCCTGAGGAGCTACGACTCGCCCATCAAAGAATTCATGACATGTTCCAAGAGTATATCGAAATCAACGACCATCGCCTTGGAAGGGTGGTCGATCATCGGTTCATCCAGGTCTCCAGGGAGTTAGTGCTGAGGGTCATTGAAGGTGTGGAAGCTCTTGGTAGGCTTCCAGACGTTTTAGATGATGACATGTTAAGCCTTAAGAAATACTACTACAAAACCCCTGAAGATATTGTCTATGAACAGCTTGACTCGATTCGAGATATCGCCGAG
This sequence comes from Pseudobacteriovorax antillogorgiicola, assembly GCF_900177345.1. Classification (NCBI taxonomy): domain Bacteria; kingdom Pseudomonadati; phylum Bdellovibrionota; class Oligoflexia; order Oligoflexales; family Pseudobacteriovoracaceae; genus Pseudobacteriovorax; species Pseudobacteriovorax antillogorgiicola. The sequence goes on from NZ_FWZT01000004.1 coordinate 167,864, forward strand.
CAGCTTGGGAAGCCCTTACCCAAGATCCATTACGTTAATCATAATTTTGGTCTATCCCCCCAGGCGGCGGAGATTTTTGAGAAGGTCCTCGTCCACCTAATTAGAAACTCCCTGGCACATGGTCTGGAAACTGGCAATGAACGCATATCTCGGGGCAAGGCCGAGCGGGGTGAAATCACGATTTCCCTTTCGGAGACGTCGAAGGTCTTAACCATTCACTACTGTGATGATGGTCGCGGCATTAGTCTTAAAGAGATTCAAGAGCGAGCTCAGAAATTAGGGGTTGCTCTCCCCAGTCACGCTAGCCATCAAGAAGTGGTGGAGCTGCTCTTTACATCCGGTTTCTCAACTCAGAAGGAAGCTAACAATGTAGCGGGCCGCGGGGTTGGGTTGGATGCAGTACGCAGTTTTCTAAATGATATTTCATCCGCGATTGGGGTGGAACTGAGGAGCCTTCCCCATTACCCAGATCGCTTTGGCTTAGATTTTGTGATGTCTTTTCAATCCGAGTGCTATCACCGGCTCGCCAGTGAGGGGATAAGTCAGGTCGGGGCTGCTTAGGGATTGGAACACACTGCTCAAAAAAAGGAAGCTGGCCTGTAGCATCTTGCGACAGGCAGTGACGGGAAACCAATCTTTTTTCTTGTTGCCAACGGTGGGATGCACTCGAACTTGTTCCAAACAGTACCGATCCAGAGATCATCCAAGCCAAATCGATTGCAAAATCAATTCCCATCAGAGTCTAAGGGTTACAATCCAGCCTAAAACGTAAGTTTACATAAAATTAAGTCTTGTGGTCCGGAACTTGAATAGTGTAGCACGCGAATTCAAGGCTTTTCGCAAAAACCCTTTTACTGGAAGAATCATGATAAAGTCTCTTTTTGTTGTCGATGATGAGTTTGTAACCCGCTTTCCCTCGCTGAAAGCCATCAGCTTCACCAACTATCTGCAAGACTATCCTAAGCTAAACGAACCGAAAACTCGGGTGATTAACCTTTGTCATATTGACCGCCACCTGAGCCAGGGATACTATTGCTCCCTATTGGCTGAGGCGCGTCATCACGAGGCCCTCCCTAACGTGAAGGTGATAAACGCGCTTCGCAATCAGGAGACAGCTAGCATTTGGCTCGGTCACTCACCGATCGCAAGAAGCTTTGCGGCGAAGCAGCGGCAAGAAGAGCAGCTGGTTTGCATGGGTGAGGTAGCGGACGATAGGTTTAGTCGCATCGCTAGCAAGGTCTTTCAGCAATTTTCTGCACCCCTGCTTCAGATCAGTGTGATCAAAGAAGATGCTGGACTAAGGGTTGTGGTTCGTGGCACCGCTCTTGGCAAGCTTTCCGAGGACGATCTAGCTTTTTGTCTTAAAACACTGGAAAGCTACCAGCATCGCACCTGGCGCAAGCCGGAAAGCGAAAAAAAATTCCGCTGGGATATTGCCATGCTGGTGAACCCTGATGAAGAGGTGCCTCCGAGTAATCGAGGGGCGATTTCTAGATTTACGAAAGCTGGTGAGAAGCTAGGCATCCGTGTTCGAACAGTAACTGTCGCAGATCTACAGTTGCTTGAGCAATTTGATGGTCTCTTTATTCGCGAAACAACGGCCATTGATCACCACACCTATCAGTTGGCCCAAAAGGCTGAGTCTCAGGGCCTTGTGGTTATTGATGACCCTAATTCTATTCTTCGCTGCTGGAACAAGGTGTTTCTTCATGATGCCTTTAACTATAAGAAAATCCCCAGCCTGAAGACTCAGTTTATTATGGATGTGAAAGAGGAGACTCTAGCTCAGCTTGAAAAAAGCTTCTCCTATCCGATCGTTTTAAAGATGCCTGAGGGATCATGTTCCAGAGGTGTCTTTAAAGTTGAGGATCGAAAGGAGCTTCAAGAAACCATTCAGAAGCTTCTCAAGGAATCAGCCCTTGTGCTAGCTCAAGAGTATATGTTTACCGATTTTGATTGGCGAATCGGAGTGCTCGGTGGTCGGGCTCTCTACGCTTGTCGCTACTATATGGCTCGCAACCATTGGCAGATCTATAATCATGGGACGAAGAGCGACTTTTCAGGTGGTTTTGATGCTCTACCGACCTTTGAAGTGCCTCGCCTGGTTCTCGATGCTGCTTTAAAAGCAGCTGCGGTTGTCGGTGACGGCCTTTATGGAATCGATATCAAAGAGCGTGATGGCAAGGCGTTTGTTCTGGAGGTCAATGACAACCCTAGCATTGAGCATGGGGTCGAAGATCACTATCTTGGTGAAGAGTTATATATGCAGATTATGTCAGAATTTTTGCGCCGTCTTGAAGCAAGGGGGCGATAGGAATGGATATTCTTAAACACATATTTGGTGGGCAAGTAGCCTCTCACTGGTTCAAGAATACCTACGAAGGCAGTGTTTCGCAGTATCTAGCGGGTATAGATAGATTGAATTGCCAGCCGGTAGAAACCAAGGATTGGCCAATTCTAGAAACTCCAGAGCTGGTCACTCACACTGCCTGGATTGGGCGCCGGGATGCGGTGCGGGTTTTGGTGCTTATCAGCGGGACCCACGGAGTGGAAGGCTACTGCGGTAGTGCAGTACAAAGCTGTATTTTGGAAGAATTTAGTCAGGATCGTATCAAACTGGAGCTACAGCAGGCAGTTCTTATGATCCATGCTCTAAATCCATGGGGTATGAAGTGGGCGAGGCGATGTGATCAGGAAGGCATCGACCTGAACCGAAATTTTATCGACTTTGGCAAGAAGCCGGAAAGTCATCCCTTGTTTCAAGAATTCGCGGCAGCATTGGCTTGTGAGAATAAGACTGAACGTGATCAACGACTCCATGCCTTGCTTGCAACTATGGGACAAACAGAATTCGATATTATGGTGAGCGGCGGTCAGTATTTGATCGATTGGGCCCCTTTCTACGGTGGCCAGGGACCAGCATTCGCTAATCCGGTGATGGATGAGATCATCCAAGATTGGGGTTTAGAGGGGCGGCAGACGGTTGTGGTTGATCTTCATTCGGGGCTGGGGCCTTGGGCTTATGGAGAAGTGATATCAGATCACCCCATTGAAAGCTCAGGAAGTGAATTCGCGAGCCGTTTGTTTGGCCAAGCCCTAGCAGAAACCGCTCGTGGCGAATCATTTTCTGTACCCAAGGAGGGGCTTCTCGATTATCGTTGGCATCAGTTAATGAATGACTCGGGGTGCTTTGTCACCCTGGAATTTGGCACTTATAGCAAAGAACGACTCTTTCAAGTTCTTTGTGACGAGCACGGCTTCTGGAAAGATTTTAAGGAGGTGGATGCCAATGATTCATCTTACCTAAAGCGCCGCTCAGCCATGCTTCATCATTTTTGCCCTGATGATTTACTTTGGCAGCAGGCCGTCCTCTTCAAGGGATGGCAGGTGGTATCCCAAGTTCTGGAGTATCATCGTGAATCGTAATTCTATGGTTATTAGGATCGCTGAAGAAAAGGATCTTGCTGGCCTTCTTGAGATTGAAGAAACGGCATTTATTGGTGATAGAATGAGTCGTCGTAGTTTTCGTCATCACATTCGATCTGAGCATAGTGATCTTGTACTTGTAGAAAATGTATCAAAAGAAGAGATGCCGAAGGTTTTAGCCTATGGTTTAACCTTTCGTCACCGAGGTACGCGCCTCGCTAGGCTATACTCGATTGCTGTACATCCCCAAGCAAGGGGCCTAGGTTTAGCAACTGATCTTCTTGATCACCTTGAAAACCTAGCCGCCGCAGCTGGTTGGTTGTATATGCGCCTAGAAGTTGCAAAGAACAACCCTAAGGCGATACAACTATACGAAAAATCGGGCTATCGAGTTTTCGGCGAGTACTCGGATTACTATGAGGATCATAGTGATGCTTTGAGGATGCAGAAAAGGATTCGTCAGCAAGACATGGATGGGTTTAGCCGACTTACCCCATGGTATCAGCAAACAACTTTGTTTACCTGTGGGCCGTCGTCCTTGATGATGGCCATGTCGAGTCATGACGATACTATTGAAATGTGTCAAGGTACAGAAATCGATCTTTGGCGGGAGGCTACAACAGTTTTTATGACTTCAGGTCATGGGGGCTGTCATCCGTTCGGTTTAGCACTCGCTGCGAAACGTCGTGGTTTTGAGGCATTAGCCATGGTTAACTCCGAGCAGGTCCTATTTCTCGATGGAGTTCGCTCAGAAACCAAAAAAGAGGTTCTCGCTCTGGTTCATAATCAGTTTCTCTCATCATGTCACAGGGCTGGAGTGAGCATAGCTTATCAGGATGTTACCCAGCATCAGGTAGAATCCTGGCTCAGATCAGGATACTCGGTTTTAATCTTAATCAGTACTTATCGTCTTGACGGTAAGAAAGCTCCCCATTGGGTGGTAGTAACCGGCGTTGATCAGCAGTGTTTCTATGTTCATGATCCTTATGTAGAGCCTGAAGAGCAAGTTGCGATTGATTGCCAGCATATTCCAATCGCAAGAAACGACTTCGATAAGATGTCTGCTTTTGGATCAAGTCGTCTCCGAGCCGCTGTAGCTTTAAAGAAATCTGTTGCTTAAGAACTGTTCCTCGCTTTTTTAACATTGTCCGCTTTTGCCATCACCTCAGCTGTCTCCGAGAAGAATCAATTTCATCGGAGAAGCAACAGTATTAATAGAGAATATGATTTGAATCGCATAGTTGAGAACTATGGCACGAATTTTTATTCAATTTTACAGAAAATATGCTTGAAAGGAATCGATGGGATTCGCTAAGAGTTGCCTCGACGCAGCGTTTAGCTGCAAGGTTTAATGAATTTGAGGTTACTATGAAGTTACGAGTTGTATCTGTTGTATCTGTTTTGTTGTTTACGGCCTGTGGTAAGAGATCTGAGGATAGTGAAGCAGCTTCTGTTTCTATCAAACCACTGCAAGATCTCGACTACGATAAGATGAAGTTAAAAGTAAGTCACGAAGATGGAAACCTTGTTACTGATCAAGAGTTTTCGAAAGATAAGAATCGGATCGAAGAAAGTTACCAGGTTGGAACTTACCATTTTGAGATGGAGTATTTCAAGGCCGAGGATGTGATCGCAGCTAGTCATTTCTGCGAGGGAAGTGACCTGAAGTCCAGAGTGCATACTTTGAAACCAGGTTCTAATGAGATCAAAGTTATTATTTGCAAGGCTACAGGAGAGCCTATTTCTGCTGATGTTGTGATCGAACCTGTTTTAAAGGATGGTAGCGAAACAACTGATGGCAATGCCTTAGCAACCGTAGGCGGCTATGTGTTTGGTGATCGAGGTGAGGGCCTTGAACCAAATCGTGGGCCTTGGCCTGATGGTAAGGGAAGCGCGTGTTTTGTTGGTATCGATGATAAGCCTGAATTTGCTAAAGGGGAAACGGCTGATCATATCAAGCGACTGAAAAGTGGCGGGCATAGAATCTTGGAAGATATCTCCCTCCAATATAACTGGGATGAGGAGCAAGAAGTTCGTCAGAAAATTAAGAGCATCGTTGAAGCTGAGATCAACCAAAAGCTGCCAATTAAATTCGAAGGCTGGCAAGAATGTGGTGAGCGTCGTAAAGGTGAGCTTCGGATCTTGATCTCATTCTCTTACATCAATAATGCTAGCTCCACCGTTGGATACGACACAGTGCGGGGTGATCAGCAAGATTTGACGATCTGGACTCCAAATGTTGTTCGGAAATGGCGTGCAAAAGATTATGACACAGCTTGGAAAACAACCTTGCTCCATGAATTCGGTCACACCATGGGCTTGCGCCATACCTACGATAGACCTGATGCTCCCTGGGACCATTACAAAGATGGTGATGAAGATCTAACGAGCCCCTACAATAATGGAGCTAGTCGAGTTGCTCATGGCGCCTTTACTATTGGTGACTACGATAGTGAATCGATCATGGGTCGACACAATCGAAGCAACTCGTTTAGCCAAGGCGATCGGCATACCCTGTTTTGTATCTATGACGACAGCTATGCTCAGAACTTCGAAGTAGCTTGTAAGAAAACACTTGATGGTAAAAATCCTAGCTGGAAGCATCCCGGAGCTGATCGCTAAGTACTGAACTCAAATCAAGACGGGCAATGAGGGCTTAAGCCCTCGTTGCTTCGCTTAGAAAACCGTAAAACCAAGTAATTTTAATATTATGTCTCCGTTGTTAGATGTCTTATAGCAGCTGACGATAGGAAGTTCTGGACCACCTCAAAACAATCCAGGCACCTAATAACACCTCTTGTTTCTTACCTGCAGACACTTTTCTTAGTCCACATGAGTAGTTTCCAGAAATTAATTAGTTCCCAGAGCCTTTTATAATGATTGGCAAAGAAGAGGTCTATAAAGGCGAATCAGCCAGGAGACGATCTTACCTAAACGTATTCCACACCATAAAAGGTTACACCATGAATTACTTCTCTAGCATAGCCGCTAGAATACTTATTTTGAGTACAATGCTCGCATCTTGCAGCCCCGAATCCTCGGTTGTTATCGATAAGACTGCAAATCTAGACGATGTAACCTTCAGTCAAGGGAACCAAGTGGTCTTAAACTCCGATTCTGGGGTCGTCACTGTTGAAACCCTGGTTCCCGATGGAGTTGTGGGCCAGATTCAAGTTGAAATTGGAGATTCATTCGAGACCAATGAGGCGGTGCAAGAGTTAGATTTAGACGGCTTCGACAACGCTGGTGAGTCGATTACGTTTGGCTCTGATAGCGATATGGACCAGACCTCGATTGGCCAGATCCAAGTCTCTATTCCTCTCACGCAGACGTCTCTATGGCTCCAAGGTGAACGAAGCCTTGTGATTCTTTATCATATTGAGACCATAGATGGAAATAAGGTTGGTTTCATTACATCACGTAATTACTCCCGCACATCCGGAAAGCTAAAGTTCTACCTTCGGGGTTTTGGTCAGTATCAACCCGTTTGGCTCAATCAAACGTACACTGAAGAGAAAGAAGTCATAACAGCAGCTCCAGTACGCCTGCCGAAACGAAGCGAGGAGACGGCCCAAACAACTAAAGATCCAGGTGATATCACTGCACCGGGACTTCCCTTGGTTGCGAGCTACACGAAGCTTTATTCGAGCTCACCAAGTCAAACTGTATCTTGGCAGGCCCCTGGGGACAAGGATGTTGTCAAGTATCACGTTAAGGTCTGTACCGATACATCGTGTAGTAGTAATTGCTCGGTGAGTACCATGACAACAGATACGTCGATCACTGTGAATAATCTGAGCGCTGGTTCTTCCTATTATACTTGTGTTGCAGCCGAGGACAGCTCGGGCAATCTATCGCCGTTTTCTCGCCCCCAGAATCCAGTAACTATTGCTGAACCAGGTAGCCTAGATTTGGATTTTAACTCTTCAGGTTTAGTAACGCAGAACGGGGCTGCTAGTGGCTTTGATTCGATCTATGACCTTGTGGGCCTCCCCGACGGTTCCTCCATCGCTGTTGGGGCGATTTTCAATGGCAACGATAATGATGTTAGCATTTGGAAATTTAAACCCAATGGAAGTCTTGATAGCAATTTTGCCAGCTCTGGTGTGCTTATCGTTGATGACATTACTGGCAATGGTCCTGATCAAGAGATCGCTCACGCGGTTGCACTTGATCCCAGTGGCAAAATCCTGATTGCTGGCTATGGGAGCAATGGCAGCGATGATGATGGCTTCATTCTAAGGATCGATGGTAACGGTAATTTCGATACGACGTTCAATAGCACGGGCGTTGCTCTGCTAGATAATATCATCACGACGTCGCAATCTGAGCGGATTCAGGATATCGCAATTGATGCCGATGGTAACATTCTCGTCACTGGTTATGCTGGTAATGGCATCGACAACGATCTATTTCTTGGCAAAGTCGATAGCACTGGTGCTATTGACACCAGCTTTGGCAGCCTTGGATATTCCTCAAAGGATGGCGGCGCGGCAGATCGAGCTAATGGCATTGCTATTGATGGCAACGGGCAAATTCTAGTTGGTGGTTTTTTCACAGGAACAGATCGTAAGGCTGCTGTCTGTCGATATAATACGGATGGTAGTTTAGATACAGGCTTTGCAGTCAGTGGCTGTCTGGAGCTGGATGATACTGCTGGTGGCCCTGGTGACGATGAGATCCTTGATATTAGAATCGACTCTCAAAACAACACAATTGCAACTGGCTTCTCAAGCAACGGTTCAAACAAAGATATGGCTATCTGGAAGATTGATACGGGCGGAAACCTCGATACGTCGTTTAATGGCACAGGTTATGTGATCCATGACAGCGCCGCGGGCGGAGCTGATGATGACTTAGGAGGTAGTATTGCTTTGAGTCCTGGCCGGATTTATATATCTGGCTCTAGCCAGGACGGGCAAATGAATCACGTTCTTTGGTGTTATAAAGCTGATGGTAGCATCTGTAGCAATTTCTCTGATTCTGGCTACATGCTTTACGAGCTTTCTGGTCAAGGCAGTGCCAGTGAAGCAGTGATTACAACGCCAAGCGGGAGCCTACTCAGCGCTGGCCGTCTATTTGATCCTGCTGAGCAGTACAATGCAGCTCTTTGGATGATTCTCCCCTGATTTCTTAGGTAAAAGCATCGACGGTGTGATCACCCATTGTTTCTGCAAAATATAGGGTCGTCAGCGCCTCCATTCATAGTGTAAGGGAAGTAAGGTTAGGTCTTGCTTTCCTCAATCCAGCTTTACCTAGCCATAAGCCAACACCGTAAACATTATGACTGAGTGTAAACCCTATGAAAAAGTTTGAACCTGACTCTATTGCTGAATATCTAGATGAGCTCGATCGCGATTATATGTACGAGCTTTGCTGCCTGCAAGTCGAGCTGCTACAGTTACAAAAGTATGTCACCGAACAAGGTATCCGCCTGGCCATCGTTTTTGAAGGGCGCGACACAGCCGGTAAAGGTGGGGCGATCTTACGCTTTCGCCAGCATCTGATCCCCCGTTATTGCAAGGTTGTAGCATTGCATAAGCCCACTGATGAGGAGCGTGGTCAATGGTATTTCCAGCGCTATATCCAGCACCTGCCGAAGGCTGGCGCCATCGTACTCTTCGATCGGAGCTGGTATAACCGGGCTGTGGTGGAGCCTGTGATGGGATTTTGTAGCTCTGAAGAGCACGAACGCTTTATGGAGCAAGTCAATATAGTCGAGAAATTATGGGTTGATGACGGAATCAAGCTGATCAAATTGTGGTTTTCCATTGACCAAGAGGAGCAAGGATCACGGCTTCAAGACCGGCAATTGAACCCCTTAAAAACTTGGAAGCTCAGCCCTGTTGATCTAGCAGCACGAGAGAAGTGGGATGAGTTTACCAGCTATAAGGAGAAGATGTTTGCCAAGACATCACCTTCTCATAGTCCTTGGGTGCGAATCGATGGCAATGAAAAGAAAGTCGCACGGCTTGAATCGATTCGTTACGTGCTTTCTCAATTTGACTATCCTAACAAGGGGTTTACCGGCGTTTCTTTGGAGCCTTCATCGAAGGCTATTAGTTGCCTGGTGTCACCTCATTAGCCTCCTTTAAGCTATCAAACTAGCATCTGCCTAAGGTGCGCAGGGCTTGAAGATCATTCGGATATGTAAGATGCCCTCTTCCCAGTAGGGCTCCGAGACTGTCTCAAAACCGAAGGGTCTATAAAACTCTTCAAGATGAGACTGCGCCGACATCGATAATGGAATCGCTCCCCAACGCTCCTGAACCTGCTGCATAAATTCCGCCATCAGCTGCTTACCCAGGCCCTGCCCTCGATGGGACCGGCTCGTCAATACTCTGCCAACGGAGTGAGTTGCCATCTTTCCGGGGGGGAGGAGCCTGAGGTAGGCGTAGACCTCTCGCTTATCCTCATCCCAGGCAAAGAGGTGCCAGGCGTCTTGGTCTCGATCATCAGTGTCCACATAATAGATTTCTTGCTCAATAATAAAAACCTCCTGGCGAACCTTGAGGATCTGGTAAACCTGCTCTGGACTAAGTTCAGAGAATGGTGAAAAAACCCATTTAAATTGGCTCATTGTCATCCTGCCTTGTATAAACACATCATTCCATTTGCTGTATTGCCAAAAGAGTCAAATTAAGGAACACTCGCCCTTAATTGTCGCTTTCGAGAAACTGACTAAGGTGCAAATTCATTTTGCTCCATTCCTAAGGCTATCAGCCACAGGTTATACCCCTTACATCCCTTCATAAGGAGTCTTTATGCGTCTTGCCTTGCTAACTTTTATGACAAGCGTCCTCTATTCCTGTCACGATTCGCCATCTCGTCCGGTGGCCCAAGCCCTAGACTTGCGTCCGGGGGAATCAAGTCGCGTTATCATTGTCGGTGATCAAGGGGATGTCAAGGATCAGGCAGATGACCTTGGGCTAGATCACGATGGCGATGAAGTTGTGATTATCGAAGGACCAAACGAAGACATCGGCCAAATCGATCTCCCGCCAGGAGCTTCTGTCATCAAGGATGAGCCAGTCGAGGCTGTTGAGCGTGAGGCCTTTACTGTTGATGAACAGGCCATGTTTATCGCTAAAAAAGACTTTGGCCTCCTTCCATTTTGGCAGCAGCATCCACACTCTGATGGTCGCGGGGTTGTTGTTGGGGTCATTGATGATGGCATCTCACCATTTCATGGTGGGTTTCGGGAAACTAGTGATGGGAAACGAAAGTACATCAAACATGGCAGTCGCAGTTCTGCCTTTACCCTCACTCTGAAGCCGTCAGATGATGACGATGATGATGACATTAAGGTCAAAGGCCCGGCGACGCTTAAGGAAGAGCAAGACACGGATAGTGGTCTCCGATGGATCGATGTCAATGGGAATGGGGCACGGGATGAGTATGTCGTGGAGGTCCTAGCGGATCGCGAGAACATGGTTTGTATCGATATCAGCTTAAACGGAGCCATCGAAGAACCAAACGAATGCCTACGGGATTTTGCTAGCTCTGGAGATTTCCTATACTGGGATACAGACAAGAAGATCAACTTGATGGTCGACTACGATCCAGGTACTGGTCGCGTTCAGTTCCATCAAGGTGAGTCTGCGGGGGACTCTCATGGGGAAGGGGTGGCTTCCGTGATGGCAGGCCATCGAATCGGTAGCCAATTCTCTGGAGTGGCACCGGGAGCACAAATTCTCGACTACGATATTAGCGCTCAAGTTTTTAAAGCCGAGGAGGGCATTTACTCCATCGGAACTTTTTTAAAAGCCTTGGAATGGATGGGGAAGAATGGGGCTGATGTTGCCAACATCTCTTACAGTCTCTATTTCCTCTCACCTGAAAGTCAGCTTTTTATGTCTGAAGCTATTGACCGTATTGTAACGCGCTACAATATGGTAGTGAGTTTCTCTGCAGGAAACAACGGGCCTGGTCTTGGATCGATGAATCGTGCTCTTATCTATCCTCGCTCGGTGTTGGCAACAGGTGCATTTTCTAGCAAAGAGCTAGCAGAAAATGTTCATGGAATTACAGGTCTTCCGGAGCAAGGACGCGTGATTCGTTATTCTAGCCGTGGGCCAGCCGTAGATGGCGGCAGTGGGCCTCATGTGATTGCCCCTCTTAGCTCCATCACGCATAGTACCAAAGGTAGTGGTTTTCGTGGCTTCTCGGGCACCAGCTCTGCCTCGCCCGCAGCAGCAGGATTTGCTGCTGTCCTGATCTCTCATGTAAAAAAACTAGGTTTAGAGTTCGATGCATCGAGTATCGTGGCAGCCGTTCGGCAAAGTGCCAGACCAATTGCTGACTCACCTTTTGTGGAACAAGGCTATGGCTTGCCGCAAATCGATGAGGCCGTTGAAATCTATAAGGGCATGATTCAAGGCCGGCGGTTCAAGAATATTCAAGTAAGACTTTCAGGGGCAGAGACCCTCTCCATTGCTCAAACGGGAAGTCTTTCGTTTCGGAGTCGCCAACCGGGAATGGAAGAGTTTCGCATCCGCCTCCGTGGTGAGGCGTCATCTTTGGTAAGTGACGATCAGCAAGCCGAGATGCTCATGCCACTCACGGTGGAATACTCAGAACCATGGATCACGGGCCCAGGGAGAGCTCTAGTCAGCCTTGGCAGCTCCTATCAATATATCTTGGTTGATCCCAGCCAAATTCCAAGCCCGCAGCCGGGGCATGAGTACTTCGGAGAGGTTATCTATCGTGCCGCTGATGGGCGGGTTGTTACTAAGGTTCCAGTCACATATATCTGGGATCACGATCTGAGGGAGTCGTATCAGAGTGATGTGATGACCATCGGTTCCGAGGAAGGAGTGCGGCGTCACCTTTATATTCCCAGTGGAGTTCAAGGATTAGTGGTGCGAACTGATCTTTTGGAAGGTGATCGCGATCGCCTTGGGCTGACTGTTTATAATCCTGAAGGGCTTAGGGCTGGTAGTGTGGCAATGGGTGGTGATACCAGCTTTATTTCGGTCGATCAAGCTGGTTGGTATCAGCTGGCTGTTAGCAGATATGGTGGCACAATACGTCCCTATAAGCTTCAAATAGAAGTAGAAACGGTAGATTTAGTCCTGGTAAACCCGGCTCTTACCAATGGGGATAAGAGTATCTGGCTTAAAAACCAAGGTCACGACCTCCGTGGCAGGTTGGAAGTCCGGCCACTACCAAAAGTTGTCGAGAGCTTCTATAACAGAGCGCCGATTCACGATAAGGTACACTTTCATTTGCCTTTGGACGAATCTGGCCAGTTCAGGCTGAGGGTTGCGACTTTGGAAACCAGTTTAAGCAGCTATGTGCGCAGGCACTGCAATGCCTATATCTACGATAAGTTCGGTCAATTCCTAGACTTCAAGTACTTCTCTTCATCTAGAGTTATAGACGTCGACGAAACGAGCCAGGGCGGTGTTGCTGAGGTGTATTGCTCTAGCTTTGAGTATACGGATGGAATGGAGGAAGCTCAGGACTCCTTGCTTTGGTGGTTGCGTCGCGAAACAGTTCCTGCCACCGATAAGGTTTTGGCCAGCGGAAACTTCCAGGTTGACGAATTAGAGCGAAGTCAGGTGAGCCTTCTATGGGAGGAGGGCCAATCTGAAGAAATATTTGATGAAGTTGGCATCTATATCACCCCTCATCAGGGGCGGCCAGAATCAATACAGATCGGTACACTGCCCTATCTTTTCTACTAAGAAGAAAGCCGAGAGCGTCTGCTCTCGGCTACACGAAACGAAATTATTCGCAAGCGTCCTTAAGTTCTTTATCGTACCACCACCCCATACGAAGTAGGATGTCAATTTCTGTAAAAGTAAGTGCCATTGGCTCGAACTTACAGTCAGTTTTCTTATCGTTCTTAAGAGCATCGATCATGCGGCCTTTGAACTCTTGGTATTGACTACGGTTAAGATCCCATAGTTGGGCGAAGTCTCTGTTGAAGCCCGCAACCGCTTCGACGTGAGTTCCACCTTGGATCTTGACCAAGTTCTCAATATGGCTGTACTCACCAGAGTATGACCAGTTGAACGAGCCAGTCCAAACTGTTTGGTCGTCAACGATCAGATACTTAGAGTGCATCTGGCGGCTGAGGTAAGCAGTTGGGTCAAGGTTGAAAAACTTGATACGAACTTCAACGTTTTCGTGGCCATCGAATTCAAGCTTGTCAAGGAAGTGTGAGAAGTTCATAGAAGCTGAGCATGACTCTAAGTACGGATCTTGGCACTCAGGAAGAGTCCACTTCTTACGATCTTGGTATGGATCGTACTGGTCCATATTTACCAATAGTTGAACCTTAATTCCACGGGCAGCAGCGCGAAGGACTGCATCATATACTGGGCGTAACTTAAAGCGTGTTGTAGCAATTTCAAGCTTTTCTTTGGCAGAGTCAATAGCTCTTACAAGCTCTCTTGTTAAAACATAGCCTTCATCGTAGGACTTGCGTGTGACCCGTAAGCCAGAAAAACGAAAGTTGTCTGAGTTCATTGTAACTTGCAAAGAAGGATCTTCTCCAGCTTCCGGTACGAATAGGTTAACATTTCCAACGAGCTCTTCACCAACTTCTTCGCTTGCAGACCAAAGTAAGTTAAATTCACTTTGAAAACGGCTGGCCATAGACTGCTCGTCATCCATGAAAAGGATGTTTTCATTGTAGTTCGACCGAGATCCTAAAGACCAGTTGGCAGAACCACTGATAACTCGCGGTTGATCTGTGTTGTAGTCAAGAACAGCAAACTTGTGATGTACCTTACGCCCAGACTTCAAGAAACGAAGGTCGATGCCTAGCTCCTCAAGACCCAGAGCGAGCTTGGTGGCATGGCTCTTCCCTTTGTAACCTTCGAAAATCATGCGGACTTTAAGCTCGCCAGAAGAGATCTTCGATTGGATTGCATCTGACTTCAGCATCCGGATGACAGGACTCGCGTCAGTGACATCGAGGTTATACATAGCTAGATCAATAGAGCTTTGCGCTTCGGATATCCATAGAGCGGCTTTTTCTAAGGTGGGGTCAAAGGGGTGAAAAAGAACCTCAACCTCACTATAGGCAGGGGTAGATAGGAATGCAGTTAAACATAGTACTCGTAATAGTTTCATTTAGAAATCTCCTTTATTGAAGGGCCCTTATCTTAAGGGGATTTAGCCTTATTGGTACATCATAATGATTGGATCGAAGCTATCAGAATTCTGGGGTTCATCGTGAGCTACAGTAAGTGCCCAGCTTGACAAGATCTTGCTGTCCCGATTAAATGTTGGCATGCATTTTTTTCAAAAGGAGCCGAGATTGCGGCAGCTAGTCCTTGTCTTGATCGTGTTTGGGGTCACCGCAGGCGTCCAAGGGCATCACAGAGTTTTTCCTCCGTCTTCGATTGACAGTAGATACTATAAGGTTCTTGCCAAGCATCATCCGCAGAGTACTGGCAAGTGGTACATGGGCAGGCAGATTGCTGAAGTTATGGGACCCGCTGGTATCCCTTGGCTGGAGCGCCCAGAACGACAGAAAGAAGAGGATATTCGGAACTTGATTAAGCTATTGAAGCTCAAGCCAGGGATGACTGTAGCGGATGTGGGCGCGGGCAGTGGCCGATTATCATTCCTAATGGCACAAGAGCTAGCACCCAAGGGACGTGTCTATGCTTTAGAAATCCAAGAGAAGATGCTTAACACCATTCGCACCAAGGCTAAGAAACTGAAAGTTAGGAATGTCTTGGCTCGCCAAAGCTCAGTGAACTCCCTAGGCTTGAAAGCAGGTGTTTTGGATCTGGTTCTTATGGTTGATGTCTACCACGAGTTTTCTCATCCGCACGAGATGGTTCTGAGTATGGTGAAGAGCCTCAAGAAAGGTGGCCGGATAGCATTGGTTGAGTATCGTGGTGAGGACCCCAAGGTGCCGATTAAGATCCTGCATAAAATGACTATGAAGCAGATCAAATACGAGTTTTCCCGGCCTGAATTCGGGCTTACCTTCAAGGAATTGGAATCTCGATTACCGAGACAGCATTTAGTTTTTTTTGAAAAGTCATAAAGCCTCAACCAGGGCCAAAAGTTGCCTAAGCTTGGGGCTTTTCGATGATCGAGACTTCATGATAAACTTGAGGAGATGGTTCCAAGGGAGGTTCAAGTCTTGTCGCGACGCCGTTACAAAAGAAAATTTAGTAATTACTTACTGCAACCCCTTCTCCAGGTGAAGCTTGGACTCTATGCGATCGTGTTAGCCTTGATTTTCTGCTTGGTCATGGTTTGGCTATTTTATGCCAACTTCTATCGATTTTATGACCTTGTTCTGGAACTCACAGACCTTAGAGAAGAAGTGACGTCCATTCTTGATGCCTACATCAATGAGATGGTTGTTTGGACGCTTGTGGCTACGGGGATCTACTTTTTTGTGACAGTGGCCATGTCTATCTTCTACACGCACCGACTCATCGGGCCGACTTATGCTTTCAGGCGCCATATCCAGGAACTGAGCAAGGGCAACTACAAATCCCGAGTCCTTCTGCGGAAAGCAGATGCGTTTGCAGAGGTTGCTGAAGACCTCAATCAACTGGCAACCCAACTGGAAACAAATAGTCAGAGGCGAGGTAACGGCGATTGATAAGCATCCCCCAAGTCTGGGTATGATCGCTCGGGATGACTGGTTTCTACCAGCGATACTTAGCGAGGGAAATGTTGCCACCTGCTTGAGTGTTGTCATGGAGCAAGAGGAGGCAAGACTATTCCTAGTAAAATCACTCCGCCAAGCATTGTGCACCCACCGTGGTGATTCAAGTGACTCGATCTCTCATCTTAGAAAAAAAGTTGAGGGCCTTAGACGCACCTTTGAGCTTCGGCTCGGGATACTATCACAGGCGCGTCACCAAGCTTGGTTTCGCCAATCTCATGCGACGGAGTGGGGGCCCTTTCCTGGTAATGTTAGAAAGGACGCTGTGTTTGTTTATTTCTCCCCTGAAAAAGCTCGAAAGCTTCGAAATGAAGTCGTTCGAGCTTGGCAAGAGGGTGAGACTGAGCTTGAAAGTCTGCCTCCTGGGCCTTGCCTTTGGCGCTACTTACTGGATCTCAACCATCAGTGGTATTCGATCTGCCAGCTAGCAAGTCCTTATCAAGATTTGCGCTTAAACGAATTACCGGAAGGGCTACCTGATGATCTAGCCTGCCGCTCCATACATGCTTTTCTACTTAAGGTGCGGGGGGCTGTTGACGGTGCGCGAACAGACTTAGATCATTGCTTTCAAGTTCTCTTCAAAGCTAGCGAGACTTTTCTTAATGCTTACTATCAAAAGCCTCGGTCAAGCGGACCTGGGAGACAAGGGGCGGGACGAGATCGCGGTATCAAATCAGAACTAGAGGAAAGCTTGCGGTTTTTTGAATTTGATCGAACCCCCAATGCACGGGATCTTCGCAAGCGCTACCTTGAACTTGCTAAACGTTGCCACCCCGATGTTGCAGGGGGCGATGATGATCGCTTTAAAAAGCTCACCCATCACTATCATCAGATATTGAAGCGCCTGCCCTCACGAGCTTAAAGAATCGGACAAAAGTTCTAGCGGCTTGCTCAAGCGCTGGCGCGATATCCGATATTGGGGGCAAATATTTCCAGAATCTGTTTGATATCACGCTTGCGAAAGGGTTTGGCAAGGTATTCGTCCATACCGCTCTCTAAGCAATTCTCGCGGTCACCTGGCAGGGCATTTGCGGTGACCGCTACGATGATGGGTTGGTGCTCCTTAGGGATAGTGTCGCGGATAATCTTCGTAGTCTCAAGGCCACTGAGGCCAGGCATTTGACAATCCATAAAGATCAAGTTGTACTCTTGAGATTGGAGGCGATCCAAGCAATGTGTCCCCGATGGTTCACACTCCACTTTCATTCCAAGACTTTCAAGCAGGGATGTGATTACCTTTTGATTGTTGATATCATCTTCGACCACCAAAACTCGATTCCAACTAGATAGTTCTTGATTGGCCTCCCTGGGGTTACCCAGCTTTGGCGTTTGTGGGCGTTTTTCTCGAATGGGAATCACGAAGCTAAATATCGATCCTCCAGATTGGGAGGGTCGATAGCTGATGCTACCCTCCAAGTTAAGCGCAATCTGTCGACAAATTGCGAGGCCGAGACCAGCGCCACCGTGATTTCGAGTGCTCGACTCATCAGCCTGACGATAGCTTTCAAAAATTAGGTCTGCTTTATCTTGAGGAACTCCTATGCCAGAGTCACGAACCTCGATCACGATTTGAGGACGTTCGTCGCTTGGATGCATAACATCACAATACACTTCGATAGTGCCACGGTGTGTAAATTTCACGGCATTGCTTATCAACTGCCGCACCACTTGCTTGACTAGGGTCGGATCTGTTGGAATGGAGGGGCGCATAAGAGGAAGGTTCTCTTCAATATGGATGCCTTTCTTCCTACAGCTTTCCCGATACTTTTCGATTTCCTGCCGAATGATGTTCTTAATATTGACATCGGCGACGCGAAGCTGGTTTTTGCTGTCGCGCAAACTGGAAAGATTGAGAACGTCCTCGACGATATCTTTTAGTGTCTGAGAACAGTTTTCGATGATATCAAGGTATTTCAGAGCTTCGGGGTCCTCGATGATTTCGGCAAGAATTTCTGATGCACCCATCACGCCATTCAGCGGCGTGCGAATCTCGTGAGACATGGTTTCCATAAACGACGCTTTGGCTCGTGCTTCCTGTTCAGCGCTCTCTTTAGCGAGCCTCAAGATATGTTCAGTCTGCTTAGCCTTAGTGATGTCGGTGTGAGTTCCTATCATGCGAAGTGGCTGACCCGCATCGTCCCACTCAACGACTTTTCCGCGGCAAAGAACCCAAATGGTAGAGCCATCTTTCGCTCGATAACGTACTTCAAGGCTGTAAGGGTCCGCTCCGTGGGAGGCCACATGACGATCGAAACTCTTGAGAGCCCGTTTTAAATCTTCGGGAAAAATTAGTTCCTGCCACTCTTTGGGATCGTGTTTTTTTTCGTGAGCCTGAAACCCGAGGATCTCCCAGAATCGGGGCGACATGTATTCGTAGTTTTCTTGAATTTTCCAATCCCAATAGCCATCATAGGTAGCTTCTATAAGGCTTTGGTGGACGCGCTGCTGAGTTTCTAGGTCTTGGTGATCGCGTTTTTGCTGAGTGATATCTTGGGCCTGAGAAATAAAGTACTTAGGGCTTCCATCCTTGCGTCGAACTAGAGATACCGTAAGGAGAATCCACACTAGGCTTCCGTCTTTACGAAAGAATCGTTTCTCAATCGAGTAGCTGTCTCGCAGCCCTGCAAGCACCTCTTTCACAAGGGACAGGTCCTCTTCGAGGTCGTCCGGGTGCGAAATCGTTTGAAAATCCATCTGCTGCAGCTCAGACTGAGTGTAGTCCATGATTTTGCACATCGAAGGGTTGACTCGAATGAAGCGTCCCTCAGGGCTTACCAAGGCCATTCCAATCGCCGCATATTTAAAGGCACTTTCGAATTCGTCAATGTCCAGAAGAGTCATCTAATTCTCCTATATTCCCACATAAGTCGTATCGTACGGGGAGCCAGCGACCTTCTCTTACAATTATGAAAAATATGGTTATCATAGTAGGAAAGGAATTTTGCAAACTATGGCTGCCAAGAA
Source organism: Pseudobacteriovorax antillogorgiicola (assembly GCF_900177345.1). Taxonomy (NCBI): domain Bacteria; kingdom Pseudomonadati; phylum Bdellovibrionota; class Oligoflexia; order Oligoflexales; family Pseudobacteriovoracaceae; genus Pseudobacteriovorax; species Pseudobacteriovorax antillogorgiicola. The sequence continues at coordinate 186,903 of NZ_FWZT01000004.1, forward strand.
TTTAGCTATGTAAAATTATGGGAAAAATTACTTATGACCTCGATGTCTAGCCCCTACATGCCTCACGGTCACTGCTACTTATGGCAGACAGATTTGATGAGTTTGCATGGTATTTCCGATAGTCTCATTTTCCTATCTTACATGGTGATTCCTGCTTGTCTACTGCATCTCCTACGGTCTCGCCAAGATCTTCCCACACGCTCCATTTTTTATCTCTTCATAGCTTTTATATTTTTCTGTGGAGTCACCCACCTCATCGAAGTCTATTCGATTTGGGTTCCTGACTACTGGCTTACTGGTTTTTTTAAGGCTGTTACTGCAGGAGTATCGATAGTAACAGCATTTATTTGTGTTCGTGCGGTTCCGCATATCGAAGCATTGCCCAATATTCCTGAGTCCTTAGCTGAAGCCCGCAAGGAATTGAATCGGATTGTTAACAATGTTTCCATGGGAATTCTTGCTCTCGATGAAGAGTTGAGGATTGAATTTGCTAACGCTGCTGCGTTGAATTTAACGGGTTTAGAAGAAGCGCAGTTGTATTTTGCGAATATAGATACCTTATTTGAATTCAAAAGCCGAGAGCTACTGATTACAAAGTTAGGACAAATTTCAGAAGAGGAAGGTGAGCAACAGCTTGAACTCCACCTACTCCAGTCAGACGGCAGTCTCCTGCCTGTGCTAGTCAATCTTTCTCAGGCGCAGACTAATCGTGGCTTACGTCACATCCTATGCATTGAAGATCGAACAACGATTAAGAAGCAGCAGCAAACCATTCTAAAGCTTCATGAGAAGCTTAATGAAGCTATTGAAGGGGCGAATCATGGTGTCTGGAGTTGGAGTGCTAATTCATCGCAAAACACCTGGTGGTCGGATAAATTATATGAGCTCATTGGCTATCAGCGATCTGAACTGTCGGCAACGTTTAGAAGTTTTCTAAAGACCGTCTATCCTCAGGATCGGGAGTCCGTCATCAAGCAATTGCGCGATGCGGTTAAGTCCCAGGTCTTCAAGGATATTGAGTGCCGGATCAAGACAGGAAGTGGACCATTTAGATGGTTTCTCATAAGGGGGCAAGTGAATCGTAATGCCGATGGCTATCAGTTTTCTGGAACTATCACTGATATTCATAAACACAAGATCCTGGAAGTTAAAGTTCATGAACAAAATGAAATCTTGCGTTTTGTTCAAGAAGAAACCAATGATGGCTGGTGGGATCATGGTGTGAGTCAAAATTATATGTATATGTCCCCTCGCTTCTGGGCAACTTTTGGCTACGACTTCAAGACTCGGCAACACTCCCCTGGGGAATGGGATACGATCATTCATCCTGAAGATAGAGAGAAGTCTGTTACGGCTCTCCGTCGCCATGTCAACTCTAAGGGTCGCATTCCTTATCGCTTGACTCTGCGATTCTTGCATCAAAAGGGTTACTACGTGTCTGTAATCTGCAACGGTAAAGTTATCGAGTGGGATCAAGACGGTCATCCTGCACGGATGGTGGGCTCTCATACCAACGTAACCAAGATGGTCCAGTACCAGGATCTTCTTGTAGAGCTAAACGGCAAACTTAAATCGAAGAATAGCGAGCTTGAGGATTTTGCCCATGTCGTATCTCATGATCTGAGAGCGCCTGTGAGACACATTAAACAGTACGCGCAGTTTGTACTTCAAAATATCGATCCAAGTAATCCTCAGGTCGACTATTTGAACGAGCATATCCAGTTGATTGAGAAAAATGCGAAAAAATCTCTAGAGATGATTCGCTCTCTATTGGTGGTTTCCAAGCTAGAACGTGACCAAGTTCAATGGCAGTCTGTTTCTGTTGAGAAAGTCATGGCAGAAGTGGAGGATGCGTTGCTGCCAAAAATAGAAGCTGCCCATGCAGTCATCAAGGTTAAAGGAGAAACGAGTTTTTATGCTGATCCTCGGTTGATGGAAAGGTTGTTTAGTAATCTGGTAGATAATTCAATAAAGTATGCAAGACAGGGGATTGCACCTGAAATCATGGTGGAGGCCTATCTTTTGGGTGGCTCATTTGTCATCGACTATCGAGACAATGGAATCGGCATTCCAGAAGGTTTCAGGGAAAAGGCCTTTGGTCTATTTGAAAAAGGCATGGAGTCCATGGCAGAATCGATGGGTATCGGCTTATCCATTTGCAAGAAGATCGTTGATATGCACCATGGTACCATAGATATATCGTCTCATGATCAACAAGGTACAAAGTTTACTATTGTATTGCGGAAAAAAGATGAAAAGAAATCTGCCTAGTCACGTGGTCTACATTGAGGATGATCCCGATGATATCCGATTCTATACTACCGAATTCAATCGTATTGAAGCGATCGACAAGCTTTCCATTCTCAGTTCTAGGGAGCATCTTAATGAGTTTGAAAGAACTGTTGGAGCAGCCAGGAATGAAGATGTTCCGAGTCTTATCTTAATGGATTGGAAGTTTCACGATATTACTGGTGACAAGATATTAAGCAAGCTTCGTCGCGTGGACATCCTGAAGCAGAAGCCTATGATTGTCATTTCTAGCAGTGATCAGGACAAGGATTTGGAAAGTGCTTTTGAAAATGGTGCGACAAGCTTTATCCAGAAACCCGAAGATCTGGTGGACCTGCGCAACATGATTGAAGTCTTGATCCGGTACTGGCTTGAAGTCTGCGCCCGTCATCCCTAAGCAGCTTGGCTATTTCTTGCTTTCTTTAAATAATTGAGGCTGAAGAAAAACCGAGAGCCATCAGGGGAGGATGTTACCTGGAGGTTGGAATCATGGGCCTTTATGATATCGAAGGCAAAAGGTAGGCCAAGCCCATAGCCTTTTTCACCTCGGAGCCCCTGAGTGCTAATATTACTGCCTTTGTTAAATAGCTCACTGATTTTGTTGCTGGGAATACCGCAGCCGGTATCGCTAACTTCAATGGTATAGCGGCCCTCGTCTGGCCTTCCTACAAGTGATATCTGACCATCGACTGGGGTAAATTTCATGGCGTTTGAAATCAGGTTGTGAATAACGATGGCAAGGGTAGCAGAATCAAAAGCGATCAGACCTTCTGGCTTTTCGATGGCAAACTTGTAGTGAATACCCTTTCGATTGGCCTGACTGGCGAAGGCATTTGCCTCTGACTCAAGAAAACTGGCGATGTCCCGTTCGGTGTTTAAATCGAGTGTGATCTTGCCGCTATCGCGAACCATTTTTAGGATATTTTCAAACATGACGATCGTGTTACGAGCCATATCACGGATAGCCTCGACATCCTCGCGCTTTGGAGTTTCCGATTCTAAGATCAGTTCTGCAAGGGATCGAATGTTGATCAATGGGCTTCGGATGTCGTGAGTTAATTGATTGGTAAACTTCTGATTGATTTCTTGTTGAATTCTAAGCTTCCGAGCAATCTCAGCCTTATCGATGGCGTTGTGTAGAATAATAGGCAATGACTCAGGAGAGATCATATCTTTCAAGACGAACTCGATAGCCCCTTCCTGGATGTACCTCTGGCGCGATGACATCCCACTATCCCCTGAGGTTGCGATGATAGGGCAGAACAGGTTTGCTTTTCGAAGTTCTCGGAATATTTCGATGCCAGAGGTTTCGCCAGGAAAGCGATGGTCGAGGAAAATACAGTCTGGATTTTCTCGAAGTGCTGTGCTGACCCCGTCCTTGAGGTTGGCTGCCTCGGTAACACGAGCCGATGCTTCGCTTTCTTGCAAGCAGTGCCGCAGGATGCGTCGATCTTCTGGGTCGTCATCAATGATAAGGATCTTCACAGTTACCTCGTACCCCATGTTAATGGGCTGCTTCCCTCTCGTCTTTTTTTCAGATAGCTTGAGTATCTAGCTGTAAGTGGTTAACACGGTGAGGTTTGTCTTCTCTGCTCTTCGCTGAGGACAGCTTGCCTGGGAGAGGTTTTGTTATAATTGACCGGGAGTCAGACTGATAGTTTTAACTAACCATAACCATGTGTTATTGGAATCATGCTCACCTGCACATCGCTAGCTCTCCCCAGGAGCTCTTGTGGAGAGCTAGCGATGCTGGTTCCTCGCTGTCTTGTGGCGTGAGGCATCGCATAGGTTTCATTTGTTTTTTCCGCAAAAAAAACGTAAGTCTAATACGACCATAAAATAGTTTATCATTTTGGTCAGGATTTACTTGCCCGTCAATTTGCACCTTAAGAGGAACTCATGGTATCGGCATCAATAGCATCCATCCGCGAACAATTTCCTATTATTACCCAGTCCAAGCCAGCATTGGCGTATCTAGACTCAGCTGCAAGTAGTCAAAAACCTAAGTGTGTCATTGATAGAATCAAATCTTACTACGAATCAGAAAATGCTAACGTCCATCGTGGTATCTATAAGCTGAGTGAAACAGCGACAGCTGCATTTGAAGCAAGCCGGAAGACGGTGGCTGAGTTTCTAGGTGGTGTCAAAGAGCAAGAAGTTATTTTCACTAAGGGTACGACTGATAGCGTGAATCTAGTAGCAAGTTCTTGGTGCGGGAAGAACCTTAAAGAAGGTGATGAGATTGTCCTAACGGTCGCTGAGCACCATTCAAACATGGTTCCTTGGCAAATCGCAGCCGAGAAAGCAGGGGCCACCATCAAATATATTCCCCTGACAAGTGATTACAGACTCGATCTTGATGTTGCAGCCTCGTTAATCTCAGGTAAAACTAAGCTGGTAGCCATGGGCCATGTTTCCAATGTTCTTGGTATCATTCATCCCGTTAAATCTGTCATTGCGTTAGCTAAGAAAGTCGGAGCTGTGACGTTTATCGATGGTGCCCAAGGTGCACCGCATCTGACACTAGATATGAAAGACCTAGATTGCGATTTCTATGCATTTAGTGGTCACAAGGTGATGGCACCTACAGGCACTGGAGTTCTCTACGGTCGTGAGAATCTTTTGAACGATATGCCCCCATATCAGGGCGGTGGAGATATGATTGAGACAGTGAGCCTTAAGGGATCAACATGGAACACTCTCCCTAGCAAGTTCGAGGCAGGAACTCCGAACATTGCCGGTTTTGTAGGGCTAGGAGAAGCGCTTAGGTTTGTGATGGCTATCGATAAAGAGGCTGCTTTGGAGCACGATCGTAGGCTTGGAGCAAGGGCTATTGAAGTCTTATCTGAAGCCAAGGGGGTGAGGCTCTTCAGTAAGGTTGCTGATGACTGGGTTGGAGTGGTGACCTTCTATCACGAACAAATTCATCCCCACGACCTTGCTTCCATTTGCGATTCTGAACAAGTCTGCATCAGAGCGGGGCATCACTGTGCGCAGCCATTGATGGAAGCTCTCGGAGTTAGTGCAACCTCGCGGATGTCCCCTTATGTATATAACAACGACGATGATGTTGATGCATTTATTAAGGCCTTCCGGAAGGCTGAAAAACTTTTCTGCTAGAGGGCTCCTATGACTTGGTACAATATATGTAAGTTTGATGAGCTGCAGAGCGACGTTCTCCAACGATTCGAGCTGCCTGCCCAAGCCATAGTCGTGGTTAAGTCTGACGACAAGGTTAGTGCCTTTCAAGACCGATGCTCCCATCAGGATATTCCGCTGTCTGACTTTGGCCAAATTCAAGATGGTGAAATCATTTGCTTCGCCCATGGAGCTAAGTTTTGTGCAGCAGATGGCAAGGTGCTTTGTGCTCCGGCGACTGCCCCGTTGAAGGCATTTCCTTGTAAAGTGGAAAGTGGTGTGGTCATGGTTGAAGTGGGTCCATAGTAATAGAGATTCGGGTTTCCCTAGTCTTAAATCACTATTAGGGTCAGCTTGCTTTCTCTGTTAGTTATGATAAAACCCGACCGAGACCCTTAGCACCTTCAGTTATTCCAGGTATTTAGCCTCAGATTTCAAGTTATGTCAAAATGGCTGCATCTGGTTCGCTAATATTTTAATTCAAGCTGTTGCAATGACTCAAGATTTGTGATTAATTCCCGATGGTATTTATTGACTTTGTAGGACGGTACTGATAGGTAATCCGATCTCAGGTCGTCTGAAACTAGGAGTTGTGAGTAAAATGAAAAAAGACATTCATCCAGAGTACGGGTTCGTAGTATTTAAAGATATCGCTTCCGATTTTTCGTTCCTAACCCGCTCTACTAAGAAATCAAGTGAAACTGTTAAGTGGGAAGATGGTAACGAGTATCCCGTGATCAACGTTGAAATCTCGTCTGCATCTCACCCATTCTACACGGGTAAGCAGAAGCTTGTGGATACTGCTGGACGTATCGAAAAGTTCCGTCGCAAGTACAACAAGTAAGCCTCCAAGTACCAGCCGTTTAAGGCTGGTTCTTACTTCCTCCTCCTCTTCGTATTATTCCCCTACAGAGCAAGTAAATAGCTTCCTTATGACAGCCTCTTATTCTTCTCCAGCAGATCGTTGACTTGGAGCGATAAACGACTCAAGCTTCTGCCTGATCGCCCTAGGGTTTTCACCTTTGGAAATCGAGTTCACTCCCTCACGTATGATCCGCATGTGGGTAATTTCCTCATTGGTTCTATATTTCAATTTGCCTGCTAATGGAATGAAGATCATATTCGCAACGATCGCGCCGTAAAGTGTTGTAATCAGTGCCACCGCGAGACCAGGGCCAATGGCGTTCGGATCGGATAAGTTCGCCATAATAACAATCAGTCCAATCACTGTTCCAATCATTCCCCAAGCAGGTGTTGCCGAACCCATCTGTTCCACCACATCGCGAAAGCTTTTATGCCTGGCCTTCAAATTATTAATCTCAAGATCGATCATAGCATTGATGATATCTGGCTCGTAGCCGTCCACTAGGAGCCTCACAGTCTTGGCGAAAAACTCATGCTCAATGGAGACCTTCTCTAAGGCAAGAATGGAGCCTTTGCGGGCTGTATCTGCACACTCAACAGCTACATCAATCAATTCAGTAGGTTTTGTGGTAGGCTGTGACAAGGTCTTAAGAGCAGCTTTGATAGCGCCTATGAATACGTCTATGGGAAATGCTATCAAGGTGGCGAAAGCTGCTCCCCCAAAAACAATGATGACAGAAAGGAAATCCCAGAACATCCCTAGGGTACCTGCAAGCACCATGGACACTAAGACCAGGGCCGTGGCACCAACAAAACCTATTATGGTTCCTATATCCAAGACTACCTCCGATGTCTGAGACTCGCCAGATAGAAATGGGAATCTCTGTTTTTTTTGAATCTCTTGAAAAATGCTTTTTGTGCGAGACTCAGTTCATGGGTATTATTATAAGAGAAACTGTCAATTGTTCCAAAGTAGGAAACGCTTGTGTCCGATCAAGATGATGAAGAATCCGCTGGTGAAGGATGGATCGTAAGTTTTGCTGATCTTATGACTCTGCTTTTCGCAGCGTTTGTGGTTCTCTATGGTTTGAAGCCTGAAGGGATCGGTGATGCTATCAAAGTATTGACAGTAACGGCTTCTATTCGGGAAACATTTAACGAAACCCCCGATACGATTCCTGAAGATCGGCGCACAGGACCCACTATTCAAGGAAAGGCAGCCTTTGAATACTTTAAGGGCGAAACCCTTGTGAGACCGATTATCAAACGCTATCGTCGCTCAGAAAATGTACTCAATATTATTAACAAAGAGATGATGCAAATCAAAAGGGTCATCGATTTGAAACTGCAAGACGAGACGGTTCTCAACAAAAGGAGAAAAAAAGATGATAGCCAGAATCAAGGGGTTTCGGTTCATAAGGATACCAACGGCTACGTTGTGAGGCTACTGTCATCATACTTTTACGAGCCAGGAGAATATCGCGTAAAGCAAAAAGATCTTAGGAAGTTGAAAGAGCTTGGTAGAGCCCTGAAACAGCATGGCCGCCGAATCTCAATTGAAGGGCATACAGATAAGGTGCCTCAACAAGGGCAGTATAGTAATTGGGAGCTTTCGGCCTTGCGAGCATCTTTTATAGCGAAATATATGATTAATGAACTAGGTTTTGCGCCAGATCGAGTAAAGGCTTCGGGTTATGCTGATACGAAGCCAATAGCAACAAATTCAACACCCCAGGGTCGGAAGCTCAATCGTCGGGTGGAAATAAGGGTTGAGTATGATGAATAGAAGCCTATTGGGAGTAATTCTGTGCTGTGTACCACTGTTAGGATGTGACCCTGATCGCCATAAAAAATGTGAATGGTATCTTGTTCCAGAGCCAGATCATAGAGAGCTAGTGAAGGATGGGTGGGTAAGCCTGTGTGCTAGAAACTACACGAATAACAAGCAGAGGTGCTTTTTACAGGCAAAGCTGGGTTATGCAGAAAAGGTCTATGGCACACCATTTCGATTTACAACATTGAAGCTTGATGAAAAAACCTTTCCTAGAAAAGTGATCTCTATTAAAGCATGCAAGCCGCAAGACTAGCGAGTGGCGCTAGGAGATAGTAGTTCCGTTCTATATATCTTCAGGATCACATGAAACTCCCCGCAAACGAAAGCCTTGTGGGGAATCAGGGCCGCTCTTGTCGAGAATTTTCAGGTAGCGGACTGCATGCAGGCTTTTGATATCGAAGGATTGATCCCCGCATATAGGGCTGGGGCCGGACACTAGGGTCCACTCATCTTGCCGATGCTCTTTCACAAAAACTTGGTAGCGGTTGCTGTCTTGGCAAGTACCAATGGAGCCACCTTCAGCAAAGACGCGAAATTCAGGGCCTTCTTTATTGAGAATCATGCCATCCCACTCCAGTTCTATCATTCCCCCTCGGCCTAAGGCAAAGTGCTGTTTGCGCTTACGCTCCATAGGAGTGCTCAGAAAGCTTGGGTCAGACGGACTATAAACGCCAACGATGTCTCCTACTTTGATCTCCCCTAATTGATTGATACCTTGGCAAATTTGAGGAGCACAGCCCGCCACTGCTAAACCAAGAGCAAAGCTTTGGCCTCGTAGTGGCTCTAGGGCTCGGATGGTGAGCTGATTGAACTGGGCTCCTTCCTTTGGGCGAAGGATGAGAATACCCGAAACGCTGGCTTGAGGGCCTTCATGAGTGAATAACGCAGCTTGGTTTTGTTCCTGCCAGCGAATCTCTGCATCGTAGTCTCTGTTACCAATGGCTGATGCTGAATACAAAACATCAAAAGATTCGCTAAAGTTGGACAGTTCTTCAGCTTGCAGTTTCAAAGTTGGCTGGTTGGCAGAGTATGGGAGAAACCCTAATAGGATAGCCATTCTTGAGTCGATCGCTTGGCGTCGAAACCTAATCAATACCCGGCTCTGATCTTTAGACTCAGGGACAATGGTAAGCCATCGAATAGGGTATGTGTAGCCGACATCAGCAAGATCTTCCTCGAAGATACGAGACGTTGATATTTGAGGATTGACCCGAGCTTGTTCAACTTTGAAGTTTAGATACTTGGGTGCTTGATCGAGGTCGAGCCAGTGATAGTATGGTGTTGCCGGGCACTTTAGTCGGGCATCAACACCAATCGGTAAAGGTGATTTGGCTTCGATAGCTAGGGGGGCTTTCTGGTTAGGGTTGTTGACTATTTGTAGAGGCGTTCGATCCGTGGGATCGTGAAAGCACGATTGAAGTACAACTACCAAGAATCCCCAAGCAAGATAGATGATTACTTTCAATATATAGCCTCATCTTTGAAATAAATTGTGATATCTGGTTTAAGATTTATGTTCCATCGGCAATCAAATGCAGATCACGTGATGGATAAACATGAAATCCGGGCTTGGCTTCTATGGCAATCGATAGCATCGCCTTAGCCACCGAAAAACCTTCAATTGGCTTCCAAGGACCAATAATTAAAGGAGCTAGTAATTTACCTATATCCTCTGCTGGACGAGATTCCTCTCGATCCCCCAATAGCAATGAGGGGCGCACGATACTGGTAGAGTTCAGATCTAGCTTTTCTACTTCACGTTCCATCCGCCCTTTAACTCGGCAGTAATAAGATAGCGAATGAGTACTTGCACCTAAAGAGCTTACGATACTGAGGTGCTTAGCGCTGATGCTTTTGCATATCTTTGAAAATCTTAGCACGTACTGGTAGTCTACCATCTCAAATTTTTCCTTTGAGCCGGCTTTTTTTTGTGTGGTCCCTAGGCAGCAAAACCCGAAGGTATCTTCGCTTAAATCTGGGACATGAGATGATTCCAAAGACTCAAAATCTTCAATGATGACATTGTTGAAGCCTTCGGAGCTGATTCCAGTAATGGGGCGTCTGCTAAAGGCTGTAACACGATCAAAGAATGGGCTTTCATTACATAGATGAGTCAAGCAATTCCCAACAAGGCCAGTGGCACCAATAATCACAGCATGAGCCATAAGTTTATCCCAAGCATCAAAATTCAGATTACAGTTGTTTCTAGGCGACCACGTAGCAGCCTAGTGATCCAATATATAAGAGTTCTTTATCCTATATACTATGTATCAAATATTGGCATTTGTGTAAGCAGTTTAAAACAAACTGGAAGAACTTGGTGGCAAGGAGTCTGAGAAAAGAAGGGCTCTGTCTGCAGACAGAGCCCTTGTCAAGAGTTCAGAAACAGGGAAAGTAGACAGATGCTCACTTTCTCCTAATGGGCCGCGACCCATGTGTTAGACCCTATAGCACCCTTGCACGATTCTTTCATAGAACTGGCCAGCCAGTTAATTAGAAATATTTACAGGTCACAGAAGGGTGGGAAAGCAGCAGAGCAGTAAAAATAAAAAATATTTTAAATAGAGTTGTGATATCTGCATCTAGCATCTAAGAGTCTGAAAATCGTTCAGGGAACCTAGAATCGAGGGATTCATCCACTTTCCACCATTTTGTTTGCTTTCAGGATAGCTATATATACAAAAATTTTTATATAGCTTCTATCGATTATATCGATAGGAACGATTGTAAGCAATTTGTAAAACTTTGATTCTTGTCCTTCAGTATTTATCTAACGATATTAGGTATTAAGAAAAATAAACCGAGTTTGTCTTCGACTGCTACAAAATAAGTCTGGACAAATCAAAGTTGATAATTAGAATCAATATCAAGATAATGTTCTGATCGGCCGATATATTAAAGGCCAATTGAGGCAGAAAGGAGAAGCAAAACCATGATGTATCTTGTGCTTTTAATTCTCTCAGTATTACTAGCTCTTGCCTCTAGCAACGAGCTGACCCTGCGTGATGTTATTAGAGAAAAGAAACAACAGCGCCTTGGCTAATTCTAAGCTACAAGCCATAGGACTTTCAATTCAAAGGACTATGCCTAGTCAAATGAACTTCTGACTAGGCTACCTTTCGATTTTGACTACGGTTTTGATCGATAAGAAGATCAATCGAATGCTCTCCAATACTGAAGACATCTAGGATGAATGTTGGTTTGCCATCGGGAGTGACCCCTTTCCCAGAGAATACTAGCAGAGGTGGGCAAGGCCTTTGGCTAATTGTAACTAAGGCTTCATTGGTTTTTACTTCAACCAGTAGAGCGAAGTGCTTGAATCCTAGGTTGAATTCAAAAGCACGGTAGTCTTTGCCTTTGAGCGGGAACTTGGTTTTATATATATCCTTATAGGTTTCTTCGGTAAATCGCGAATTATGATTCAAAACATCATCCAGGAATACTGCAGGTACATTCCTCTCACCTTGTTTGAGATAGAAGTGATGGCCAACGGCGATAATATTGTCACTGCAGTCGGCTTCTAAGATGGTGCGCTTGCTGTCCACTTGATTGAGGGGGATTGCAAAAGTCTGATTCTGCCAAGTAAAAGTTTCACAGGGAATCTGGGCAATCGTTTCATGGAGTAGCAATTTGAACGAAACTCCACTATCGGGAGAGGTTTGGATCGCAATCTTGCTATTGAGGCTTTCCAGCCTTGGTTTGATCTGGCTAATAATCTCAGCGAGCGCTTTTTCGTCGGTGCCTGAACCATCATCAGATACAATTAGCTCAACTTGATCTTCGTATTGGGCTACGCGAAAGGAAATTTGGCTCTCAGCGGGTTTTGCCAGTTCGCGCCTCTTGTCTTCAGGTTCGATGCTATGATTCACGATAAACTCGGTAAGCGCATGAACTTCGGGTACAAGCTCCTCTATGATGGTATTTTCTACCAGTACATCACCACCCTGAGTCCAAATTCTAAATCGCTTATTGTCGCGGCCTTGAAGAACGTCAATTTTTTCTTCAATAAGCTCGAAAACTATCTGAAACGGTATCATCTTGTCACGCTTAAGGAAACGCTGTAGCTGTTTGCTGATGAGATCGAGATATTCCACATTTGCTTTGGCCTGCAGATTGCTCCAATCGGTAATTCTCTGCTGTTGGAAATTGATGAGACTTAGTTCACCCAGTAGAAAATGGCTTATGGTTCGTGGATCGAGAGGGTCTGTCTGCTGCTTTGTGTTGGCGATGGCTATTGGGCTATCGAGGGGATCGATGACGTAAAAATCATCGCTAAAGTGCTTGCGAAGCTCAACGATGTTATGTTTTGTTTTCAATTTACAGCTCAAGACGGGATGATCGAATACTTCACCATCATGAATTTCCTGTTGCCCCAAATCGATCTCTAATTCGTAGAGTGATCCCAATGATAATAAGGCCCGCATAAGTTTCGTTGGTTGAGTACCTTCGTCTCGCTCGACTTGATTTAGATCGCAAAAGAAGGAAAAGTTGTACCATTCATCCTTGGAAGTCGTCATAAGTTCCTCAAACAGCAGAATTATATGTAATGAGTTGGGATGAAAGTAAGGTATCCAACTCAGCGCTAATATTGTGCCAATGAAAGCGACGCCCATCTTGCTCTAGGTTGTCAAAAAAAGATTTCAGAAATATGAGGTTTTCTGTACTTACCTCACTTACTTCAGAAAAATCAAAGGTCAGTGCTGAAGTGATTGCAGACTGGGCCTTCATTAACTGTAGCCTTACGAGCTGCGCGTTCTTATTCGATAGCAAGGCCGCCTTGCCAAAAGAGACTTTTAGCCCGAGCTGATGGTCTTCAATTCTAATGAGCTTGCTAGCCTCGTCTAAGTTTGTACGAGAATGGATTTCTTTGCCGTGCTTCAAAACTCTCGTAATCTTTTCAGATAGCTCTTGGTAGCGAAACGGTTTACTCAGAAAGTCGAAGCAACCCATACGGAATAGGTCGATGATCTGATCTTTTTCTCCATAGCCACTGATGACCAGAATGGGAAGTGCGGTGTTGGTCTTTCGAATCTTGCGGACGAATTCTACACCATCCATCTTAGGCATCACCAAATCTGACACCAAGCAGTCAGGGGGAGATTCTTGGATCGCCTCCAAGGCCTCTTCAGGGCGATTGAACGTTTTAACGCGAAAGTTCAGGCTTAAAGCATCTTGGAAAACCTCTAAAGCATCGGTTTCATCGTCCACCACAAAAACCAGGGGTAATTCCTTTGAATCCGACATAAACAAACCTCTAATTAATCTCAATCCATTAGGAGTATCGGAGCAGAGTTCGACAACTGTGTTACATTGATGAAAGATTGCGTATAATGGAAAAGGAATGTAATTATTACCAGCACTAAGGGCAGTTATGGGTCCAACATTAGAACTCAGCCGGTTCCTCGGTTTCATATGCTTGCTTGTAACGTATGTTGGTGGCCCGGCCTTGGCTAAAGACAAGGGAGTTAGGCCCGTCGTCGGTGTCATAAAAGAGGTGAAGGGTGCTCCAGATGTTTTACGAGACCCTACACCGGCCGTTACCACTGAGCTTAAGCAACGGTCGAAAAATCAGGGCTTCGCCATTGTCTTGTATAAGAAAAAGTACTGGGAAGCGTTTCCACTGAAGTCAGGATTAAAGATATATTACGGTGACGTCCTAAGCTCCGGTCGGACATCAAAAATGGTCCTTGAGCTAATCGATGGCTTCAAAATTGTTATGGCCAAAGATACTCGCGTTCGGCTCACACCAAGATTTGTAGAAGATCAATCCGGAAGTGGGAGCACTTGGTTAAATCTCTTGGGTGGTAAGGTTAGGGCATACCTACTAGGGAACCGTAAGGAAACTCGCACCGGGTTTCGTTCACGATCAATGGTTTTGGGTGTGCGAGGAACAGACTTCGTTTTCTCAGTCAAAGATAAGAAAAGTCAACTCATAACTATAGAAGGTGATGTGGCAGCGCGACCTGTGTCTGAAAAAGAGGCTGAGACCTTTGAGTCGATTGCGGAGGCCTATGTGGAGAAAAAAGAGAATCAAGACGTTATTAGTCAGAAAATTGAGGAACTTAAAGACACTCAGGTTGCTGAGCCAGTCAGCGTTAAGAGGGGCCAAAAGGTTGAGGTTCGTGAGCCAGCTGAAGGAGGTGACAGTCCTGATCCAGCTGAGAAAGCACTTGAGCCCTTCGCGGTGGCCCCTGCTGAGTCACAAGATCTCGAAACTGTTAAAGACATCACAGAGGATATCCAAGAGCTTAAGGCTGATCAAAACGATCAGTCCCTAGACAAATTAATTGAAGATAGGCGCTTGGACGAGCCAAGCCAGGATTTCCTTGCGCAATTCAAAACCTTTAGTTTCCGAATCGGGTTAGAAAATATTTCATCAGATGGGGAAGGGTATTTGATCGAAAGCGGAGGAGTCTCCTTGGGTGTTGAATATAGGCCTTTTAAATATGGTTTTGCTTCCCTAAGCTTCACTTCAGGGGATTATAAGGTCAGCATTAACGACAACAATAATATGGAGTACCTGACAGAAAGTTATGACAAGCTCATGCTTTCTATCGGGGCTCGCTATGTGATATGGGATTCACTTAGTGTTGGCTTAGCACTCAGCTACCTAGGAGGCCATCAATTCATATTCAGAGATCCACAACAGAAAGTGATCCTTGTGGATTTCGACTCTACGACCCTTACGCGGCTCCAACTCGCCTATAACTTTTGGCAAGATGCGGAAGTCTTCCTGTCCATGGGGGGAAGCAACCGAGCCGCTCGCTTAGAAAGCATAGAAAGCCCCCAAGGAGGGGATAGCCAACATGGGAGCCGAAAGGTTGATTTCGAGACCGGCTTTTTCAGGATTGGGTTGGGGTGGGCCTACTAAAGTGGGCTAAGTACCTGGTAGGCTAGACTTAACTCTTCGCCACCAGGCTTCTAGCGTGCTTGTTCGGTTAACGTAGAGCACTTCACCGATCTTTGGAGCCACAAGCTCAATATTGTTTTTGCGGGAAAGGGCAAAGGCCTTCTCAATTGGTTCATACCAAGTATGGTAACTAAGAACGAACATCCCCCAATGAACTGGGAAGAATTTCTTTGCATTCAAGTCATTGATAGCGGTAATCGCTTCTTCTGGAAGAAGATGAACTTCTCGCCAATCGATATTGTATTGACCGTTGTCAAGGAGAGCAAGGTCGAACGGCCCCAGTTTCTCTCCTATGGATTTAAAATGGGTATCATAGCCCGAATCTCCACTGAAGAAAATTCGATGGCTTGGGGTTTGGATCACCCATGATGCCCATAGCGTGCTATTGCGATTGCTCAGGCCACGACCAGAGAAGTGTTGGGCCGGGGTTGCTGTGAATGTAATACCGTCTGCCTCAAATGACTCCCACCAATCTTTCTCCAGGATCATTTTCTGGTCGATTCCCCAAGCGCGAAGGTGGCTTCCTACACCTAGAGGAACTAAGAACGTAGGGCTTTTATCCCTGAAAAACCGAATCGATTCCATGTCGAGATGGTCATAGTGGTCGTGGGAGATTACGATGTAGTCTATCGGTGGTAGCTCATGAATGCTCAGAACGGGGGGCTGAAATCGCTCTACAAGAAAGCTTACCGGTGCCGCATTGTTGGAAAATATCGGATCGACGAGCACTGTTTTGCCACCGAGGTTCATGAGAAAGGTGGAGTGACCAAACCAAATGATCTTGACGTCATCATCTGTGGACATGAATTCTTCCATGTCGGGGCGTACTTCAGGTAGCTTACCACCTGGAGCCCGGTCCGGGGCATCCTCCAGCCATTTACGCAGATTAGACCATAAACTGAATCTAGCATTCATTTTTTCGAATAGATCGGCCTGCCTGTTTTCGAAGACTTGCTTTTCAGAATTATACTGCTGTGACTGTTTAAATCGCTCCTGATCGACGTGGCTTGGGTTGCTGCCCATGCTGGAACATCCCGTAAGCCAAAGCGATCCAAATATTGCTAAGATCTGCTTCATTTTTTGATTTTCCTTCTTGTTACCTATCCCCAGCGGGAACGTCCATGAAAACTTACTAAATGCATTACCAAAATCGAATGATTTCAAGAAGTGGAACTTTGATCTTCGCTCTATTGAACTCATCTGTCTATTTTGAGAAATGTTTAGTTTTGTGGTTAAACGGCAGTTTTTCATCCTGAAAGAGGAATCTAAATTAGTGAATGATGAATATAGGCCTCGGGAAATACTTTGAGTTTCAGTATTATTCTCAACGGTAAGATTTGACGGAATATTTTGTTATTTCTTCATTGTTAAATAATAACTTATCCAAGTTAAGGTTTTACCGATTATTGAGGGTAGCGAGGAGAAATATGGAATCCGAATACAATTTCCGGCGTAAAGTACTCATTGGGCTTTCCATTTCAATTGGATTGGCGGAGCTTGTGGCGGTTATTTTTCGAGAGATTGTCAGACCCTATCAAGATATGGGTTTTTACGTGGGGCTATTCGTTGGAATTTCTCTTTTTCTTAATGGAATGATTGCCAGAAAATTTCAATCGACGACCTTCTCCGCTCACACATTTCTCGCTTTGTGCGTAGGGTTTTTAACGTATAGTGTCGGCAATGACCTAGGTATTCAGGCTCCTGGAGTCGTCTTTCTTTCTCTGGTTCCAGTCCTAGCGTTCTTCCTTCTCGGTTTTTCTAATGGAGTTGCTTATACTGTCTACTGCCTGCTGTTTTTACTAGCACTGGCTTGGGGAGATATTAGCGGTTCCTGGCCATCCCGAGCAATCACGGCCGAATCGAGAGCGCAACTTGCTGGTGTCATCGGCGCGATAGCAGTTGTGATGGGTGGCTCTTTGGGTGCTGTGTTCGAGTGGAATCGCAGCCGGACCTTGAAGCGGCTCGACGAGTTGAATAAACGCCTTCGGGAAGAGAAGGCCATTGCAGAACAAGCCTCGAAACACAAATCACAGTTTCTAGCAAATATGTCTCATGAAATTCGAACTCCAATGAATGGTATCTTGGGAATGAATGCCTTGTTAAAAGAAGAGGTGTCAGATCCCTACCTTGAAGAAAAGATTGCTATCATTGAATCGTCGAGCAACCACCTCCTGCGTGTTATCGATGATATCCTAGATTTTTCGAAATTAGAAAACAAGATGTTAGCACTTGAAGAAATAACGTTCAACCTAGACAGTCTCTTTAACGAAACAGTTCTAATCCTAGAAGAAGAGGCGAAGAAAAGTAAAGTCGCGATTCAATACAATTTGGCATCTGGGGTTCCACATTGGATTTCTGGTGATCCAACAAGAATTCGCCAGGTGATGATTAATTTGCTTTCCAATGGAATCAAATTCTCAGATGGCAATGATGTTGTAATCGAAGTTGCTAGGGAAGCAGATAACTTGCTCAAAGTAAATGTAATCGACAAAGGTATTGGTATCCCAGAAGATAAGTTAGAGCATATCTTTTCTTCATTCACCCAATCGGATATTTCTACAACCAGAAAGTTTGGTGGAACCGGACTAGGATTGAGTATTAGCCGAACCTTGGCTCGGCTTATGGGTGGGGATCTAACAGTAGAAAGTCGTCTTGGCGAAGGTGCAACCTTCACTTTTAGGTTCTCGTATAAAAAAGCGTCTGCTCCGGCTGAAGGTCAGAGCTCAGATCCTACTCTAATGACCGATTATAGTTCTCTCAGAGTTTTGGTTGTCGAAGATAATGAAGTAAATCAGCAGGTCATCGATCTGCATCTTAAGAAGCTAAAGATCCAGGCAGACTTAGTAAGCAATGGCCAGGAAGCAGTAGATCAATGCCAAACTAAGGTCTATGATCTGATCCTTATGGATTGCCATATGCCTGTGTTGGATGGCTTTGAAGCTACACAGAAGATTCTTGAGAGCAACAATGGAAACGAATTTATTGTTGCGCTTACAGCTGGGGTATTGCCAGAGGAACAAGCTAGATGCCGCGAGGTGGGCATGGTTGATGTTCTTTTGAAGCCTCTGAATCGAGCACTTCTGATGAGTGTTTTGGAGCGCGCGAAGAGAAAAGAGGCTGCTTAAAACAGCCCGGTGTTTCGCCGCTAATCTGAAGGCCCTCCACCAGAAAGTTAGTGCAAATGAACTAATTCTGTCCGTGAGCCCACAAAATATGATTTCAAGGTAGCGATTCAAGCCAATAATATCGTGATCGACCCTAGTTTTAACTATCTAATATAATATAGAAATATACAAATTTTTACACCACCATTGATTCTTTTCTAACCTATACCGATAGAGTGGCTATAGGGGGTCGTGATTGATGAAATACGCAAAACATTTAGTGCCGGTAATATTTCTTGTGTCCTGCCAGGCTGAGTTTAAGGCAGTGGATACAGCGTCGGAGACTAGTAGCTCAGTGGTCGAGGTGGGAGATCCACCGCCGCCATCCAGTGGTGATGCTCGTCCTTTATCTCCCGACACAGTCATTGAAGACTCGCTCTTGCTATCTAGTGTTGAAGTGGTCGTTGAAAAGAGCGTCCAGCCAGTTGAAGTTTTCGTTGGTATCGATAGCAGTGGTAGTATGAAGAAGGAGATTGGTTTTCTTGAACAAAGTATACCAAAGTTTGTCAATGATTTGAGTGCTACCGAAGTGCCGTTTCTCTTACATTTCGTCTATGATTTTAGCCGGATCAACCTTGTGATCGATGATGCTGTGAACGATAAGGTGATGCAGTCTAACATGCCTATCGGCAGCAATAACGCCATCTCTGTTCTTAATCAATTTTTTGATGGCTATACATCATCTCTCAAAGACGCTCGCATGGATATCGTGATCACGTCAGACGATGATGGGAAGGGTGATGGCAACCTTGCTGACGACTTTGAGATTCCTGTAGCAGGGGCTCGCGTTCATGCCATGGTTGGTCAAGCTGCGGGGCAAGATCCACAAAATGCTGACTGCAATATCAAGCGAGCTGGAGAGCAACATATCAAGCTCGCTGAGAAAACCAATGGCTCGAATCACAATTTGTGCATGAGAGAGTGGGATAAATTAGTTGAGGAGATCGTCAAGCTTATCAAGCAAGATGCAAAGCGCGAGATCCAGCTGGATATGATCGATGGTAATGCCAAACCTGTTTATGTTGAATATGCTGGCTCCTTCTACAAACTCAACGATGAAGGCAGTCCTTTCAAAGCTCAAGGTAGCATACTGTCGATTGCAGCAGACTTTCAGATAAAAATTGCAGATCGTCTCAAAGTCCTTTATCAAAGTGGAACTGGAAACACCACACCCCCTAGTGAAGATGCCGGTGATGACGATGACGATGATGATGATGATGGCGAAGACGACTAATCGCCTGCCAGACCTGTACACGCATTATTAAACTCATGAATCCATGTAGGGAATCAAGGGTTCGACTCTTGGGGTACATTAAAATTTCTAGCTAAGATTCATCAAGATTACTATTCTTAAGGCCTTCATCTTTTAAGATGCAGGCCTTACCTATGTTTATCCTTTTCACAAATCCATAGTTTCGCCCATTGATCTTGCCAACGCGACTAAACTAACCTAGGCTTTTCCTCATCTTTAGAAGGTAAAATATAAGGATTCAGCGTATGAAATTCAGTAGATTTTTACGATTTCAGGCAAATGCAATAGCTATTTCTGTTCCTATCTCACTCATAGCAATGAGTTCACTTGCTTCAGCAAGCGAAGGTGAGGGTAGAAGCAATCTAGCTCAACAAACCCAGCTTCCTGTCCTCAAAGTTCAGAAGCGAGGGATCGATGAGAACCAAGCTTACGGTCTTGCAGAAAAGTTAGGCATCGAGGCTAGGGAAGGGTTCCTTTCCGAATTTGGTGTGATGAATTATATGGATGAGAAGCAATTTCAGTTTATTCCTGTAAAAGGCTTAGGGGAAGGTTATTCTGGAGAAGATCAGTTTCCGGTTCTTTACCAGGCTATTGATTTTGAAGGGGTCAAGCGAATCAAAGTGCTGCCTGCTGATGAAGCTCAAAATAGAGTGCAAGAAGCTTTAATGGGTGCAAATATATGGCCGTCTCGGTTGTTTAAGCCTGATATTAGGGCTAGCCATAGCACTTTTCATGCGGAAACTAGAGATGGAGATGTAATTGTTAGGCAAGAGCTTGATACCGAAGTTTCGATCGATATGTACTACGAAGGAATCCAAATTGTTGGACCCGGATCTAATATGAACGTCGTACTCAACGGTGAAGGAGCTAGTACGCGAACTTATGTTGCTTTTGACCAGCTTGAGCCAGGAGAATTGATTGATGTAATTTCCCGCGAGGAGGCTGTCAAAGCTTGTCAAAACTTAGGGATTAGTAGTTTGCCTGAAGTTAAAAAGATTGTTCCGAGGTTGGTGTACTATGCTCCACCACAGGATCAACAGGCAAAGGTATATCTACCCCACTATGAATGTAACGTCACACTCTATGACGAAGGCCGTGACATCGAAACTCTAAGGCACATCATTCCTGCAACATTTGATGAGCGATGGAGTTCAAAAATTGAGCTAAAGGGAGAATTATTGGGAGAAACGGTAGTAGCGAAGGTTAGCATTTCCGGAGGAACGCCGCCCTTCAAAATATTTTGGTCTAGCTCGTCGGGGTTTAATGCCAGTGGTCAAACAGCTGTACGGTTTCAGCCAACACCAAGAGAGAAGCAAGAATATGAAGTTGTTGTCGTAAAAGTTGTCGATCAAAACGGAGTTTCTACAACGAAACGAATATCGGTAGAGGGTCCATTCCATCGCAGAGCTGGTGGAGAGATTGATATCAATGTCGGTGGGGTTAGAGACTTTGGTACTGAAAATGCTGTGACCAATGAATTTGGAGCCCTAGAGCAAGGTTTCATCAATCGGATGTCCTCTGATGGAGTGACTAAAAACTTTAGCTGGACAGGTATGAATGCTTGGGAACAGGATTTTAAGTCAAGCCAAGATAGCAGTTGGGTTGATAATACTGATATCACATTTTACGTGGGACACGGTTATGGAGGTGGATTCACCTTCGAAAATACCACTCAAGATGACTCGACCCTATATCACACCGATGCCACTGATGACTGGGGTGACAAGGATCTAGAGTGGTTGGCATTACTCTCCTGCCAGGTGCTCAAAGATTCATGGAGCAGCATGAGTCGCTTTGAACGCTGGAAACAAGAGTTTGACGGGCTGCACCTGTTACTAGGCTTTCACACAAATGCCTACGCCTGGTCGAGCTTCTCTGGAAAATTCGCTGATAATATGGTGAGGCAGCCGTTCCTCTGGTGGAACAAGCCGATGAAGGTTAAGGACGCTTGGTTCAGTGCTAAAGATACCAACCAACCATCCGGGGTTGTAGCAGTTGCAATGGGTGTCTTCCGATATGATGGTGTGAGTAACATGAATGACTATTTTTGGGGCAAGGGGAGTGTGGGTCCAGACATCCGTGATTCTGATATCGCAGGCTATTGGTCGATTTCAAGCCCCTAATTGTTGAAACTAAAGCGCCTCAAATCCCGAGGGGTGAGGCGCTTATTGCTTGGCTACGAATGTTAGAGGAGTACTAGTCTAAAGCACCTTCTTCGATCAGTGTCTTGGCAAAGGCTTCCAGGTTCATAGGATCAAGCTGATCACCATTTACTTTTCTTGGGCTCAAGGTGCGCTGGTCGGCTTCGTTGTCACCAATCACCACCATATAAGGCACCTGCTCCATTTGAGCTTCTCGAATTTTAAAATTCAAGCGCTCATTCCGACCATCCATCTTCACCCGCAAGCCTTTGGCCTGAAGTGCATTTGTCACTTCTTCCGCATACTCTAGGTGGCGATCGCCAATTGGAATGATCTTCACCTGCTCAGGAGCTAGCCAAACGGGGAATCGACCAGCAAAGTGTTCGATCATAATCCCTAAGAAACGCTCGATGCTCCCCAATACAGCGCGGTGGATCATCACAGGGGTGTGCTTATTATCATCGGAACCCATGTACTCAAGCCCAAACCGCTCTGGCATGGAAAAGTCGAGCTGAACAGTTCCACACTGCCAAGAGCGCCCGAGTGAGTCGATCAAATGACAGTCAATTTTCGGGCCGTAGAACGCACCATCACCGGGGTTTAGCTGCCAGGTTTTTCCAGAGCTTTTAAGAACCTTCTCCAAGGCAGCTTCCGCTGTTTGCCATACTTCATCGCTACCGATGGATTTCTCAGGGCGTGTTGAAAGCTCAAGACGGACATTATCGAAGCCCATGTACTTGTATACTTTATCGATTTGTCTCAGAACACCTTCGATCTCTTCTTGAATCTGCTCCACTGTACAAAAGATATGGGCATCATCTTGGACGAACGTTCGCACTCGGAAGAGGCCATGGGTGGCGCCGCTTGGCTCGTGACGGTGGACTCGGCCAAACTCAGAGAAACGGAGGGGAAGGTCCCGATAACTATGTCTTGTAGACTTGTAAACGAGGCAGTGACCGGGGCAGTTCATCGGTTTAATCGCAGCTTCCCGATCATCGACGTTGGTAAAATACATGTTTTCTTTATAGTTATCGTAGTGTCCACTCTTGTGCCAAAGGTCTACGTTCATCACAAGGGGTGTTCCAACCTCTTCAAAGCCAGCCTCACGATTGCTCTTGCGCATATAGTTCTGTAGTTGATTATAAAGAACCGTTCCTCTCGGATGAAAAAAGGCATTAGCTGGAGCTTCATCATGGAAGCTGAAAAGGTTGAGTTTCTTACCCAAAACCCGGTGATCACGTTTTTTAGCCTCTTCCATTCGGTAGAGGTGCTCATCTAGCTGCTCTTGACTTGCCCAAGCGGTGCCGTAGATCCGCGTAAGTTGATCACGGTTCTCATCACCTCTCCAGTATGCACCAGCAATGTGAGTTAACTTAAAGATGCCTAGGAATTTGCTGGAAGGCACATGAGGGCCACGGCAAACGTCAAACCAGCCATCACCTAAGTCATATATGGAGACGTCTTCATTTTCTGGAATCGCATCGATCACTTCACATTTGAAGTGCTCTCCCATATCTTTAAAGAGTTTAACGGCTTCGTCTCTGGGAACCACCCGTCTCACAAACGGATGGTTGGCCTTAAGTAAA
This sequence comes from Pseudobacteriovorax antillogorgiicola, assembly GCF_900177345.1. NCBI lineage: Bacteria > Pseudomonadati > Bdellovibrionota > Oligoflexia > Oligoflexales > Pseudobacteriovoracaceae > Pseudobacteriovorax > Pseudobacteriovorax antillogorgiicola. The sequence continues at coordinate 210,081 of NZ_FWZT01000004.1, forward strand.
CGGCGCATTTCCTTTTCAATTTGCGGAAGGTCTTTGTCGCTTAGCTTGACGTCTTCGGGAAACTTAAAGTCGTAGAAGAAACCATCTTTGATAACCGGTCCGATGGTTACCTGAGTTCCAGGCCAGAGGTTTTGCACTGCAAAAGCAAGAAGGTGAGCTGTCGAGTGACGAATCACTTCGAGAGAGTCTTCATCTGTCTTGCTAAGAATCTGAATGCTGGTGTCCGTGGTTAAGGGGGTCATTAAGTCGGTGATCGTGTCGCCGGTCTTAAGAGCCACTGAGTTTTTTGCAAGTTTGGGACTGATGCCTTTTGCAATTTCCATCCCTGTAACACCATCGTCGAATTCCTTCGCGTTGCCGTCAGGGAACGTTACCTTAACCATGTCTTCCTCTTTATACGTCAAATTAACATTAACACATCACACTAGCTTATCGGACCTTATTAAACAATAGAAATCCTTAGCCTTTGCACAGGCCTACATTGATAGCTTAATCCTTAGGTCGCGTCTATAGGTCAGTGGCTTGAAACTGCTTCAAGACGGGCATTTAATGGAGCCGACTAGGTCGTCGACTCTTTAAACATACTAGCTCCCTGTTTCGATGGGCCGCTTAGGATCTGTGATCCACTCGCTCCAGGAGCCTGGGTAAAGGCGAGCTTCCCCAAGTCCGGCCAACTTCATGGCCAGGATATTGTGAGTGGCCGTAACCCCCGATCCACAGTAGCAGATAGCCTCGTCAGCTTTGCCAGAAAGGATTCCAAGGTAGTGGGATCGTAATTGGGATGGCTCCTTAAAAAGCCCTTCCGAATTGAGATTTTTTTCAAACGGGGCACTGCGGGCTGTTTGGATATGACCAGCGACAGGGTCAATGGTTTCGTTTTTACCCTCGAAGCGATCGAGGTTCCTAGCATCAAGTAAGTCGATTTTACCTAGGTGATTCATAATGTCCTGGGCGCTTGCCACAAGAAACGGTTCCGGTGGCAGGTCCCAGTCAGCTAGGGGCAGGGTGCGAATCTCCTGAGTGACGGGATTTGACTTCTGCCAATTCGCGAAGCCTCCATCGAGGACTGCGACATTTTCGAAGCCTAGCCAGCGAAACATCCACCAAGCTCGGCTGGCGAAACACCCTGGCCCCTGGTCATAGACTACAAGCTGCTGCTTGGGGGACAATCCTAGCTGTCTTGCGGTAAGGTGAAATGTACTGCGGTGCGGTAGGGGGTGGCGTCCTGTTTGTCCTGCAGTCGGCGGTCCCGATAGTTCGTGGTCCATATCTATAAATATAGCGCCCGGTATGTGACCGAGTCGGTATTGTGTCAGGCCCCACCGTGGCGACTCTAGCCGATAGCGGCAGTCGATGGCAACGGTGGACCCTTGGTGTAGGATTTGATGCAGTTCCTCGGCAGATATGAGCAAGTTATAAGGCATGGTGTGCTGGCTCCGATATGATCTAATCTAAATAGTGCCAGGAGGTATATCACGGGCGTGTTCTGCTAGGGAAGCTGAGAGTTCTTAAAAAATTTGATGCCCACTTAGGAAGCCTGTGAAGGCTTGGGTTGGTCATAATTTTCAAACTTGATCAGAAACTCTTGGAGCCGCTTCTTGCTGAGAGGCTTGCCAAGGAATCCAGACATTCCGCAGGAAGCTGCCAACTCTTGCTCCTCTTTCATGACACTAGCTGTGAGCGCGACGATCGTTGGAGCGGGTGAGTTCCCTAGAGCTAAGATCTTGCGGGTGGCTTCAAAACCATCCATGATCGGCATATGACAATCCATAAAAACGATGTCGTAATTCTTCTGTTGGCACATTTTTAGAGCGACATCCCCATTGCTGGCAAAATCTGCGCGATAACCAAGCCTATCTAAGTAGCGCCGCACCAAATCAGTATTGATTTCATTGTCTTCCGCCACCAGGATTTGAAGGGGTTTGCGATCAGCTAAGAGCTGCGATGATTCTTTGCTCGAAGCGACTTCAGGAGCGCTAGACTTAGGCAGGTGGCAGGTAAATGAAAAGCGAGTGCCAACACCCACCTGGCTTTCAAGAGCAAAAACACCGCCCTGGGCTTGTACAAGCTTATAGGCAATGGCGAGACCCAAGCCAGTGCCTCCAAATTTTCTGGTAGTGGAGTTGTCGCCCTGATGGAAAGACTTAAAGACGTTCTCCTGCTGGTCAATGGGAATACCAGCGCCAGTATCTTCCACCACGAAGTCTAGGTAGTCTGCCGAGCTTCCCGGAGATAGAGTCACTGATACACCGCCCTCATTGGTGAACTTTATGCTGTTGCTAATTAAGTTGAGAAGAACTTGTCTCAGTCTGGTAGGGTCGCCATAGACCCATTCAGGAGTTTGTTCTGCGATGGTCACATTCAAATCTATATTCTTCTGGAAAGCCTTATCTAAAAACATGCTTACCACGTCGTTCATCAGATATGGGAGGTTGAAACTTATCCTCTCTAGATTTAAGTTTCCTGTTTCAATTTTTGAAACATCGAGGATGTCATCGAGAACACGCATCAAGTGCTGTCCAGATGACTCGATAGTCTTGATCCTTTGGCTAGCTTCTTCTGGGAGATTCATATCGGATAAAAGCTCTATATTGCCTAACAATCCATTCATCGGAGTTCGAATCTCGTGAGACATGTTAGCTAGAAACTGAGATTTTGCCACCATTGCTTGCTCAGCAAAACGCTTTGCTCGCTCCATATCTTGTTCCCGAGCTTTCAGAGCGGTGATGTCCTTCATAATCGTAGACACATACTCGGGATAACCGTGATGGTTCACATGGGCGATGATAGTTTGGAGAACAGGAACCTCATTCTTGTCTTTGTTGTAGATAGCTGTTTCGCCTGTCCAGGAACCATTCTTAATAGCTTCTGGAATCCCTTCACTTACCACGAGATCACTGGCCCATTGGGGATGGAATTGTGGAATGATCATATCTTGGGCATCCTCTTGTGAAACTCCTACCAGCTTATTGAAAGCTCGGTTGTGATAAATGATTCTTCCATGGCTGTCGGACATTCCGATAAAGTCCTCCGCCTGATCAAAAACTTTTAAGAGGTTTTGCTGGATACTCGAAAGTTGCCTATTTTGTTGTGTCTGTTGGAGCACAAATTGCGAAAAGCGATAGAATAAGGCAAAGGCAAAGGCAATGCAGGTTGCCACTGAAAGAGTGTGTACTGTAGGGAGTATTGTTGCGCCTTGAAAAAATGGGTCTAGTTCCCGCGGCTTAACAATCTCAATAGTCACCTGGGCAACTAAATGAACACTAAAGTGAAGTATCGTCTGTTGCTTGCTGAGCAGAAATGGTGACACCGCGATCGCAATGACGACCCAAGGTATCGCTGGTGATTGTGTTCCACCGGAGAAATAGGCGATGGCTGATAACAGGCATCCATAGGCAGCTAGTGTAAAAATTTTAAGTGGGCCAAGAAACCGTTCCACCAGGGTGCGGCTACAACCGGGACCCAGAGTTATAATGCCTAGAAGAGCGACACTGAGTAAAGGGGGGTAAAACTCGATGGTGAAGAAAGCTGCGAATACCAAGCAGACCGGGCAAAAGAAACGGCAAAGGTAAATGATTAACGTGGCTTCAATCTCTTTTTGAAGGCTTTCAGTACAAAAATTCATAGGTAAACCTTTTGCTCCAGCCGATCTATGGCTTTGCATCGGCTATTTTCTTACTACAAATAAGGGGATAAACGCCTCTTTCGAATTTGTAATAAGGATATGTGTAGTCGTTTGCGCTAGTTTTTGGGTGGTAGGCGTAGCCTTTTACTTCGTAGCTGAATTCATTCATCCCGGTATAAATGACAGTCGGAGGATTGAGACATGGCTTTCGCTTTTCACGTGTATATCAGTGCCAACAAATCTGGGTTCTTTTACTAGCCAAACGCAAGGGCTGCGTGGTTTGAAGCGGTTAAGATTTCTTTCTTGGTCAAAGGTGAGTGAAAAAGCCAATCTTCAATTGAAATTAGCTGGCATAATAAGTGCTTGCAGTTGTTGTGAAGAATCAAAAGGAGGTTCAGTGTGAAGTGGCGGATCGCAGCGCTATTACTAATTGTCCAAATGGTGTCATCTTGCTCAAGTGATCAAAATCGAGCAGAACAAATGACGTTGAAAATGGTTCATGGCTACGACTTACCTCAGGGTCACCCTTTGGTGAATGCTATCGTGGCTCTGGAAGATGCTCAGAGTAAGAAATCGTTCTGCACTGGAACTTTGGTACATCCCAAACTAGTTGTCACCGCAGCTCATTGCATTTTTAAAAAAACCGTACGGGACTATCAGCTGGCTTTTTACGGAGGAGACTCACCAGAAGTTCGTCAGGGAGAGGTCCATGAGGCATTCAAAAAGTCTCATAAGTACGATAGCAACTTCGATATCGCTTGGATTCGCCTTGCTGAACCAGCACCAGCCTATACAAAACCTCTTGAAATATGGAACGACCCCGATGTGATTGAGCCCGGTCAGGGGTTGACGATGGGAGGTTTCGGTCAGAAGAAAACCCACTGTTCTCTAAGCGACCCAGATTGCTACGGTGGTGACTTAGCTTTTGTGGATACCATGTTGCAAGAGTATGTCAATCAAGGGCGTATCTTTCATTTGTTGCTTGTGGGACCAACGCCGAACGAGGGGCCATGTTTTGGTGATTCGGGAGGGCCTTTAGGTGTCCAGAGGAATGGGCAATGGTATCTTTTAGGAAATTTCATGGGCTGGGATAAAATTCTTGTTCAGGAGGATTATAACAGGCTCTGCGAAAATGGTGAGGCAATCTATAATTCTGTTGGGGCCTACGTTCACTGGATTGAGCAAAGCTCTGGTATCCAACTAAACTTCGACGGAGATGCCAACCAAAGGCCTGCACCTCCTGTTTATCCAAGCAAGCCAGACTTAGATCAGAGTAGTTTTGTGGAATGGTGTGCTTATGATGACATTAAGTCACCAAGCTGGTTTACGACGCAAAGTATTATCAGACAAGCGGCGGACTTCGCTCGCAAACAAGATTCTAGTATTGAAGGTCGGGAGCTTTTCGAAGATTGCTATCTAGCGGAAGCATGGTTGACGATGATGTTTGCCAAAGATCCAACATTGAATTTCTCAATCAGTGAGTTTGGTCGAGGCAACTTTGACTATTTCTTAGAAGATCTAAGACCACTTCAATCTCTACAAAAATTTAATATCAAGCGCTTGGTATTAGTCAACCACACCATCGTTGACTTAAGCCCGATCCTACACTTAACAAGTTTGGAAGAGCTTACCATAATGGACAACCACCCTCGGGTGCAGTTAAAAAAATCTTGGAACATTGAGCCACTGACCCAGCTTAAAAAGCTGACACTTTTCAACACCGGGTTTCCGCTCGATGCGCAAAGCTTGACGGGCAAGTCGAGCCTGAGTTTTCTAAAGCTTGGCTATATGGAATCCCAAGGGTGGACCGAGATATCAGGCCTCAAAATCAAGACGATGATTCTCACTGATGTGAAGGGAGTACGATTGAGTGCACTAGATCCGCAGAGCCTGGAAGCATTGGAAGTGTCGGGCTCTCAAGATCTTGGGCTTACTGGTTCCTACCCCAAGCTGAAAAGCCTGCGTTTATACGAACCAAAACTCCAGGCGAATTTGTCATTGGGTCGTTTTCCATCCCTTCAGCAGCTCTATATTCAGGATAGCAACGTAGAAAGCCTTCTAGGCCTGAGCAGTTGCAAGCAATTGGAAGAAGTATTTCTCATGAGAAATCGCAAACTCAAGACCATTGACGCCATTACTGACTTAGAATCACTTCGAATCTTGGAAGTCTTAGATGGCAGCCTAGAAGAGGCTCCGGTGCTTGCTGATCTACCCAAACTGGAGCATATCAGCTTTCGCGGTAATCAGATCGTTGAACTGCCTCCGCTTGAAGGCATGGCAAGTCTCAAAAGTTTAGACTTAGAAGGTAATCAAGTTGAGAAGTTAACACTGACACAGCCATTGGAATCTTTAACTCACTTCAACATCAGTAATAATCCTATTGGCAGTTTTGAAGGAGCAAGTTTCTTTCCAAACCTTGAGATGCTGATTGCTAGTAATGAGAAATACAAGAGCCTTACAAATCTAAGTGGCCTTGAAACTCTAGGAGAATTAAAGGAATTGAATGCCAGCCACAATCAAGTGAGCGATGTGCGCCCTTTAGTTCAGAATCAGAACTTAGGGGTGATTATTCTGAGTCACAATAATGTTGCTGACTTTGGGGTCTTGAAGGAGCTTGAGAATGTGGTTTATCTGGAGGGGGTGAAGAACCCTGCTCCTAAGCAGTGCCCTTGGGGTGATAGCAAGGTTTGTCGGTTTGATTGGTTTCGTTTGAGTATTTAATTATATGGCCTAGGAGAATTTATTATAAGCCATAGATGTCTAACTGTATTAGTTAGCTAAATCATTTATTTTTCTCATAAACTCTATCTGCCTGAAATAACTTCATAAAAAATCTTTATGTGCTCATGATGAGCACATGAAATTGTCATCATTCTCATGTAATATTAAGAAACCATAAAAATGTAATTTATTTCCTACCAATTAGTATGCTAATGTTGGCCTACTTGACTTATTGACTGCCCAGCCAGTCGGAAGTAAACCGTGAAAGGAAGCATATGGGACTCGGAAATTTCTTAATTGTAGCTGCAACCCTCGTATCCGCCAAAGAAGCTCTTGCCCAGGAAGTAGTACAGACTAAACACACTGAAAAAACTTGGGGACTTTCCTTGACAGCTTCATTGAGCGAGACCCCAATTGAGTCCAGCAGCGTTGATCATTATCGACAGTATGGTTTGGCCCTTGTCACCTCTTTTCGGCCGAGTTTTCCGACAACAAGTTGGCTAAAGGACCCATTGCTAAGCGCGAAGTTTTCCTATGTTGATGAAATTGGCTACGAGGATAATAATTCTAATTTTCAAAACACGAAGTTGAGCTTCACAGGTGTCGGATTCGATTTCACAGATGACTTAAAGCTAAGTTCCGAATTCTCATCATACCTTGCAACTAATGATGATTCGCGGAAATACTATGGCTTTGTTGGATCCATAAAGATAGCTCCTGCGCTTGCATACACGACGGCGATTCCAGGTCTCACCCTATCTGCTGGTTTAGGCGTATCATACAGCTACTACGAGTTTGAAACTAACAAGGGTGGTGTTTTTAACCCCGAGTCGCTCTATGAAGTGAGTTTTGGAATAGGGTACGAGATAGAGCCCGTTACTTTTAATATTGGTGGCTCAAATTCCACTGTTTTCTTGGCTGACGGCAGCAAGAAGGACGATATCTATAGTGGTCATGCTTCGATTACGTATTCACAAACCGATCAACTTTCATACGGGCTAAGCCTTAGCAAAGAAGATCGAACTTATGGCTATGATGGCCTAACCCCAAACCTTAACTTTACTTACGCGGACCAGAGTCTTGTCACTGCGTCTGTAACGTATTCGCTGTAACGGTAATTTATGGAACGAAAGTCGCAAAGGAGTTTTTACATGACGAAACAGTTCAACAACCCACTCAAAAAGGTATTGCTGGTGATGCTTGCCATCGCAGTAGTTCCTTCATGTCAGAAGAAAAGGTCTCCTGACTTCGTTCAGGGCGATGGAGAAAACCTATACTCCATCTCAGATTACCAGGGTAAGAGTTTTACGATTACCACGGGGGCGAATAGGTTCAAGGGTCAAACATCAAAAGCAGATGTTATCGAGATTATCGATGGCTTTGATGGAATCAATAGCCTCGATGCCGTTGAGTTTTCTGTGAGCGAGGGACTTTTCGCTAATATTGACCTTAGTGACTATTATTTCTATGGAAAAGAAAACGCAGATTATACGCTTAGCTACTCCATGACAGATAGCCATGTGATCCTCTCAAAGGTAGCAGCGAAAGAGGATATTCCTTCTCAGGAGCTTACCTACGCTACTAAACTAGCAAACGGTAGTTACTCTGTACCAATGATGGGCCTCCCTGTATCTCTTTATACAGTTGAAAAAGTTAAGGACTCTCGTGGCAAAAGTACTCAGCAGAACGCTACTTTTTCTAAAGACTATCTCTCAGAGTCAACGCACTTCAAGGTCAGCAAAGATAGTATCAAATATTTCGATGCTCCCAAGAAGTTGGATTTGCTTCCTGCGTCATTTTTTACTGGTGATGATGAGTGGGTTTATACAAAGACACTTGTTGGTCGTGCAATCAACAGCAAGTCGATTCTAGGTGATACACCTTCTGCACTAAAGATAAAATTTGCTCGTACTAAGAACAGTATCCTCGGTGTGGATCTAAATATCGCGAAAGAGCAAGAAGTGCTCGACCCGACTAAGACTATTGTAGCTCTTGAGATTCCTGTTAAGTGGGTCGACTTTGCTCTTACAAAGTCTGGTTCAAACGCCCAACTCGAAGAAACTATGCTCGATGATGATGAGTCAGGTGCCCGCTTCTGGGAGGAAAGAGCTTACGGCCTAGTCGACTTCAACAATGCTGATCGTCTTGGGCAAAGCTTAACGCAAGACAACAAGCTTGAAAAACTTGAGATTGGCAATGACTATTTCTCTTTTACTATCTATGAATCTACCACTGGAAACACATATAAGTACTCGCTTAAGAAAGACAATCGTAAGCTGGATGGGCAAAGAATCTTTGCAGCAGACAAGCGAATGTTTCATATTTTCTACAACAGGCGAAATGTGATCAATGGTAACCTTTATCAGCAAGATGCCGATTTTGAAAAGCTAGACTTTGCAAACCGGATCTATCCTGAAGATGGTGAAATCGTCTTTAATATTACCAAAAATACTCCAAATGACCCGATCTACTTGGAAGCTATTCAAGCTTCAGTTGACGCTTGGGACAAGGCTTTTACAGAAGCAGGAACCGGAATCAGGGTTCGCCTTGACGATAAACGGGTGGACCTTGGTGATGTTCGCTACAACCAAATTTCATTCTACGGCTACGAAATTGACTCTTCCATGAATGGTGGTGGGATGCTTCTTGGTTTCGGGCCGTCGGTTCAGGACACTAGAAATGGTGTCACCTTTTCAGCTTCTACTCATATCTATCTTCGCGCTTATCGCGAGGGAATCATTAGGAGTGTTAGAAGCTTTGTTCGAAACGAACTTGGGCTATATGATGACAAAGCAGTAAAGGGAATTCAACTAATCGATCTCGCTGATGGTATCCTGGAGGGGGGAGCGTTAATTAATAGCAAGATTGGGTTTGCAGAGTCAAAAGAATCCCTGTTTGATGTGAACGATGAAGACCTGTTTGCGCCAATTGCGAAAGCTAAAGTTAAACCTAAAGATTCAACAGAATTGCAAGCTGCTATTCCAGCGTTCGCTAGAACCTCATTTTCAGACTCTGGTTGTGGCTTTGCAGCAGTTGCTTCAAGCTCCAACAACTGGAAGAAAATTAGGAACGAGTGCTTAAAGGGAAATTCGAGTTTAGATTCTTACCTTAAAAAGTTGAAAGAAGCGCATTCGAACAATTCTGAAGTTTTGAACCTAGAAGGTGAGGAAGAGGCGATACTCTCCTGTGCTCAAAACTTGATGAAGGATACCTTAATTTCAACATTGATTCATGAAATCGGCCACAACTTAGGGCTTGGTCACAACTTTGCTGCAAGTAGCGATGAGCCTAACTTTGCCAAGAAAGAGGACAAGAAAACTTACGCATACCCTTCTTCTTCCGTAATGGATTACCCTGACAGAGACTTCGACCTATTCTCTAAAGCAGGCCCGTATGATGTGGCCGCTATCAAGTACCTATATGGTAGAAAAGTAGATCTTAAGGATGGCACTACCGTTGAGATCCCAGCCAACACTAGTGTCGCGGATGCTGCAGCTCAAGCAGGTAGCTCAAAAGATGAGTTGAAAAAATACCGGATGTGTACTGACTCTGAGAATAATGGCAACGATCCGTTCTTCGATCCTTTGTGTCGAAAATGGGATGTTGGATCTAAGCCTCAAGAGTACGTTACGTGGGCTGTTAGCCAGATACATGCTGGAATCATCCAAAATGGTTACGTGTACAATAACAAGGTTTTTAGTGGCAGAGTTGGTGTGGATACCTACTTCCTAGCGTTCAGGCAAATTTACGAGTACTGGAGATACTTGATCTACAACTACCCAGGTGTTGGCCGGTATTTAGAAGGCGATAAGGGTACGTTAGAAGAGCTGCAGAAAATTGTTGATGCGGAAGCAGCAAATGGAAACGTTGAATATAAGAACTATTTTGAGGCGTCAAAATTGATTTTTAACTTTTTGACAGATGTCCTCTTTCAGCCATTGAAAGTTTGCCAAGTATACAACGAGGAAGATCGAGCCAGCATTGTGGAGTTCAGAAAGTTTCGATCGAATCTGTTTGCGACCCGCGGTGTTACAGTTCAAAATTGTAAAGAGGCGGAGAAATACTTGGTCGAAGATTATTCAGAGTTGCTAGGCGAAAACTTAGGTGTAATCGAGTATGGGCAAAGCGTTCAAAGCCTTGAGCTTGATCTCGACCCCGATGTTCTCGCTGAGAAGCTTAAGGAAGTTTATACGTATGCAGACTACTTCTCTGCTTTGAATCCTGTCTATTCTTATGGGTTTGAAGAGATTAAAAATTTGGCAATGGTTACGCTTTTCCGAAAGTCGCCAAACTTACAGCCAAACTTTAATAGAGGCTTCTACCCTTCTATGATGGACAGCCGAGAGTACAGCCAATTGATAAGAGAGAAGCTACTTGATCGAGTGATTAATGGACTAGATGGGAAGACTGTGGGGTTAACTGGCGGTCACCTTCCATTCTTTAAAGAAGAGCAGGGAGTATACTTGACTGCACTTTCAACATTTATCAATCGGGCTGACAGGGCGAATTCGGCAAGTCGTCCGATTCGTAGAAGTTTTACTGCGACGGTGAAGCTGAATGAAAAGGCATCAGGGTATGCTGGAGATTCTGGTACGCTATATAGGCTAGATTCAAACGGAATGCTGAATATTGCGACAGAGTCTAGAAACCCTGACCTATACAAAATGATGAAACGGCTTAATCTCCTTGATCAGCTGTTTAAGGGTGACATTGAGACCGTAGACATAGTTATGGAGAAGATTGAGAAAAACTCGGGTGACCTTAGAGTAGACTTTAATAGAAAGCGTCTGGAAGACTTTATGAGCCAGTTGCTTCGAGAAGCTGTAGATACTTTTGCGGAGGAGGAAATTTATTTCACGCCTGAGCAATATAATGCGCTTCTTACTATGCTAGATATGGGTGACGATTTTGATAGGACTGAAGAAGGTGCCTTCGATGAGGTTATCGCTAATCTAAAGAACAAGCTTGTAGAGTTCACGGAAAATCGTTTCGAAATCAGTAAGTTAGATATCTTAACGAAAGATGAATTGAATAGCTTTATGAGTGTTCTGGGCAGCTCGGATCTTTCTGCACAATATGGCCTTCTTTACAACTTGGTCGAACCTTAATCGATTGAGTCATCAAAAAAAATTGAGTTATAAGAGGGGGGATAGCCCCCTCTTTTTTTATGGATTTTTATGATAGTGCCCTGTTCAAACGAAGACATCCCAATTTTAAAAGAAACCAAAGACCTAATAGCCATCCAGAAACCATCAGGCTACTTAGTCCACCGCTCACCACTCGACCAGGAAAAAGAACGCCTCATCCTCCAGCTCCTCAGACGCAAACTAGGCTACCACCTCTATCCAGTCCATCGGCTCGATAAACCCACGTCGGGAGTCTTAGTCCTGGCAAAGAGCTCCGAAGCAGCGAGTGAAATGGGAGAACTGTTCCGATCCCATCAGGTAAAAAAGATCTATCATGCCCTAGTCAGAGGCTGGCTAGCTGAACCACTGCTATTAGACTACCCTTTAAAGCATCCAGACACTGGTGCAATTCAAGAGTGTCAGACTAGGTTTGAAACGGTTGCAGAATATACTTTGCCATTCCCCATCGATCGATTTCCCGAGGCTCGCTATAGCCTTTTGCAGATCGAGCCCAAACATGGTCGTCGCCATCAGATCCGTCGGCATTTGAAGCACCTCGGGCATCCTATCATCGGAGATACCAAGTATGGCAAAGGAAATCATAATCGTCTCTTCCGCGATCAATTGGGTTGGCAGCGGCTTTTACTTCACTGTTCTGAACTATCGTTTCCTTGGCAGGGGCAAGAGCTTACGATTACTTCTTACGATCAAAAAGAGTCTTGGCATCGCTCCCTATCGCAGTTCTGAAAAAGGCTTCCGTTTCTAGCTGGTGATCTATAAGACAAGTTGTTAGAGTTCCTCCTGAACAATCCAATCTAGAAACAAGGAGATTATGATGAAAGCCAGTGCTGATGTCTGCGATGCTCTTGGAGAAAAGGCCCATGTATTGCCACTTTCGTGGCAGTCTTTTGGTAAGTTGAAAGGAGCCGTGGGCCCAGTGGCCACGGTCAAGGCTCCTGAAGATAATACCTTAGTCCGTGAAGCCCTTGAAAAGCCTGGGTTTGGCCGAGTATTGGTCGTTGATGGTGATGAAAGCCTGCGCTGCGCGTTACTTGGGGGTAATCTTGCGGAGCTGGCAGCTACTAATAGTTGGGCTGGTGTTGTGGTGGCCGGCGCGGTGCGAGACCATGACGAGCTGATTCGCACTCCCATTGGAATCTTTGCCCTAGGGACCTGCCCAAGAAAATCGCTCAAACGTGGATTAGGTGAGCATGATGCAGCAATTCGTATTGGAGGCGTTGCAATCGCCCCAGGGGACCATATTGTTGCCGATGCGGATGGTGTGGTGGTCGTAGCTAAGTCCCATTGGGAAAGCTTGCCATGATCTGTTTGATACATTGTTTCTCTAGCTAGTGGAGCTTGCGGCTGAACCTAAAATGCCCTATATCTGGTGTCCCAATGACAGCAACCAGAGGCGAGGGTGCGTAAAGATGCGCGGTTTGGAGAGTTTAGGAGCTTCTTTTCCATTTATGGTCGGGCCAATGGTCGGCCTTTCTCATGTAGCATTTCGTGAGCTAATCCGGTCTTTTACCCCAGCAAATCTGGATATCAAACTTTTCTCCGAAATGCTTTCCACTTTGAGGCTACCCAGCGAGCGCCTTGATCTTTCCGAAGAGTTGCAGATCACCAAGCGAGATCGAGGCAGTATGATTCCCCAGATTCTCGGCAATGAGGAGTGGTATATCGAGCGCAGTTTAAGAAAGCTCGATCACCTCGAACCTTGGGGTATTGATATTAATATGGGCTGCCCTGTAAAGCGGACCCTTCGCCACAACTGGGGAGTTCGTCTGATGGGCGACGAAGACTATGCTGCTCGTGTTGTGGAAACCACTCGCCGCCATTATCAGGGGCCTCTTAGCGTGAAGATGCGCTGTGGTCTCAAGAAAGAAGATCCTGCCTACATCGATTCGTTTACTGCCAAATTGGAAGCTGCCGGTGCAGATTGGATCACCATCCATGCTCGCCTCCAAGCTGAAAAGCATCGTGGTGACGCCAACTGGTCGGCCTTAACTAGCGTCAAAAAAGCTCGTAAGATTCCCGTGGTCGGCAATGGGGATATCCAGACTAGCAGCGATGCAATCGATATGATTGAGAAATATGGCCTTGACGGAGCTATGATCGGTCGCGCTGCTACAGCTAGGCCTTGGATTCTTTGGCAAATCGCCCACGATTTAGGGCTAGAGTTGGAGGCACCAGAGGGCTTTAGTTCCCCAGTTCCCCCTAGAAGCCGGGAAGATGAGGGGATGGCCTATCTGATGGCTGTTGAGCGATTTATTGCCCTGGTGGATAAGCACTTCGAGAATGAAACAAAGAAAGTGCGGAAAATTAGATTCTTTGTGACCCACTCTCATCGCTGGCTCACCTTTGGTCACTCCTTTTACTCGCGGTGCATGAAGGCAAAGTCTATCGAAGCCCTGGCGGATACCGTTCGCCGATACCGAGAAACTGTTAGCAGCTTTCCAATGAGTGAACGGATTAATCTCCTTTGATTCCATTTATACTCATTGGCCCAGAAATTGTTGCGCGAATCTTACCTAGTCGCAGCAGACCCCTCTAAGCGGATAAGAATTTTAAGCATTTAGAATTTCCTTTGGCTGAACCTTGACAAGCCGCAGATGGAAATTACCTTTTACACAGATGCAAGACATGTAAAGGAGAAATGCAATGTTACCATCTGTTTTTTACCGAGACTTAGACAAAGTTCCCTCTTTATTTGGGACTTCGCTTTTAAACGATCTTATTGAAGGAGGTCACCAGGCAGCTCTAAGACCTGCAGTTGATATTGGAGAAACTGAAGATGCATTTTTAATCAAAGCATCTCTACCTGGCATCAAGTCAGATCAGATCGATATCAAACTGGATAAGGATAAGCTGATCTTGGAAACAAAGTTAGAAGATTCTAAGGAAGAGTCTTCTGAGAATTGGTTTCGCAAGGAAATTCATGCAGGACAGTATCGCAGGGTCTTTACCCTACCTGATACGATCAAGCGGGATGCCATAGATGCGAAACTTGACGAGGGTCTGCTCACGATTGTTTTACCAAAAGGCGAGGAGCATCAGCCTAAAACGATTAAAATCTCATAGCTACAAGGGAGCGTCCTGCTCCCTTTAATTCTATAGTCCTATGAGTTTCTCGCCAAAATGCTTAAATCCATAGATTCCCGCAGTCCCTGACTTCGAGATGGTTACTTTCCGGTTTTGAGAACACATCTTTAAAAAAACACCATTGACCCCGGTTTATCTCTAATGATAATGAATCTCATAATTAATATTTTGGATTCGGTCATGATCTAAGCTTCTCATCTGAGTTGACGGCACCATGTTCTTGCCGGTGCTTAGATCTTTCAGGCTTTGTTTTTGGGAATTTGATACCATTTTAAGTAAAGGATCTCTGATGCGTTCAACTCTAGCAATAACTGCGATTTTAGGCTGTAGTTCTGTTTTAATTGCCAATCAAATCGAAGAAGCTCCTCTAAACCTCTGGCAAATTACTTATAAGGCTGTTACATCCTACGCAGATGGCTACACTATCGAGGGGCAAAGCTCACAGTTTCAAGGCAAATTCCAATATACCGATGGTGTCCTGCAACATATCGAGGGAACTGTAGAGCCAGAAGCCTTGAGTTCGGGGCTGAAGGTTCGCGATGAAAGTATCCTAGAAATTGTGTTCACAGATCGCGATGGCTCCATTCCAGACTTGCAGTGGCGCTCCAAAGAAGCAACCACCTGTAATTTATCGGAAGGTTTTTGGGTTTGTGAAGTTGACGGAGAGTTTAAAATTAGAAGAGAGTGGCAGGATCTGCCTCTAATCGTATACATCTCCGATTATCAGGGGCGAACCTGGGTTCATGCTGAGGCGTCACTCAAACTATCCAGCTATCAGTTCTACGAAAATGCCTCTGATGATACCATTAAAGTCGCAGACGAAGTCTCGTTTGTCATTGATCTTCTAGGCGACTGATTTCATAGATTATCGTCACTGATCACAAAAATCTCGCTTAAGCTTAAGTTGTGAGAGGCTTGAACCCCTTTTCGTTCGATAGTGTGGGATTGATCTTGATAGTTGATGGCTATCTTGAAATCGTAGAAATGTCCGGGAATCAGATATAGGTCTGATTGAAACAGAAGTCCTTTAAGGGGTAGAGCTTGGGCTTTCTCAGCTAACCTAAAACTAGGTTGGTAGTGAAGAGTTACTTGGGCATTGGATATGGGGGTCTGCTGATTGAGATTGAGATCGGGTAGGGCTCCCTCTTCAATCCAAGCTAAGATCCTTGAGGAGTCTTCGGAACTAAGTTTTTTCAGCTCTTTCGGAGGCATGTGCTGGCCTTCGATCACAGTTGCTAGCTTCTTTAATATATCCATATTCGTTTCCCGACTTTGAGAAAAAGGAAACGTTTGCAGGTTGATCGGAGAGTTTACGCGGTGACACACTACGCAGTTGTAGGTGTCGAGCACATCTTCGATTTGATGGAACCGAAGCCCTTCCCGTTGATCGTCAGTGCTTAGCTCAGAAACAAGAGCGAGACTTGCTCTAATTTGAGCCTGGCTTTGATCAGGTTCTATATTTTGGAGAGTCACTGTATGAAGATTTAAACTTTCCCCGGGCTCGATCCTAATGTCGGTTTCATATTTTCCTAGAGCACGCTCATCATTGCTGATGACTGTGATTACTATGCGCTTTAATCCAATGCTAGGTGGAGTGAAGCTAATTTCTGTACTTTCTAAATCATGATAAGAAACCCATTGAGGATATTCTATAATGGAACCACTCTGGTCAAAACTGTGAAGCCTGACTTCCAAAATTTCCTCGCCAGTTAAATCTAATTGCGAATGGCTTGCAACCTGAAACTTTAGTGGTAAGCGGTGTTCGCTAGGCGCTATGGTTTTTGATTGTAGGCAAGAGATGATATTTGAGACGAGAAAAATAGGAATAAATGAAATCAATCGATAGCGCTTGACTTTCATGAGGCACTCCTTCAAAAGAATGTTTATCACTAAATAACGATCACATCTCCCTTTGACAAGAAGTATTTGAGACTCCCATGAGACTTTGTGATTTCTTTATTCCCAAACTGCATGCCCTTGTACTGCTTGTAGATGTTTCTCTACCTAGCACAGGCTTTGGTCAGTTACCTACACCGCCGACACCATTGCCGCCAGTACCGCAACCACCAAGTCCCCCTACGCCCGAGCCGCCGACGCCAGATCCTAACCCTCCGGCTGATGAGGTTCATGGTTACGATCTATATTTAGAGCAATGTGCTCTATGTCATGGCACGGACGGCGAGGGAACTGACCGTGGTTATCCTATCATTCTATTGCCAAAGGCCTACGCAACTGAGGTGATTCGACAAGGTCGTTCGGGTAACGATGAATTTAAGATTCCTATGCCTGCCTACGATGATGAAACCATCTCAGACTATCAGTTGGCTCAAATGTATGAGGCAATTTATAAACCTCTATCCGCAAAAACAGGAAAAAGCCTTTACCTCACGTACTGTAGTAACTGTCATGGCTTAGAGGGTGAGGGAGGAATGAGTAAAAGGCCTGTGTCAACGAAACTGGATCAATTTAAAACGTTCATCCGTCAAGGCGCTGGGAGGCAAGACTACCTCAATCGAAATCTGTATATGCCGCGTTGGAATGCAAGGCAAATTTCAGATGACGATATTCAGCTCATGATTCAATACATCAAAGGTGAAAACTCTTGAGACACTTTTTTGCCTGCATATTGATCTTAATTTGCCCAAATATTTTAGCTGAACCATGGCTAGGAACCCGGTATGCCCAGAACTGTGCTGGTTGCCATGCTCCAGGTCGTATCAATCTGCCGCCTATTGATCGGCGATGTACACTATCCTGTCAAGGTTGTCACATCAGTCCCTCGGGAGGAGGCATGAGAAACCAGTATGGCCGTTGGAACGGGAATCGCTGGTTGACTATGTTTAGGTCGAAGTCACTACGAAGTAAGCCACTACCTAAAAGTTTTCCTGAACAGACCTACAACTTAGATACAGATGTGTTGCAGGAACTCATCACTACAGATGACCTACATCCTGAGCAAATCTACGACCGTCGTGATCGTCGCGAGCATGTGACCGCGGCCCATCGGCGGCAGTTCGAAATGAATATTCCAAAGGATGATCCCTATTACTATCTTGGCAACTCTGTAATTGATGGTGGCATTGATCTAAGATATCTAAGCCTAAAAAGGGAACGGGCTCAAAAATCGTTTTTGATGAATATGGATTTTGGAGTTCGATATCGACCATATCATCGGCATCTGAACTTAGTCTACGAATCCCGATTCTTAGGGAGCCCAGACGACCAAAGCCCAGAAGAATCATTGAATCGGCAAACGCTACGTTCGCTCTATATATTGTTTGATGACTTACCCTACAATACCTTTCTCCAGTACGGTTATTTTCTGCCACTGTTTGGCAATTATACATCTGATCATACTAGCCTGCCACAGCAGATGTTTTCATCGGCTATAACCGGCAGCCCTCAAGGTGCCTATGGGATTAGTTTTAAGGCTTTGAGCTTAGGTACAGCACCAAACGTACCATTTGCCAATGTCCATGGTTTTTCCCAGGTGAAGGATGGCGATCAAATTTATCGACATAAAGGATATGCTCTCAATATTGGCTTAAGATTCGTTACTTTGGGTGGGACTGTCAACTATTCGTTTTGGCGATCTGATTTGGAGCATGCCAATGGTGATGAATCAGATCTTGCTATGCATTCACTTAATCTGGCAATGCAGCTAGGTTTTAATCGAGTTTACCTATCTTTTGAGGGTTTGGTGATCGAAAAAGATAGCTCTTTTGAATTTATTCGAATCAGTCTTCAAAATTATCAAGCCCGTGTGCGCCTGTGGCGCGAGTCTTATCTTGAACTGGATTATTCTCAAGCCAATGGGGGAGCTGACCTTCAACCAGGAAAAACCACACAAGTTAGCCATGGACTCAGAGCGTTCCTCTTGCCAGGGGTGGACTGGAGCCTTAAAGTCGTTCACGATCGTTTCGAGGGAGAATCGCAGCCAGTCATATACGAACGCACCTTGTTGAGTCATATTCACCTCTACTTGTAAGGATTATGATGCTTCGACTTTACTTTTTTTTGGGCCTGATCTCATTCGCATGTGGTTATTCAGACTACGAACGAGTAGTTTATCCACAAGCTTCGCCACAGGAACTAGCGGGAGATACAACTTGTGCTCTATCATTTGCAGCCTACGATTACCTGGTAAAAGACGCTATTGCAATGTCGTGTACGAGTGGATGTCATGAACTGGGTGGAATCGGTGAGGCTGCCCTAAAGTTTACAGGCGATACCCAGGATGACAGCACTTTGCTTTTGGATTGGCTTCGCACTCAAGAAAATTTGTTCTTAGACAAGGCTACGGGCCGTATTGATCATTTGGGAGGCCCTGCATTAGATGCTATGGGTGAGCAAGATATGCTGAATTTTAAGAATATTCAGGACTATTGTCGTACATAAATAAGGGGAGTAAAGTTCCATGCAGATCATGGAGCTTTACGATTTACTTACTCTGTGGGGGGAGAATAATGTTGGAGTCAAAGTTATCGGCGCTAAAAACGTCTAGGGAAAGAGCTTCATCTTTCTTGCTGAAGTGGCCAGGAGCACTATTGGTAAAGTAGCTCATGTAACGCAGATCTTTCTTTAAAAATAGGTAGTGCCAAGCGATGGCGAACGCAGCAATCGGGCCTTGCTGGGGGCCTGTGATATTGATGTTATGATTAACTCCCGTGAGGTCCATAAACGCCTTTGATTTGCCTTGGATCTCGTTATACCGATTGCGAATAGCGCCCGACTGGGAAACAATATCCTCCACTCCAGCAATCAACAGAACTGCTGCATCGGTCGTTACCAGAGCTGGGGCAAATGCCATCAGGGGAATCGCAGCCTTCACTTCGCCACTTCTGGCATTGGCAGCTAATATGGTGCCAGCGCCGCCCATGGAATGGCCTACGATCCCAAGAGCATCTAAGTTGACCTTGCTAAAGATCGCCGAGTTCTCGTTGGCGGTCTCTTGCTTGAGCATATCCAACGCTCCCTCATGGCCTCGCTGCCATATGGTAGCATCGATTAGATTGATGTTCGTAGGAGTGAACGTGATTACAATAAAACCGTGACTTGCCATTCTCTTTGCGAGCCACTCGACCATTTCCTTGCGAGTCCCCAATCCCGGACTGAGCGTCGTCGCCGGAAATATGTCTCCCTCAGCGCCGATGGGATAGAAGATCTTGGCTGATTCATAGGCTTCTGATTCAAGGCCTGTGTCATAACTATTCCAAGACTCACGATAGGGACCCCAAGTATCTGTTTCGTGAAAAGGGGTTCCATCCTGAAAGGATTCGGGGTTCTCCGTGGGTTCAGGTGACGGACTAGAATCAGGTTGTTGTGCGGGTAGGGTATCTACAGTTTGCCCTGGTGCGGTGGTCTGCTGTTCATTTTGCTCTGTTGGTTGGTTGCAAGCCATCGCTAAAAGCAAAATCGATATAACGATTAAATTGGTATTCATAAGTTTTCTCCTCTTGTCTGCTTTCAGTTCTGCAAATAGCGGTCCTTAGTTGCTGTCAAGAAAAAGTGAACCAAATGCCAAACGGCGCCAATAAAATTTAAGAATTTCAGTTAGTTAAGTTATTGCAGTAGATAGGAATCTTAGGGTATCGTGTCACATAAATGTGGATGAAGAACTGTTGTTAGGAATTAAGAGTCCGAAATGATTGCTGTATGCTCTTTGCATAACGTCATATCTGAGTAAAAACGAAAAAGCCCGCCTCTAGGGCGAGCAGAGATTTCAGTTGATACTCCCTTCAAGTGTCCGGTCAATCATCATCGTCGTCGTCATCGTAGCCCCCTCCCAAAGAGTATAGGTAGTAAATCATCATTCTTATCTCTTCATTAGGAAGTTCCTGCCAGTTCCATCGAGGCATGTAGTCGGTACGAGACCAATAGTTATTATAGCCTTCCCCTTCCCGTACATATTCATAAACTTCATCTAGCTCCCCAAGAACCGATTCCCCGGACATGCCTCCTCTACCATCGAGTCCGTGACAATTGGCGCAAAAGGTTTCATACACCTTCTTTCCGGTTCGCGGTCGGGGGAGGTTATGCAGGTAGTCCCACATTTCCCTCATCTGTTGATCGGAAATCAATTCACGACTATAGGCTGGCATATCGATATCAAAGTCTGGATGATTCTTGCGACCATGACGTGTGATATAGGTAGCAAAGCCTCGAACGGGAAACTGAATGCGATAGCCACGCTCGGTACCCTCTCCAATCTCTCCATGACATACTGCACACTCTTTCAGATAAACTTCTTTACCAGAAAGGCCAAAGTTGGAGTCGTCCCCACCTCCCGGTGGGGTAGGGGGCTGGGGATCTCCAGGAGATGGCGGTGGTGTGGGGCCTGGTGGTGTTGGAGGTGTTGGAGGTGTTGGTGGTTCAGAGGGATTGATCACCACAGGTGGGCTAGGAAAACCAGGTATGGTTACCTCCCCAGCAAAAGCAGCTGAACTTAGAGTTGTGATAACGGCGATGATAGTCTTCATGTGTTCTCCTTTATATCTGCTTTGCTCGCATCAATCTAAGAGACCAAGATTCTATACTTCCTGTCAGTCGTCCATCTTGGGCGATGATAATGAGCTTCCATATTCCGGGGCTACTAGCACCGCGAATACCACGGAGAGGAAAATCTGAAATAATCAGTTGATCATTGAATTCAGCGCTGTCTTTTACGGGAACCTTAAATATGCTTCTATCGGGGCTTTCAAGGAGAATCACAAGGTCTTCGTGGTCTCGATGTTCAATATGATAGGATACGGCCGCCGCCAGTACCTCACCTTCGCCTTCAACGATAATTTCGCGCTCAATGATACCATCCTTAGGGATCTCAATCTTTGAGCGATCACTTTCAAGTAGAATCGTTGGCTTGGGACGCAGTTTGGAACGAACTCCGACCAGTTGAAGCTTGGCCTCGTTTAAAGTGCCGTAGCTCATATAGGAAGAATCCACCAGGCGCAGTATCCAAGCCCCTTCCATCGTATAGGATAGGCCTTCAAAAGAAAATGTTCGTTGCAAGTGGTTCAAGGTGTGGTCAAGATCTTGGAACAAAGGGATGATATCTCCTTCTGGGGTGATGAGTTCTCCACGAAGGTCGCTAAACCAAGTATGCTTCACATCAAGCTCAAGCTTAATATCAGTCACTTCTCCTGGTTCTGATACAAAAAATGGAATGGCTAGACCCTCCGCCATGTTTGAAGGAATACGTTGTCCCTTGATGGGGGTTTCATAATCAAGAACGCGGGTTCCTTCAGGGTAGATGCGAAGGGGAATCGTGAGAGAGTCGTTGATGTCGCCCGAAGTCGCTGTAAATCGCAGTTCAAGCTTCATCGATGTCATGGAGACATCGGGTAGGATGGTAACCTTTAAGGGTTCGTCAGGTGTTCGTGGTTCCCGATCAAAATCCACTTGTAGCCCTTTTGGTACTTGATCGAGAGTGAAGCTTACGGCTCCCTGCCAATCATAGATTCTGCGAACGTTAATTTCGAAGTCGATAGATTCACCAGCACTCACCTTGAGTCGACTGACCTTACTATTCAGGCGGAACCCTGGCGTTGGGTCGGCGAATTCGATAGCCTTGGCAAGGTTCAGCCTTCGCCCTTTTTCTATTTGGCTTTCAAGCCCTTCTATGCGATCCGCTGCTTCAAGGAGAATATCACGTAACTCGGTAGCGCTAAGTTTATCGTTACGAGCTGCCATAAGGCCGATTGCACCTGCAATGTGGGGCGATGCCATAGAAGTGCCACTCATCGTGGAGTATCGATTGTTACGGACGGTAGAATAGATTCCACCACCTGGGGCAGCAATGGGAACAGTGGTGACGCCATAATTGGAAAACGATGATAACTCATCGGAGTTGTCAGTGCTACCAACTGCAATATGGCTGGGAGTGACATAGGATGAGGGATAGTGTGGTGTAGCATCCATATTACTACGATCATTGCCCGCAGAGCTTACCATTACGATACCTGCGTCGTGAGCACGAAGCCATGCCTCTTCCAGAGCTTTGCTGTGTTCACCACCACCCCAACTGTTATTTATCGCCTTAATATTGACTCCCTTATTTTTAAGGTCGATCATATAATCAATGCACTCAATGGCATCCGCTGTGGTGCCCGTGCCACCTGCACCAATGAAGCTGCAACCAACAATTTGAACGTTCCAATTGATGCCTGCGATACCCTTACCATTATTACCGCGAGCTCCCATTATCCCAGCTACATGGCTGCCGTGTCCATGAGTGTCCATAGGATCTCCACTGCTTTTGACGGTGCTAATGCCGTGAAGGTCATCGACGTAACCATTGTCATCGTCATCAACGCCGTTTCCAGGGATCTCCTGGGGATTTGTCCAAATGTTGTCGACCAAATCTTCATGGCTATAGTCGACCCCAGAATCGATCACCCCTAGAACCACCTCTCGCTTACCCTGTGTGACAAGCCAAGCATCAGCAGCATGGATGTGGCCTTGAGCCTCATCCATCATTGCCCACTGTTCGCCTAGGTGCTCATCATCAGGTAGCTGATCGAGCTTTAAAATATAATTTGGCTCCAGCCATTCGATCTCCTGATTCTCTGTCGCAATTCGCCATAGAGCAATTTCTTGCATTGGTATGGGGTAGTAGGCCAATGTTCCATTCGACAATATCTTGCTAGGTTCCTTGCCAGCGATCGACAAAGGGGTATTCTTAAACTTCACTAGGACGCCTGAACTCGGGCTCGGATTAGCAAATAATGATGCACTCACAATTGATAGCAGGCAAAGTATGCTGCCGCGCAAACTTATTCTCATGGAGAAGCTCCTATTATTGATTATGATTTTTGATATCATTATCGATTTTGAGCTGCAAGTACTCAATCTTGGGTATGCTTCCAGGAGGAATGAGTTTTGATTAAAGTGGTGACTTTGGGAACGGTGGCATTTTCGATCCCACCAAACGACATTTGTTCAAGAGTCTTTGGTGGGATTGGAGTTTAGATAGATTCGCGATTTGCTTGATCCAATAGCTTACCCACAAGGTAAAGAGCGATCGAGCTGATAGCGATCAGAGCGATTTTAACACCCATGCTAAGATGAGTGATTTGAAAGAGGTAGTAAGAAACCATAACGGTGGCACTGGTAAAAATGCCGAGAGCGAGCACTGTTTTGGCTTTGGGGATGATGGGGTCATATTTCTCGCGATTTTCAAAAGAAAGGTCGATTGTATCGTTTTCTGGGCACCAACCTGGAGGGTGGAGTAAAGTTCGAATACCATTTTTAAAGCCCCGTTGCCGCGCTGTTTGAGTCAAGTCACGGAGAGTAGAAAATTGACCATAAAATGGGTTCCAAGTCTTAGGCGCAACGGTGATACCGAAAACAACTTTTTCTTTCTCAGGCTCAAACGTACCGAACATCCGATCCCAGATGATCAAAGCACCCGCATAATTCTTATCAATGTACTGGGGATTACGACCATGGTGAACCCGATGATGTGAGGGTGTGTTCAAGAAGTATTCGAGCCAACGAGGGAGCTTGTCAATGTGTTGAGTGTGGACCCAAAACTGCAAGACAGTATTCAGACCCATGCTGACAACCACCACTTTATAGTCGATCCCCAAAACGCCATAGATTGCGATCCACGGAGCGCTATAGATACCTTGAAGAATGGACTGCCTGAGTGCGACTGTTAAATTATACTCCTCACTTTGATGGTGAACCACATGGCCTGTCCAGAGCAGAGCAATGCGGTGTGAGGCTCGATGGAACCAATAATAGACAAAGTCGACTAGAAAGAACATGCCTATCCAAACCCACCACTTGTCGGCGGTAAAAATATCCTTGAAAATGCCAAAATAGGTGTAGCAAGCTGCAAAAACCGCAGCGCGAATGGCCGCCGCAACGAAGCCATAGCTTTGTTGAAGTACACCTGCTGTAAGGTTTGAAATAGAGTCGTTGACCCGATAAGTCTTGGTTTTCTTGTAGATATCTACAGCGATCTCGGTTCCGATCATCAGGAAAAAGATCGGAATCGAGAGTGTGATGACATTAAGGATTTCCATGAGCGCTCTCCCCTTGAATTAGAATCATTATTCTAATTTCATACTAAGCCCGCTCACTGTCAAGGCTTCCTTATGTACATCGGTTATTTCATAGGTAGATTTAAGTATGCAGTACGAGTCCTTCGGAACTGGAGGCCTATGCCCCCTATGCCATGGAGGTTTTTCTGCCCCTTAATTAGTAGCCGTACACCTCTAGCTCATGGGTGATGTCGATAAAGAAATTGCGAGCGTCAAACCCAGGAGTACCACCTGTGGCAAAGATATAGCCGCGATCAACGATTCCAAAGTGTGAAATGCTCTGATTACGGGCGGTAGTGATCGTACCTCGATTGAGACCAAAGACGCTGGAACCTTTCTGTACCATCCCATCATTATCGCTATGACCGAGAAAGTTATTGACTTTGGACATCACGTAGAGAAATTTATCGGGAATGGGGCCTGATATCACCGTATTCCAGCTCTGGGTGTATACTTGGCTGAGACCGATGCGTGGGTTGCCGATAGTTCGGTTCATAGCTTGGATTCGGTCTGACTTCATTTGTTCGTATACGCTCCAGGCGTCGGCATCCATCTCTCCCTGAAACCAGCCGACCAGGTTAGATACACTTTCAACAAGCTTCTTTACGGGCAGTGGTAGAACGCGGAAGAGCGAGTCAGCGGTGGCAGCTCCTTCATGAGGAGAATTCAGAGTTGTAATCGAGGCGACCCGCTCGCTGATACCTTCGTCCTGATATTTCCACATCATGTAGCGAACGTCGAGCCCACCTTTGGAATGAGCGATGATATTGACTTTATCATGGCCAAAGTCGTCAGTGATGGTGAGCAGGTCTTGATAGATCAAGTCTGCATTATCTTCGTAGCTGCCCCAAGCTAGTGGGTTTGCATCAAAGACTTCGTTGCCTCGCTGCCTAAGGGTTTCTGGAATGCGACCGAAGTAGTGGACCCCAAGGGTTTCATTTTTGAGAGCAACTCCGTGGACCAGTAGGATGGGATATTTAGTAGCACCGTGGGCTGAGGTTCCCAATAGAATAGTAAGAAGAAAAGACGCAACAAACCAACCACTTCTATAAAGAAGCATTTTGACCTCCGAATTATGATCCCCTGTCTTGGGTCTGTGCGGGAACACCTGATTTTGCGTTGCTTCGTAAAAAATAAATCCTTGGGTAATGCTATAAGCTCCGGTCTATTTTTTACTCCGCCTTGTCTGAGGAATTTCCGGACAGACCCTAACTAACGAAAAGCGCCTGGGCGAATGTTGTAAGCGCTTTTAATTAATCACCGAGAACATTCGCCCAATTACTCAAAAAAATCAAGGCTGTCCCTTGTGAACAAATGTAAAACCTGTGATATTAGAAATACGAACCCATGTACAATGAACAGTGACCATGTCTCTCCAAGTAGAACTTGATCGAAAAAATTTGCTTCGAAACACCGTGATCTTGAATTTGGTCATGGCAGTTGTCTATACCCTATTAGGCCATCTTGCTAGGATTATGAGCATTCCTCCAGGGAATGTGACAGCCTTCTGGCCCGCTTCTGGCCTAGCTCTAGCTCTTATGCTTTGCTTTGGCTATCGACTATGGCCAGGCTTGCTCTGTGGAAACATTGCAGCCAATCTACCCGCATTCTTTGATCCAAGCTCCAGTGCGTCTATCGGAACGACGTCTCTCGTGGGGCTAGGCATCGGCGTTGGTGACGTATTACAGACTGTCACTGCTTGTTATGGCATTCATCGCTATATTGAACGGCCATTCAAGGGCTTCTTCAAAACAGGGTCGCTGGGGTGGTTTCTTGTGATTTGTAGCATAAGTCACACGCTATCGCCCAGTTTTGGAGTGAGTGCTCTGTATTTTGGAGGTCTGATATCCCCTGAAAACTTTCTTTATACCTGGATCACATGGTACACAGGTGATCTGCTTGGAGCGCTATATGTGTCAGTATTTGTGATGGATCTTATTGGAAAGAAAAGCCTCGTTGGCTGGAGTAAGTCCGGTGTTCTGGGGTTAATCGTCATCCCTGCTATCAGTTACTACCTGGTAACAGCTGATCGTAATTTGTTTTTTCTGATTTTCCTCTTTCCTTTCGTTGTCTTTTTTACAGTCAGCTATCGGGGGCTTTATGTTTCAACATTGAACATCGGCATTGTCTTTGCGTCAATTGGCGCTCTAATTGGGTCAATCGAAGATCCAAAGTTCTTCAATGAGCGCTTGATGGCAATGGAGTCGTTCATGTTTGTGTTATTTTTGATCAATAACATCATCTTGGCATTCATCAATGAGAGAGAGTCACTTCGCAAAGAGTTGGATGAAGTTGCTCTACTATCGATGCAAAACTCTAAGCTAGCAGCGCTAGGAGAGATGGCTGGCGGTGTGGCCCATGAGGTCAAGAACCCCTTAGCTATTATTGAAGGGCACGCGAGGATTGCCAAACGTCTATTGATCAAGGACGCAGATAGCCAAGGAAAAGTTTTAGAACGTCTCACGAAGATCCAAGACATGGTTCGCCGCATTGATAAAATAATCCATGGCATGAAGTCACTGACACATAGCTCAGTAGGTGAAGAGGCTAGCGTTTTCAGGGCGGACCAGCTGGTTGAGGATATAAAAAGTATCAGTGCCGAGAGATTGAAAACGCTTCATATAGAGTTCGTGGTTGATGCGCGACATGACCTGCAGATTTATGGAAATCGTATTCAAATAAGTCAGGTAGTTCTCAACCTTCTCAATAACGCCGTGGATGCGATGGTTGACCATGAAGTGGAGTCCGGAAGGATTCTTCTGAAAATGATGGCAAGTGATGGCGGCATTAGTATTGATGTGATCAATTCTGGTCCGAAAATTCCAGTTGATATCGTCGAGCGAGTGTTTGACCCATTCTTTACTACCAAAGAAGTCGGCCACGGCACCGGAATGGGGCTTAGCATTTCACAGCGGATTATGAGCAATCACGGCGGCCGATTGACCTTGGTCCCCAACACAGAGGAAACTACTTTCCGCATGACTCTTCCTGGGCCTCCACGTACTAAAACTTCAGCGTGAAGGGTTCGGTAGTATCTGCTTTAATGTCTTTAAGCACTGTCCAGCTCTGACCATCCTGAGAGCTTTGAATTTGGAAATGGCTAGGTGAACATTGACTGTAGTCCACTCCCTGACCAAAATCACTTATCGATCCACCGTTGATAGTGAGGGCATCGAGGAGGACTCCTTGGTCGCCGATGAACTCAATCTGAAAATAAACCTGAGTCGTTGCAGGAGCTGGAGTGCTTGCTTCGAAGCTATCCTGAGCAGACCACCACCCGCCACCGAAACCACCACCAAATGCTTCGTAAGGATAGAAGTCAGTGAATGTTGGGCTGCTGCTCAGGCTAACTTGCTCGTTGCCCACAAAGCCGATGTTCGCTTGAGGGTCTGGTGTATCGGGAAGGCCCGCGAAGGTATCCTCTTGAAAGGTACCATTCCAGGATAGTGCAAGCCCTTCAATGCCCACAGTATTTGTTTCGCAGGCCTGTTTCATTTCAAAGATTTCAATGCGATAGAATCGGTAGGCTGTAGCCTGGGCTTGGGGGCTTCGATCTTTCGCAGATTCGTAGGTGCTCACCATGGAGCCTAGTGCCTTCCCTGCTGAGTCGCTGACAAGGGCTATCACGCGCATGCTTGCCAAAGCTTGGCTCACGGTTCCTGCCACTATCGAACTAAGATAATAGCTAACATGCCAAGGGCTACTGCCTTCTTCATAAACAACTGTGGATTGATCCACACTTAGGTTCTCATCGAGGGCTAGTTGCCACTGGATGGAATAGCTACTACTCACATTGATCCGTTGGCCATTGCCATCGCTAATCCAACAGCCAACATGTGCTAGCTCATTAGTATCGCTGGGGCTTTGCAGCTCCGCGCAAGCCAGATATGCGCCAGAAATCGGCTGCGGGATGTTTGCAGCCTCGCTGTCGTCACTTTCTAGCAAGTCTTCGCTTTGTAGAGGCTCCTGATTTTCTTTAGGATTTGAAGAAAAGTCTTGGTCGGTGCAGGATGCACTGAAGCCTAGCATCCATAGTATTGTGAAGATTCGCATAAACATAGTGATTCTCGCCTTATTCGCTTACCTATCGTAAGATTGAATCCTTCCCTTTAGAAATTTATTCGAGCTTCTTAACTGTCGAAGTCAACTAGAAAAAATCGCCTGGGACCGATCCTATTTACCGATCCTACGAGCTGGCAACGTCCTATCCAGCCTGTCGATCGAGTATTTTGTTTAAGAGAGCCTTCGCCTTTTCGAAGTTAGGTTGGAGTTTCAGGCACGCGCTGAGATGCTCTTTGGCTTGGGGAAGGAACTTAGGATCGCGTTTTCTTAGAAACGCCAGTGCAATATTGAAGTGGATGAGATAGTTATCCTTATTGTTGGGATAGTAGGTGATAGCTCGTTTGTATTCTTCGATGGCAACATCGATAGAATCAGTTTGGGCCATCACAACACCTTTGTTGTTGAAGTAACGTACCACTTCCTTCGGAGCACTCGTCTCCTGGCAAAAGGATGCTGCATGATCTGCAAAGCCATTGTCTTCCAGTTGCTTGAACAGATCAAACTTGATGTCGCGATTTTCGGGATTAAGGTCGAGAATTTGCCGTTGTTTATCAACTGCTTTATCGGGGGACTTGAGTTGAAGGTACATGTCCACCATATCAGTGATTCGTTCCATATTCTTGGGAGCAACCTGATCCGCCTCTTCGTAAAACTTGCGGGCGTCCTCTAGATTCCCCATCTTCAAATTGAACTTGCCCATCAGGTTTAAACGCTGAAGTGGGTCCATCTTTTCATTAGGTATCTGTCTGAGAACTTCGATACCTTCTTCGTAGTTGTCATGAAGTTGATATAGCTCTAAGAGCAATGGATAGTATTCATCGCTAAGAGGTTCCTTGAATTCTTGTACAGACTTAATTGCTGCCTTCAGATCCCCGTCTTTTTCAAGTTTCTCCGTGATATCCTTCTTGATTTTCAGAGCCAATTCATAGCGTACGTGAAGCTTATATGCTCGTTGAATCTGAGTGATCATGGGGCCTACCTGGAGAGGCTTTTGTACCACTTGAATCTTCCCCATCTCGTTGACTAGCGCAAGCTGTTCCTTACTGAGAGGGGCGCTGGTCATGACGATAAAACCGGCCGTCTGCTTTTCTGCAATTTCGTGATTCCGCCATTTCTGGATAACGGAAAGCCCATCCAACTCGGGGAACTTTAATTCAACGAAAATGACTCGAAAGAACTGCTTATTGAAGCGATACATGGCGGTTTGAAGGTCAGAGGCTGCAAAAACTTCGATCCCCATCTTATCTAACGGGTCGGAAATAGGGCCTGTGACGGTCGGATCTGCATCCACAACCAGTATTTTAGGAGGTAGGTTTGCCATCGAGCCCTTCTATGAGGCGGTTCAATCGTACGTCTAGCTTCGGCCCCCAAAGGCAAAGGTTGAGTCAATTTTTCGGCAAATTTTGAACCCATGTAATAATGGCGTAATTTCAGGAACTTAAAATATGCCGTGGAGGGCTCAATAGATTTTTACTAAGCCGAAAAAAACAATGCAATCCAGTGATTTAGCAGATTTTCTTAATGGGGGAAGGGTGAATTCCGATCAATTTTTAGGTGAGATCAAAGGAGGAGCCAATGATTCAGACCTTATTAAGATTACTTGGAGTAAGTTTGTTTTCCGTGTCCTGTGTGTCCCACGGGCCGTACTTCAAGCTGGGTGAGTTGCAAGAGTTAGTCAAATTTCGTACTGAGAGGCAGATTGTGGTAGAGGATTACGGACTGCCTCAAAAGGCCTTTTCAGATCGAGTCTTTCATAATGCCAATCAAGCTCACAAGGACAAGTTGGTGGTAAGAGAAGTCGATGGGGTATTATTTACACACCTTTCGACCGAGTCTGAATCTGACTATAATAATATGGAATTTGCAGATTGGGAGAAGAAGCCACAAAAGGGCAAACAACCGGTTAAGAAAGCTGAAACTCTTCGGGAACAAGCGCCGTTTGTGAGCCATAATTCAGATATTACCGAAGTCAATGATTGCGATAGTCGGTCTAGGAATATTCGCTACCTTTCTGATCGCAGTGATCCAAATGGTTACACAGAGCGGCAGTTTACTGTGATCTACTTCGACAAGGCCAACCAAGTTTGTGGGTTCAAGATCCGCTCCCTGTTTCTCGCTCACTAGCCTTAAACGCTATTTTCTAACATAGCCTCCTCGTACGGGATAGTGGCCTCTTTCGAAGAGGCCCGCAATTCTGGTTGATATTTATTAGTACGTCCGTCTATTATCGGCACTTGCACTACGTACACCAGCGGAGATGACGGACCCATGATCCCCCAGCTCACCGAACGCGATGCTTTGCCGACCACTGTTCGAAACTTTTTCGCCACCCTCCAACGCAGCTCTGATTTTAAGGGAGATCTGGAAACGGATTGGGCTGGGCGAATGGTAGCATCGACAGATAACTCCATCTATCAGGTGATTCCTCAGGGCATTATCTATCCTAGGGACGTGAGCGATGTTCAATTGGTGATGAGCCTGGCGTCAGGTTCCGACTATCGGGCCATTACATTTACGGCAAGGGGTGGAGGCACTGGTACCAATGGTCAGTCGCTTACCCATGGTGTAGTGGTCGATCTATCACGCCATATGAATCAGGTCTTAGAGATTAATTTGGAAGAGCGCTGGGTTCGTGTGGAGCCGGGAGTGGTTCTCGATCAATTAAATAAAGACTTAAAGCCTCACGGATACTTCTTTGCTCCAGATCTTTCTCCCAGCAATCGTGCAACTCTAGGTGGGATGTGCAACACGGATGCTTGTGGAAAGGGCTCGCGAATTTATGGAAAAACATCGAACCACCTACTGGCCCTGGATCTTGTCTTCTCGGAAGGTACGACATGGTCGTCGTTGCCCCTCACGGCTGAAGCACTTGCTCAGGCCAAAGAAGACGAAGGGCTAGTGGGGCAAATCCATCGCGAAGTTGATGATATTATCAACGGGCACCGGGAATTGATTAAGCAACGGTTTCCCAAACTCACCCGCTTTCTTACGGGATATAATCTGGCCCATGTGTGTGATGATCAAGGTGGGTTTAACCTAAACTATCTGATCTCAGGCTCAGAAGGAACCCTGGCTTTTGTTACTGAGTTGAAGCTTAAGCTCACGCCAATTCCGAAAGTCAAACGTCTCATTCTAGCAAAATATGCGGAATTTGATGATAGTTTGCGAGCAGCACAAGTTTTGGTAGAAGCTAATCCGGCTGCCATCGAAACTGTGGATGATACCATTGTCCAGTTGGCAAGAGGTGATGTGATTTGGGACAAAGTCGGTAAATTTTTCTCTGGGCCTGATGATCACAAAGTGAAGTCAGTCAATCTTATTGAGTTTGTTGGCGATGATGAACAGGGGGTGGAGTCTCAGGTTCAGGACTTAGTGAAAGTACTGAAAGACCGCATGGGACAAGCCAATCAAGCGATCGGCTACGCCATAGCTGAGGGTGATGCAGACATTGCTGCACTATGGAGCTTACGTAAAAAGGGAGTTGGCTTACTAGGCAATCGGCCAGGCCACCGCCGCCCTGTGCCTTTTGTTGAAGACACTGTGGTTCCACCGGAGCATCTAGCCGATTTTATCACTGAGTTTCGGGGGATCCTAGATGAGCATGGCTTGGATTACGGCATGTTCGGCCATGTGGATGCTGGTTGTCTCCATGTGCGGCCCGCTTTAGACCTAAAGACTGAAGACGACGAGCGCTTGATCCGAAAAATCACTGATGAAGTGAAGGATTTAGTATTAAAGTATGGTGGTGTCATCTGGGGGGAGCATGGCAAGGGTCTTCGCAGTGAGTATATGCCGGAGTTTTTTGGTCCAGAATTGTACCAGGATTTACGCCGTATCAAAGGCATCTTCGATCCCCACAATAAACTAAATCCAGGGAAGCTGGTGACGCCTCTCAACTCAGAAGATAAGGTGGTCCGCCTCGATGAGGCTCCATTGAGAGGGCAGCGTGATCGCCAAATACCAGCGCCTGTAAGAGATTCTTACGATGTCTCCATCAATTGTAATGGCAATGGTGCCTGCTTTAATTTTGAAGCTGATGACGTGATGTGTCCGTCTTATAAATTCACGCGGAATCGCATTCATTCTCCGAAAGGGCGAGCTGGTCTTATGAGAGAGTGGTTAAGGCAACTAAGCCGCGAGGGCTACGATGCCAATGCCTTCGATGGGGATCGAGGTGGTCAACGTCTTGCCCCTAAGGTGGATGATTTTTCAGTAGAGGTTTTTCATGCCATGAACGGCTGCTTGTCTTGTAAGGCTTGCTCAGCAACTTGCCCAATCAAGGTTGATATTCCCGAATTGAAATCAAAGTTCTTATATCGATTTTATACCCGCTATCGTAGGCCACTCAAGGATAAGCTTGTGGCCATGGGTGAGCGGGTTCATAGCAAGTTTGTGAACTTGCCGTGGATTTACAATCTTGGCTTAAGGATTCCTGGCTTTCACTTCTTGATGAAGCATTGGGTAGGGCTCGTGGATACTCCACAGTTGAGTAGCCCTAGTTATCGAGCACAGCTGAATCATAGCGAAATTCCTCAGCTTAAGTTCTCTGAATTTGATTCTTGGCAGAGTCGCGACTTGAGTCGCGTCGTGATCATTCTTCCAGATGCTATAACGGGCTTTTACGAAGCAGAAACATTTGTCAGTTCCCTTAGGGTTCTGAAGAGGCTTGGCTACCAACCTGTAGTTAGCGAATTTATCGAGAATGGTAAGGGTCTTCATGTGAAAGGATTTCTTGATGAGTTCCGGCAAACTGCAAAGATAGCCCATGAAAAGATTCACAAGCTCATGAGTTTAAACTGTCCGATTGTGGGTTTTGATCCCGCTATCACACTTACTTACCGCGAGGAGTATCGTAACTATGGCCCAGCGGGCGAGCTGAAGGTTCAACTTCTTCAGGAGTTTCTAAGCAAGGTAGTGTCCGAGCATGGTCTCAGCCTTAATGAAAGCAAACCGCTCATCTTGCTTGGGCACTGCGGTGAAACTACTGCAGTGCCAGAATCTGGGCGCCAATGGCAGAGCATTTTTAAGTCCCTTGGTTTGGATCTTCAAGTAGCCAAAGTTGGCTGCTGTGGAATGGCCGGAGCATTTGGTCATGAGGCAGAGCACTTGGAAGAATCGGAGGGGGTTTTCAATATGTCTTGGCGTCGTAAATTAAGGGATAACGGAGCCGCAATATTCTTGGCGACGGGTGCATCATGTCGGTCCCAGGTTAAACGCTTTTCACAGCAGGGGATCGATCACCCTCTTGCTTATCTTGATCGTCAGTTAAGTCATAGGGCAAAGCTTCATTAACGAAGGAAATTGCCTACCGAAACGTGCCTTGCTCCAAGCACGCGCTGGAAAACCGGGTGTAATTCTTCATCGGATTCATTACGTTTAAAGCGAACTAAGATTCAAGATGAGGAGGTTAGTCATGAAAGGTCTTTCAAAATGGCTTTTAGTAGGTGCTTTGTTGCCTTGCCAAGCTATGGGCCAGCAAATTGAAGTCGCAGGAATAGGGCAGTGGGCCGATAATTACTGCGCGCCGTCTGGAGTTCGCTATGGATGGTTTTGGGATGCTAAGGTGTGGATCGATCTCCAGGTTAGCGAAGGTGGATTTGGCAAAGATGTGGGGGTGCGTTGGACCATTGACGATTGGCAAACGAGCCATGAGACTCTAGGCAAGTATGATGGACCCGGAGCCGAAGGTAGAGAGCTATGGAGCATTGATTTCACGGCTGCAAAAATGGAATCTTGCTTCTGGTGTAAACCACAAAATGTTGTCCTTGAATACGCTCTTTTTAGCCGCAATGGCAGTGCTGAAATCTGGGAAAATAATGAAGGTTTGAACTATCAGCTGCCCATTGAATCGATTTATCATGAAATCGAAATTCCGCCACCGGAAGCAGATGACAGTGAGGATGAGGTTGCGTGCCCAGGTTGACTCGAAATCGTGGGTTCACGATGAGCTACACTGTTTCAGTAGCCCCGACTGGACACGCCGAGTGAATCTAAAGCAATTGCCGGGTGTGGTCAAGAATTAGAGTAGGTTCCTCTGTAAATACTCTAACTTATCGAATTGTCGTGCCATGCTACGCTCATCGGTTAGCCGTCGTGCCTCGTCGAGCGTGAACCAACGAAGATCATTAGCTTCATGGTTCTGCGCGATCGCTTGGTTCGGGCCAGCTACAAGCAAATAGCGAATATCGTAGTGCTTGTGCTCCGGCTCGGATTTTCGTGCTGGTATCACATGGATATCGAGATCGAATGGAAATGGTTGCTGCCCTTCCTGGGCCCCGAGAATTTTAAGGTCAGCCCGATAGTTCAAAAAATCCAGAGTTTGAAGTCCGCTTTCTTCTTGGGCCTCTTTCATAGCTACGGCTGCGGGATCAGGATTGCCATCGGCATGACCACCAAGCTGCAGCCACTTATTTAGCTTTTTATGGTGGAGCAAGAGAACTTGGTTCATAGACTTATTGCAGATGAGAGCTGAGCCGGTAACGTGACCTGGCACATGGCTTCTTTCAAAACATTGATCGCTGCTATCTATAAATTCGAGGAAGCGCTCTGTAGCGTCTAGTTCTTCTTGGGGGTTGTAACCTTGATATGGAATATGGCCATCAGCCCAAGATGATTGGTACTGGAACAATAGGTTTCGGGTAAGTGATCGTATCATTTCGGGGGTCCTTATTTGGCGATGAAACGGGGCTCTGGAGAATCTTGCGCCACAGGTTAAATATATGGCTTTATCGTTGCCAAAAGCAAGTGATTCTGCCATATCTTCACCTTCGATTCATCTGCAATAGGAGATTTTATGGACGCCCCGTTTATGGTAGCGGTATCTGGTGGGTCTGGAGCCGGCAAAACCACCTTTGTGAAGAATCTCACGGAGCGTTTGGCTGCTGAAACACCATTGATTATTTCGATGGATGACTACTATCGCGATCTGTCGCACCTTAGCCCAGAAGAGCGAACATCAGTGAACTTTGATCATCCCAAAGCTATTGAGCGAGAGCTGGTCCATGAGCAAATTAGCTTGCTACGTGCCGGAGTTGCAGTCGAGAAGCCTCGCTATGATTTCGCTAGCCATACCCGCACCGGACAAACTGATACCTTAACACCAGGCAAGGTGATCATCCTCGATGGAATATTCGCTTTATGCTACCCCGAGTTGTATCGCTTGCTAGACCTTAAGATTTTTCTGGATGTCGATAATGATGTTCGTGTGGTGAGACGTATTGGGCGCGATATGGCCGAACGAGGACGGAACTTCGAAAGCTGCGCCCAGCAGTACTTAGGCTCCGTGAAGGCGATGCATGAGACGTATATCGAGCCAACAAAGTGCCATGCTGATTTTGTGGTGCCTTGGCGTGAGTTCAATCATCGCGCTGTCATGTACCTGTCCGAGCTAATCAAGTTCGAGTTGGCAAAGGATGCCCAAGCCGAGAGTTAAGGCCCAGTATTTTACATGGGCGTTCCTAAAAACCTAACTATATCTAGTCATTCGCTCGACGAACAGTTTTCGAGCTATCCCTGATAACGCTAGGCGCTATCTCGAAAGGAAGACTGGAGGCTAAAGACATGACTTCTTGGTAAGTCTAGCTTGAGCCTCCTTTGCCTTTCAGGATTAAATGGCAAGTAACAACCTTTGATGGTTCTATAGTCTTGGGGCTGTTGATGTTTTGAACATAAGTATCGTCTAGCTCGTCCCATGGTTTCAATCTAGCAGAACAAGCACTCATGAGCCAAAGACATCGCATGGGATCAAACGTCTTTGGCTAGCGCCTCGATTTCTTCGACAGAGAGCTTTGTAGCTTCCGCAATAAGCATCTTATCGAGGCCTTTTTGAAGTAGTGCAAGAGCAATGGCTCGTTGAGCTCTCGTCTGGCCTCTTGCTTCACCCCTGGCTTCGCCTCTTGCTTCACCTTCAGCAATCCAATTATCGATCTTTTTAGAAAGCATGATTTCAACCTCGTCCAAACTTTTCACTTTAATGGAAGGATCTCTTTCCTCCACGCGAGTCGCGGCAGTTACATATGCTATAGATGCTTGCGCAATATCAGCAAACTCAGCAGAACTTCCAAAACCCGTTTTAATAGCAAAAACGTCGTGTATAGATTCTTCTGGTCTGCTTGCTCTAGAGCAAATATGGGTGCCACAAATTTTCGTCTGTCTTAGAATATTTGTATTGGCAAGGGATAACAGGCGGTTTACGGCGTTTCAAGCGACCAGTTACCCCCAAGAAGGTGTATCAGACTGATACATCGAGAGCCTAGCGGCTTACTCTTGTATCAAGTGGATGAGTTCGCCGCTTTCAGTGCTGGCTTCAATGACTTCTAGGGCTTCGAGTGTTAATAACCTTCTTGGCTCTATGTCTTCATTGATATGATGAGAAAAAACCGTGTCCCTCTTTTCGAGAGCTTCTAAAGCAGTCGAAAAGTCAGTGGAGGATAGGGTGAACTGTCTACCAACTACGCCACCGCCGGACCCCTCACAAACCGCAATGGTACTTACTAGGGTTAATGCTAGAAATATATATTTCATGTTAGCTCTCTCCTTCGATAGATCCGAAAACGATGCTAACACAACTTGGCTTACAAGTCTTATCCAATGGTTCCCTGTTGGCGTTAATCTCATCCATTTTCTGAATGAAGTCGATTGT
The DNA here is from genome assembly GCF_900177345.1 of Pseudobacteriovorax antillogorgiicola. Taxonomy (NCBI): domain Bacteria; kingdom Pseudomonadati; phylum Bdellovibrionota; class Oligoflexia; order Oligoflexales; family Pseudobacteriovoracaceae; genus Pseudobacteriovorax; species Pseudobacteriovorax antillogorgiicola. The sequence goes on from NZ_FWZT01000004.1 coordinate 247,407, forward strand.
CGCATTGGCAATTTTTCTTAGATCAGATTCAGTGTACCTGCTAGCGTAGAAATATTGCCCGCTCAACTTGTCGGCGTTCATTTTTACTAGTCTGGGCGTTTTGTCGCATGCATCCAATATAGATTGTTTTGAAGTAAATAGAACTTGTTTGGAGTATAGGCGACCATTTTTTAATGTTAAGCTTCCATCATCTAGTAGTTGCTCAATTCTAGCTGCCCCGTTTTCTCCTAGTTTTTTAATCAAAGCTTTTTCGCAATAGCCAATAGAAGAAGTTGTAGCCACAAATATTTCAAAGCCTAGGGCGTCCTCTTTGTAGAACTCTACAGCAATGTCGGTTGCTGTAGCTCCTTGAAGCGCTTGTGCGACGTAACTTAGATGCTCGTTACTACTAGGAAAGGCTTTGTTTAAAAGAGTTACATACTCGCTAGGGTCCGAGGCTGTGACTCGTAATATACTTCTCGCTGTTTCTTCGTTTGGGGTTTGCTCTCCGTTCATAATCCTTCTAATGGTGGAGGTGGCCAGCCCTGTCTTCTGCGCTAATCCAGGTACAGACCGAGAAGCGTGACCTTCCAACCAAGTACGCCAATGGTCGATGAGATCGTCCATGATATCTCCAGAACAGTTGGTTTGCTAAATAATCGCTATTGATTGATTTAATATCAGAATAAGTCATAGGGCACCACGCTCTTTATTGGAAAAATAGAGAGCGTAGGGACGCTTAATTTTTAGAGTGTCACGCTTGTATGATTGAGCTTAGAAAAATCTAGATATACGTTAGGTGCATAACTTCTTTTTTGAGAAATTTCATAGGATTATGTTATGGCTATTAAAAAGTTAATGGGTTCTTTGGTATTAATTTCATCTATGACTGGAACACTAGAAGCCGCTGACGAATTTAAGTTTAGGTCGAAGTCAATAGCTGTCAATAAAACGCCTTCTTCTGCCAATATCTACATAGGCAGCCACGGAGCGCTTTTCACATGGACTAACAAAACTGGGGAACAGAAACAAGCTCTCAATTTACGTCTATTCACTAGCGAGGAAAGCACGCTAGTCTCGAACGAGAAAAATTGTGCAAAGCAGATTACAACAGTAGTTCAATACTGTAGGCGACCAAATGCTTGCCAAGTGGGCACTGATAACGCATATGCTGATGAGGCTAAATGCCTAACTGATGTTAAGGTGATTCTAGAGCCAAGCGGTGGTGAATCTGAGCGTCTTTCAGATTGGGAGGATGTTGTGTTGCGTAACGCTCATACAGGTGAGATTATCCCCACGTTTCCTGCGGATGAATTTTATAACGCGCAGACAATCCTAAACCAGTAGGGGTTCCTATGATCAAAGCGTTAGTACTATTTGTTAGCTTCGCACCGAGCGTTTCGGCTTTTTCAACTGGTTATAATCTTACTAGTAAAGAGATCATAGATAGTCTAAGTGTCACGCCGGAGCATGAGAGGCCGCCGCCGCAAGGAGTTTTCCCAAATCCTAACAACGGTCTTGGGAATGTGTGTTTTACCGATGGCGGCAAGGGTTCTTCCATACCCTCTGCTGCTCTTGAGTTGAATAGGCGCAACTATAATTTAGAGGCCGTGCAATGTAAAACTAAGGAGCAGCTAGTTAGTATCCTCGGGGGAGTTGGGCTAGGGCTAAAGTCAGGTTCTTACGTCTGCAAGTTGTTCCCTCACCCATACGCACAGGTTAGTGCTGTTGTTATGGACGGGAGCGCCAACGTATTTGCATGGCTGACTTTTGGTGCCAGCGTCTTAGATTGCAAAGATGATACTAGGATTGAATTACTACTATCGGCATGTGACGAGCTTCAAAAACAAGGTATCAAGTGTCGTGCTATTGCCAGAAAACCACTATCAACATAAGTAGGATTTAGAGATATGTTAAAAAACGGAATTACCGTTATTACTATTCTTTCTTCGAGTGCAGCTTTCTCAAGTGTTGAGTCGTCAAAAGATATTCTCGATTCGCTTAGTAGTGAAAATATCGGAAACTACATTCAATTAGAAAGTATTTCTAGTGGTAATATTGGTGTGATCGATGTTCCTGATTTTTACGAAACGAAGAAAAAAATGCAGTTTAGGGCGTATAATGGCTTGCCAGTGATGAATCCGCAGATTTTCATTAAAGAGCTATCTTGCAAGTATTCTTATGTTGATGTTTGGAGCTTTCCCGATGGGAGTGGTGTCGCAGCTAAGCAGTTTCGAACATGGCCTGGTCGTGAAGCTATTCTAGAAAGCGATCAGATGAAGTGCGTTGTTGAGTTTGAATGTACCTATACTTTAGCTGTGGACGGTGAAAACTACACTCGAACATTCGATCCTATAAAAGTTAACATTGACGATCATGGAGGAAAGGGCTGCTTTGAGTTTGGTAGAATCAAGCTCGTGAATAATGGATAGGTTGTTTTATTTGAAGGGCTGGTTATAATTACAATTGTAGCCAGCTTGATATATAGAGACAGCTTGCTAGAAGGTCTTGCAATAGTTTTTCTATGCGACTTTATTGTCGAGTTAAAGCAAAGAGCTAAAGAGGACAAAAGACGGAAGTGAGGAGATTGCGACTCGTTCTTATACCTACGATCCTGATGGAAACATTATTTCTGAAACCGATTGGAATGGGCACACGGAGGTGTCATCGGGAATGATGATGTACGCTCAGATTTCTAGTTGAGTGCTAACTTCGGATCAAAAACTAGCAGTGTATCGAGACCTCCTACCCTTGATCGATTGAAAACAGATCTTTTTCTCAAGCTCCTCGATCAAAAGTGGAATTTCTAGTGGTGAGTCACTGGAATACCTAGGGACCAAGAAAAGCTTAAAAATAGGTTACAATGCTTCCAGGGATGAGTGAAATTATCTTCATGACACTAACAATCATACTACTATGTCTTGTAGTAGTTTATTCGATGTACCTCGCTAAGAAAAAGAATCGATCGATCTGGTTTTGGGGCGTTTTGTCAGTTGTCGCTTTTCCCCTGCCTCTGCTAATTCTACCATTCCTGTCAGATCTTAGTCTTGACTGACCTAAGAAATTCTAAGATTATCTCAAAGTGATCTTTTCCCATTTTGAAGGAATGGGTCGCATCAGATAGTGAATTCAACTTCTATATCTGGTTATTATCGAATAGAATTTTGTGCTACAATTCATATTGTAAATATCAATGCCTTTCATTGTAAAGATATTCTGGATAGCTATAATGGTAGCCGGCGTGAATCGATAACAACATTAGACTCAAATACAACTCCTAGCCTTGGCTTCATCAAGCCAGACCAGCTTCGTTTCTTAAAACATCAACAGTTCCTAATCTCGACTTTGGCTGATATATGAAATTTTCAAGAGTATCAGTTTCTGAACTACCCGCTCTGACACAAGGCTCCTATGATTTTTCTAATTTCAGAAGATCTAATTGCGTACGTCCCTTGATCCATCTGGGTGTTGATATTTAAATACGCCTCCCAGGTGTTTCTCCTCAATATAAGGATCATATCTGAAAAAGTAGGCCCTTTTTTCCCTGGCCAACTTATTGGGAACCTAGTGGAGTTTGTCACCTTGTCCTTTGTTATCAGTACCACCATTGAATACATACCGAAAATAAGAGGAATAAGTGATAACGTGGACCTTTCAGACCATACCCGTGTTGACTCGATCTTAAGCTGTCCTTTGCATTCTTGGAATGTAGTTTCTATGGCCCACCTGCTAGTGAATAGAGAAATGACTTCCTCAGGACTTAAGTTAGTATCAGTGGTGTAAAGGTACTCATCTCGATGGGTTCCAGTTATGTCTCTGACAAACACCCATTTGACTTTTACCACTCCCTTTCCTTGTCTATACCAAAACCCTTCGTTAGCTATAAACTCGACGTCTCGCTCACCTCCTCCATACCAAGATACTGTTGCTTTACTAAAGTTTTCCGTTAAATTTACTACTTCGCTAGGTTTCGGGAGTCTTGCTCCCATGGTTTGCTGTCGCCCTGGCTGCCCTTTCTTTTTGGGTTGCGGCAAGCCCCTAAGGACAGCGTCTGGATAGAACTTACTTACTAACGTGAGTCCTGGCTTCGAGAAATCTTTAGCGGATTGGTGCTGTCCGAAGCCTTGATCGCCAACTATGATGAAATTGATCTTTGGAAAACTTCTTTTGATTTTAGCTACCAAAAGTCTTCCAATGTGTGCAGGTGTTTTATGTCTCTTTTTCTGTGACTTCGCAAACTCCGAAGAACGACACAAACCGACAGCAATAGGCAACGCCCATTGACGAAAGGTTCCAGGTATTCTCACAACTATGGAAAGTACCACCCACTTATGCCCCATAAGAGGAACTAAAGTACCATGAGAGGACCTGACTCCATCCCTATGTTTAGCACGACCAAAAACTTTGGGACCTTTATGAAGGCAAGTGGTATCGTCAATAGCTAAAATGACGTTTCTGCTAATTGAAAAAGTACTTATAATCAGGCGAATCAAGGTGAGTGAAAATGGCCACAGGGAGATAGAATATCTAGAAAATACGTGATGCCAAGGGCAAGCATAGGGATCCAGTCCATAGACTCTTGCTAAATTACTTATAGTACTTTTTCCAATAGCGAGAATTCTGGCAGTAAGAAGCTCGCAAAGCCTTGTCATAGAGGGCTTAGAGGCACACTCTGAAAAAATCGACATGAAATCGCTAATGAAAGATGGTACAGACATGGTAAGCCGTTCTGTGATTAAAGATGATTTTTCGTTTGGTAGCAAAAAACCATCTCACAAGCGGCTTACTTTTTATACATACTATTCGTAATCTCTTTCCTGAATTTCGGCCAAAGTCGAGCTAATTGGCTGTTGAATTTTCCTAGCGCAGGTTAGATGATCGTGGGACGATTTTTGAACGTCATTGTTGGAGCCTGCGATTTATGCTTTGGATTCTGCCTATACTAGTGTTCTGGACTGCCTGTCAAACCACTCCTGATCAAAATCGTACGTTCAGCCGCGAGTTTGTGGCTGAGTACGTTCTCTTGTCGAAACAGGAGCAGCACCTGGTGCAGATTCACCAAACCGTGGGGCGTGCTCGGGTGATCCTTGTCAATACCTTTGGTGAGGTCGCAAGCCAAGGGGTGTGGGAGCAGGGCCAAGAGTATACCATCAAGCACTATCTGCGCGAGCCTTCTGAGCAGCTTGCTCTAATCCTGGCTGCATTTCAAAACATGGATGAATCAGGTGAGGTGCCTCTTGGAAAGCAGCTTCCCCATAGTAGCGGTACCTATCAGTTGGATGGACTTAGGCGCCGTCAGAGCTGTGTCGTGCCGGAAACTGTAGTCATGAATCTGACAAGCCCCCCAAGGCTATTGCAGTTGGAGCTACTTAGCTTTCGCTGCTAGGAGCCGATGTCTTCTCAGCCTCCTGTGGGAAGGAAGTTCAGATTGGTCATCTCAGCAACAAGCTCATCCATGATCTGAAGAGTCGTTGCGATGTCACTGTCGCTGTGAGCAGTAGATACAAAAAATGGAAAGCCGAATAGTAAGTGTATTCCACGATAGCGGAGCCAAGCTCCGAAAAGTTCACCGAAAGGATAGTGACTCGGTATTTTAAGGTATAGCTGTGAGCTAAAGCGCAATACCTTAAAGTCCACTCGGTGCTTCTTGAAAATCTCGTTCATGCCATCGCATAGAACCTTGGCACGAGCAGCAGTGGTTTCCTGTAGTGATGGACCGGCATCCTTGAGGTGCTGCAAGGTAGCTTTGGCTGCCGCTAATGTTAAAGGGTGACGGACAAATGTTCCCGCGAAGTAAGTGACTCCCACCTCGGGTACTGAAGAATCTCCAAACATCCAGGAACCGCCATCAAGGGTATCCATCGCAGAGCTTTTGCCAGCTATAGCGCCGATCGGCAATCCTCCGCCAGGAATCTTCCCATAAGTGACGAGATCAGCGTCAATCTTGTGATGGCCATTGATACCGTCAGCAGTGTATCGAAATCCTGTGATGACCTCATCAAGGATCATAAGACTATCGACGTCCCTAGTGAGACTGCGAAGCTGTTTCAAAAATGCCAAGGGAAAAAAGTCTGGTCGTCGACTTTGAACTGGTTCTACTAAAACAGCGGCAATATCTTGCCCGTGCTGACGGATATATTCTAAACTTTCGGCTTCTCCATATGGTAAGACAATGGTTTGGCTCACCGCTGCTTCGGAGATTCCAGGGGCTCCAGGAATAGGCTTATCGTATCGACCACGGACGATTACATCATCATTAATCCCATGGTAGGCACCTTCAAAGACAACGATCTTGTCTTTTGCTGTAACTGTCCTTGCTATTCGAATGGCACCAAGAACGGCTTCCGAACCAGTGTTCGCAAAACTCACGCGCTCGTGGCCTGTGAGCTCCAAGAATAGATTGGCAACCTCACCTGCTAGATGGGACTGGGGGCCAATTGCAAAACCATGGCTCAATTCTTGTTGAAGGGCAGTCTGGATGAAATCGGCCTGATAACCAAGAAACATACTTCCAAAGCCGCAGGTGTAATCGATGTAGCTATTATCATCAAGGTCCCAGATTCTCGCACCCTGAGCTTGCTTGGTAACGATGGGGTAAATGAGCTCTTTTAATACTGGTGAAAAGCCAGTGACAACCCGTGGGTCTGCGTAGGCTTGACGATGGGTTTGGCAAAAGGCTTTCGATTTAAATGTTTTTTTGTTGTATTTTTCTGTAAAAGTTTGAATGGCATGCTTTTGCTGGTTCTCTAAACTAAATCGTTCCCGCTTGATCTTGGCCATAGCTCCAAAGTTCTCCGATTTTTTCGATGGAGACTTCATTGTAGGAGCTGAGCGAAACGTGGACATCTTTGTTTCGCCCATGATGGGGCCTGGTGCAGGACTGTTAGATGGTGTTGTAGACAGGAGTTCAAGCTGCTGTTTCATCAAGGCGATCTGGGCCATGATTAAGTTGCTAGAGTTCCGATTTGTGGAGCCTATATTAGGTTCAAGCAATTGAGGAGTTTTTGCACTATCTTGAGTCTTAATCGTTGGCCTTACATCGTGGGGCATTCGTTGGGCGATGAAGTCACCCAGTTTTTCTAGGCTATCGTGACTTTCCATAAGAACTCTGAGACCAACCTTTACTTTGAAGGTTTTTTTCAAAGTTGCTGCAACCTGTGTCATTAGCAAGGAATCGAGCCCTAAGGCGAGGAAACTATCATCTTGATGCCACTGCTGGGTATCGGCACCGGCAGCATCCTGAAAAATGGTCCGTAATTGATCTATAAGCTCTTGATTTCTTGCCATTTCATCTCCACACAACATCAGCAACATCCAACTCAGCAAGCACGCCTTGCAATTTGCAATTCCCATTCCTCAGATTGCCAGAAGGAATGCTAATGCTTTCTTGATATTCCAGAAAAGCCAATTCAATAGACTGTCCAGGACATTGGCACGTGTGCAAGGAACAAAAAATGGCGAAGCTAACAAAGCTTCGCCACAGGAGTGTATGGGTGCCCAACTTCCGTATTGGGCGGCTGAACACGACTCGACTCAGAATAGACCATTCTGATTCATTGAATACCCTAAAATCCCCGATTTTTTAAATGGCTATTACTTCTCTATAGCATCGATTTGTGCGTTTACAGCATCTAGATCTACCTGAAGAGCGTCAAGCTCTGCACCTAGAGCAGCGACGAGATCCATTAACGCGTCGATGACACCATCTACATCACCATCCATTGCGGCATCGATCAAGTCTTGAATCGCATCGGCATCGATAGCTAGCGCGTCCAGATCAAGAGCGCCAATGTCAAAGGCTGCCCCTAGATTACCAAGGTCGGCGACAGCACCGATTCCGGCTTCTTGAGCAGCAGCGGCGTTCACCTGTACCTGAGCATCCTGAGCTTCGCTCATTTCCACATTAATTTCTGACATTCGTGATTCGATAGCAGACTTTTCAGCTTGAAGTGCTTCTAATTGAGCGTCGTTTTCTTGATCAACCTCAGCACTTACTAGATCGTCGCTGCTGGCAGGGCTGTTTGATTCTGCCTGAGCGGCTCCCTGACTGCTACTTGCTTGTCCCACCGGGCTTGATGGCTGCTGACCACAGGCGCCTAGAAGTGCAGTGAGTGCAAGTGGGCAAATTTTTCCGATGATTTTCATTGTTCCATCCCTTTTGAAGTTTTTTCACCTATGTCTGGGGTGGTGCAAGCCTGATACCATAGCCAGGAGTCGCGGAATCTGAATTTTATAAGTTAATTCTTATATTTACATTCTTAGCTCAGATTCTTGCTTTGTCGCCAGGATCGCCAGGTGGGGAGTAGAATTGAGGTGGGATCTGAATAAATTGCGTAATATTCGTAAGTTAAGGTGATTGGTTTTCCGTACAGGATGTCAGAGCTGGCTCTGAACGCTGTGGTTTCCTATAAGTTGGAGACAAGAATAAGTTATTTGAAGAAGGATGGCTGGCTCTTGAAGCATGGGTCAGGATCAAACCTTTCGCCACCAAAAGCGTTGCAAATCTTTGTCCAGAGAATCGGGAAAGTGAAGGGGCTTGCCCCTCTAGCTCGCAGTGATAAACTTCAAGGCATAGCCGTTGCGCTCCTGGCGAGCGACACGAGCCTTGGCTCGAAAAACCTGTTCACCGGTTTCTAACTTAATAATCAGGTGCACAGTGTCGTTCACAAAAATATTCTCATCAGGATAGCAGGCTAGAAACATACCTGATGCGGAGATGTCCTTACAATCACCAATGATGTAGATTTCACCCTTGTTGAGATTGACCTGAGCGCCCATGCTGAGCCTATCGTGTTGCCTTTGGTTGAGGCTACTAATCTCACTGAAAGTAATATTTAGCGGGTTTTTCGGCCTCAGTGGTGTGCTGCTGATGGCCTGTTCCACAGAGTAGCGGTCCATGCACTGGAGCATCGACATGACGAGTTTCTCGCCAGGATTGCTGGATTTAGACATATTTGGTCCCCTTGTCCTTCAAAGTCCAATATCTATCTGACATTCGGGGAAAAAATCTCGTTTATTAAATCATTTTTAATCAAGCTAAACATTCTCGTATCTTAAGTATTTTTAGGTGCCTGATGATAGTCTGTTCGCATCTTGGCAATTCTGGATTTCCCTAAAATTCGAAGCTTAAATTAGGTACTTCTTTCCCATCCTCGTAGGTGCCCAAGTCCGTTTGGAAATCGTAATATTTAAACGAGCAATAAAAAGGCTGCAGGCCGAAAGTTTATCAATTCTGCCTTAGGGAAATCGAGCTAGTTTAAAAATCGTTCGTTTTGGAAATAAATAAAGAATAGCCAAAATCGTCGTTAAACTAAGTAGCTACCCGAGAGGCAGAATCTCACTTGATAAAGGGCCGTTGCTTTGGACTGGAGCCGGGGTTGCCATGTCCCGATGCTGGAGTCTAATCCAAGCTCCAACGATTAACCTAGAGGAGGTCTTATGAAGCTCAAGCTTCAAACTATGGTTACCTTGGTAACCCTCAGCGTTACAGGCTGTGACGAAAGCCCCCCACCATTTAAAGAATTGCCAGCGGAATATGACGGAGAGCTGGTCAATCAGAATCCATCTGATGACCTGACTCAATATAATAGTTTGCAGTCGGCAGAATGGAAATTTCAGGCATCTACTATAGATGATGTCGAAGTTGAGGTGGACCTTGAGTCAGAAACAATTAAGCAATTCGGAACGATGCAGGAGCAAACAGTTAAGGCTCATCTAACTCATGAGCAGGTGACGAGAGCCCAGAAGGTAGAGGTATTCAAACAGGGCTCAGATCAGCAGACTATCAGTGAATTTTTCAAGCAGAATGAGAACGATGATGCTCAGGGTCTTCTTGATGTCTTGGTTGTCATCGATAACTCAGGTTCGATGGCAGAGGAACAGGCAAACCTTTCAACTAAGCTTATGCCACTCTTAAGCTACGTGGCCCAGAGTGATTGGCGCATTGGAGTTGTGACCACCGATGTTGCCGATGGTTGTTTGAGAGAAATGATACAAAAAAATCAGAGCAATCCTCAGCAAGCCTTCTCGAATGCCATACGAGCTGGTACTTCGGGATCTGGTATCGAGGCTGGTGTTCCTCAGGCGGTCAGCGCACTCAGCCCGGCTTGCCTTGGTGGGAGCTCTTGGATTCGACCAAACTCGACACTCGCGATCCTTTACGTTTCGGATGAGGACAACTGCTCCGATGGTACCAAGTGTGCGGTAGACGAGCAGAATAGTGCAGACTACCTTCTAGACTACTTGGCAACCATTCGCCAGGTGGGTGTCAACGCTAAGGTTTTCGGATTGATCTGGCACACAAGCCAGGAGCAGTCACAGTGTCAAACAGCACTTCGCCAAGGGGTGGTCTATTCCGATTTGATTGAACAAACCGGTGGTAGCTGGGGCTCTATCTGCGACAGTGACTATAGCGCCACACTTCAAGCGATGAGTCTAGACCTGAGTTTAATTTTGAAAACTCAATTTGCCTTGCAATATACGCCGTTTACGGAATCAATCGAAGTGGTGGTCAACAATACAAAAGTTAGAACAGGTTACAACATCATCGGTAATGTTGTGACTTTCGATGAAGCGCCTCCAGCGGGAGCAAAAATCTCAATCAACTATCGATTTACAACCTCTGCACCGCAGGCTAGCTTTACTCTGAATGGCAATGCCGATCCTTCTGCAATTACTGTCTATCTTGATGGTCGGCCGAGCACCGATTTCAGTTACGACTCCAGCAAGAAGCAAGTGCAATTCACCAAACCACCCCAAGCTAGAGAAATTAAGGTGGTGTATCGTGAGCCAGGTTCGCTTCTCAAAAGCTTCAAGATTGAGCCAGGACTTGTTGCTAGCTCAGTGAAGGCTTCAGTAGACGGTCGACCAGTTGAAGCCAGTGCTTTCAGTTATGATTCAGCAAGTGGTAATGTGACTTTTAATTCCGCTCCGAAAGACTCGTCAAAGATTGAATTTCAGTATGAAAGGGTTATTGGTCCACTGCTTTCTTACCCTGTCTTCGCGCCACTGGAGGCAATGGCTAGTGTAGTTGTTTACGATCAGTTTAGCAGTCCCTTGTCAGCAACTGTTGGGCAGCAAGAGATTACTTTTGATGCTGGAGAATATCAAAAGGGTAAGTCTTACGTGATCGAATACGACAACATCTTTAAGAATCAATCGCAGATTGATTTGGGTTATCCCATTTTCAGCGCGATGGTTAAGGTCACTGGTGATTCAACAGGAGACTGTGGAGATCTCAAGCCGAATGGTACGATTGTAGACATCAGTGCTTGCGGTTTCAACGGAACAGAAAATATTCTCTTCAGCTTCGACTACGTAAAAGAGCATCTCCAGGAGTTCTCTCTCGACACCGGTGAGTATGATCTCGATGCCCTGCTATCGTCAGTAGATATAGCTTATGCAGTGACGATTAACGGCGAAGCCACAGATAAGTTCGTAGTAGAGGATCGAACTATCAGCTTCTCAGAAGAACTGCCAATTAATGCAGAGATTACTGTCAAACTCATTAGAGGCCATGACAGTTAATCATATGTGTGGGTTGTTGAGGCTACTCTGAAAAGAGTAGCCTCTTTTTTTATTCCAGGTGGCGATCCCTGCCATGTAATATGTTAGGCGTTCACCAGGGAACAACCTTGGGGCTCTAGTAGGAGATCCTAAGGCAAATATAAGCCACCAATGTCAATAAACTATGGAATGTGAGGCTCGTTTTGAGCTAGCATTATGAATATACGATTGGTTTCGCGGTCACTGATGTACTTTTAATCGTTGGCGATATCTGAGGTTTTCTTGAAGCATTCCGATGGAACACCGTTTCAAAATCAAGTGTGGGACGAGCGGATCCGCCGCTATGGCTTTTTCGGAATCACCCTCCTGGGTTTTTTTCTGGTCTACACTAGCTTTCCTCGCGACATTTGGATCGATGAACATTGGACCTATGAAATGCTGCTCTATCCCAGTTACAAGGAGATGCTGGGAAGGCTAGCCACGGATTTTCATCCAGCGCTTTACACCCTTTGTCTAAGAGCCTGGTGCCACTTTGGGGTGAGTTTAGAAAGCATGCGACTATTCTCGGTTTTTATTGCTTTCCTCACTGTATGGGTGGCCTATCGATTTTGGTGTTGGAGAAAATCGCCAATTGCGTCTTTTATAGCTGCAATTCTACTTTTATCGAACCCATTGTTTTTGAGATTTTCACAAGAATTGCGTGGCTATGGAATGCTAATTCTTGCGAGTACCATGAGCCTTGCCATCACCCTTTATCTTCTCGAAGATCTTGCAAATCGAAGGCTACAAATTCTGTTAGGCTTCGCCTTAGCTGCTGCTGTTTCAGCGAAGCTCGTGGGCATTTTTTTGCTTCCTTGCTTAGCAGTGTTTATAGTTTTGGTAAAACCTATGCAATTTCGTGATGCTTGCAAGGGCCTCATGATTCCTTTCTTCGTATGTCTGAGTGTCTTTTTCTATTGGTACGTTTTCTTTCTGGAGCTGCCTTTCCGTGAAATCAACGACTGGTGGATGCCTCCGATGAGCTATGAGCTAATTGCTGGCACCATAGCCTATTACTTTGGAGCAGCCCCGTTCCCAGACTATGGCTTTCCCACTTGGGTCCCTAGCATTGCTACGGTCTTATTTTGCCTGACTCTTTTTTGTCCTCGTCAAGGTCGTGTGGGTGTCTCGTTGCTTGTAGCCTGCGTTATCTATGTTCTGGGGATCGCTGTATATTCAGCACTTTTTCAGCAGATATTTTGGTACCGTAGCTTTCTTCCCATCTTACCTCTTGTCATCGCCGGAGTCATTCAATCAACAATTGAACTCAAGTCTTACCGATTACAAAGGTACTTGCTTGTCTGCTACATATTGCTTGCAGCCCTTTGGATAGGTCGGGCGGTACACCCACTGGGTTCAGAGCCTGTGGAGGAGTCAAAAACCATAAGCAGCTATATAGAAAATCATGAGTCATCAGAAAGTGTTGTTATCTTTTTTCCAGGTTACATCGTTGGGCCTGTACGATTTCATGCGAATGAAAATATTAAGCCTAAGATGTTTCCACTGTGGTCCTATTCGAAAAATGAAATACAGAAATTTATCGCTGAACTACCCAAAGTCGGTAAGATATTTCTCGTTATAAGGGCTGATTTAACCTTTGATACTGAAAGTTATCGTGAACTCATGGGGCAGCTGAAGATTAATTTCGAAGGAATACCCATTACTCGGTTAACCATCTTGAGCCACGATATCTTCTTTACAGAAACATATCCGACTCTGAAGGCCATTGAGAGTATAGAGAAAAAAAATATTATTGAACGCACCATTATCACAAAGCAGCCTAGCTACTCAATTATCAATGGACAACTAAGGTAACTGCAAGATACTGGAATTACTAAATAACCCGCCGACTTGAGTTAGTGATTGGCTTTCTCACCTCCAAGACCCTATAGGGCAACTCCTTTACAATGGACAATTATTTATGCAGCCGATTGAGGCGTCTATCGTAGTATGCATCTGAGATCTTTGGTAGGCATGCCTTAAACCATCTGTGGCCCCATCTTTGCAGTATGCAGTGTCCCGAGGCGATAAACGTCTGGGATTTTTAATCTAAACGGAGAGTTTATTTTGATGAAGACCAAATTGATTTCCCTTACTGTTGCTGCTGTTGTGTTCACTGCTTGTAATAAAAAACCGAATAACGATCCTCAGGTGCAAACACCGCAGGAAGAGAAAAAAGAAGATGCCACAAAACCTCTTCCACCTTCATTTGAAGAAGCAGTTGTGAAGAAAGAAGATACTGTCAAAAAACCAGAAGTAAAGACGCCAGAAACCACTGAAGAGACAACAGAAGAAACTACGCCCGTAGAGAGTGGGTCAGAACCAACTGAACCTACTGAAGAAGAAATTCTTGCTGGCATCAATATCGATGGTTACTACTCATTCTGTTATAAGTTTGGTGCTGACTATATAATAGAGAACTGGAGTTTGATGGCTGACGGCACTGGAAGCATATCCACTTATCGAGGCGCTGATTGTAATCTGGCTGATACGTATGATAGTACGATCTCGATTACTCATCAGCTCAATGCAATTGAAGGTGTTCCTGCTCTAAGGCTTTTTCATGACAACGGTGTATATATTGCTGAATATCGATTTACAGTTTCAAACTATGAAGCAACTGGCTTTACAGCTAGTGCAAACTCTGTAAGATCATACGAAGTTAAGAAGGTAGATCTTACAGGTCGTTACAAGTTTGACGATGGCGCTGGATACACTGAAATTGTTAGTTTCGGCGGCGACAATCAAATCTTTGTTAAAGGAGATCACCCTGTTCAAGGTTCTTACAGCTACAAGGGAACATTCAACATTAAAACAGCTAATGCAGGTACAGAAAACGAATATAAGTACTTAGCTCTTTCTGTTAGCGGCTTACCAGAATCTGTAAGGGTATCATTCAGTGGCGATCGGATGTCTATTGTTTGGGACGATGCAGTTGGTGCTGTAACCTATAGCAAGCTATAAATATGTGGGAGACCTTGTGTCTCCCCTTTTTAGCCATAAGTTCGTGATTGTATATACCTAGGTGATATTGCGGTAGTTTTGCTGCCAGCCTCGTTATGAGCTTCTTCCGGTATCTTCCTCCTCTCAAGTTTTACACAAAAAACCTTTGAAAACGTTTAGTGAATTGTCTAGAACCAAAACTATGAACATCGGCTGGCCAGCCTAAAATTCCACTTCATCGCTACGGCGACGCCTGTAAAGCATTGTAGCGAGCAAGTTTCAGTGATTTTAGAAAGGAGTCCTGATGACTAACCACCGACCTTTGTTGAGATTTATCCTATTGGGGTTCACGGCTTTTGCCTGTCAGGAACCTGAAAATTCTGCTCCCAAGGACGAAATATCAAGTGTTATCGATGATGCTTACGTTATGGGTCAAGCCTATCGCTCCGATCTGAAATCTGTCCTTTCAGATCGCTGCGTGACAACTACAGCACAACAATTAGGAAATCAAAGCTCTAGTCTGAAGATTGAAAAAGGTCTGCAATTTGATCAGGTTCTCGATCAGCTGGACATCAATAATACGGTTGCAGCCAAGATTAAGTTTGTTGATGTTAAGGCTACCCTTAACATTGCCAAGTCACATTCGGCGACAGATTTGGAACAGAGCTTCACTCTACTCTGGAAAGGTAACTATCAAGACGATGTTGCTGAAACGGTTGCTTGGTCTGAACTAGGTCAACAGCTTCTCGCCGAGAATAACCCGGAGACATTCAAACGTTTTTGTGGCCAGGAGTTTATTTATCGGGTCAATCATAAGGCCTGGTTGATTGCGACTTTAAAGCTTCAGTTCCAAAGTAGAGAGGACAAAGATCAAGTGACCTCAGCACTGGAAGTTTCCATTGAAAACGTTGTCTCTAAGGCTGCATCGGCTGCAAGCACAGATGGTGAGGATGGTGGTAAACCACTGGCTCAAATCAAAAATGAAGTGAGTAAATTAAATGAAACTCTGAGCAAAAGAGTAAAGGTTCTCATCGAGATCCATCAGCTTGGAGGTGCTCCTGAAGCCAGCTTAGGTGCTGTGAAAAGCCTTCAGTGTAATCTGTCATCGATCGAAGAATGTTTGAATGAACTTGTCCAGTTTCCAGAATATCTAGAGATCTATAAATCTAGCCTAGCGGAAGCTGAAACCTTGCCGGTTCATTCTTTTGAGACTAAAGCATATACGGACTACTATGCACTGAGAGATGCTCCAGTATCGAATATTCAAGAGAATTTACCTTTAAATCGCGCCATCGAAGATGTTTGGGTGCAGGTGAAGAGAAACTTTCAAGTGAAAGAACTGGCTGAATCATTAAGAAATCAGGCACTGGCTAGCCATGCCAATAGAAATATTGAGCAGCTGCTTTCAATTAAAGAGGACTTAGTACAGTGCTTAAGGGACAATTGCAATTACGATCAGAGCTTAAAGGAGAGAACAGAATCCATCTTGGAGAGCACCAAGCCAGCAGAAATCGATGCAGATGGTGTTTCTAAATCCTGCATTCAATTGCCAGCAAGAGTCACTATCAAGTCTTTAGCTAACGACAACTATATAGCCTATAACGAACGCTACGAGTCCTATACTGCCGAAGGTCGTTCCCCAGCTGTTTTTACTGTCAATGGGAATGAAACCACCCTTACAAATAATAGACAAGTTACTTTCTACGAGACTGTTAACCGCGGACTATCCCGGTATGGACGGGCGAGAGGCGCCTACTCTTGGGGTTTAACTTACTATCCAAAAGCTGAGCCTGTATTAGTACTGGATGCGGATTCTCAAAGCGATGAGACTTGCATCAAGAATGGTAGTAAGGTCTTTTTGAAAATGAGTGGTTATTATATTCGGACTTGGATGGAAGGTTCTTGGAAGGGGTATCTCTTCAGTTGGGACTCGCATCCAGAAAAGCCGAGTTTTACGTCTCATCTGTTTGAGATTCGTGAAGCTGAATAGAAAGCTACGATGCTTACGCCCACCAAGGATAGTCCCTTGGTGGGCGTAAGACTATTTCGAATTTGCAATATGATTGAAAAGAGTGTGACCGACCTTCTGATTGAGAACGCTCAGGGTTGCCTTGATTCTGTTAACATCGATACGATTTCTTATCTCTTGCTCTGTTAGAAAGACAAAATTCGAGTAGCCCGCTGTTTCATCTTTGATGCCCAAGACGAGGCTACGACTCACGTCATAATTGGGGTGAGCTTCGGATAGGGCTTCGGTCGCCAGGACAATATCTGGATTCTTTTCGATAACCTGATAAATATTGAACTTAGTTCGACGTTGATCGAATATCGCGGCACCTTCAGCTTTTTCGATATCGTAGAACAAGGCGACTTCTTCAA
Organism: Pseudobacteriovorax antillogorgiicola; assembly: GCF_900177345.1. Classification (NCBI taxonomy): domain Bacteria; kingdom Pseudomonadati; phylum Bdellovibrionota; class Oligoflexia; order Oligoflexales; family Pseudobacteriovoracaceae; genus Pseudobacteriovorax; species Pseudobacteriovorax antillogorgiicola. Next base: position 264,252 of record NZ_FWZT01000004.1, read on the forward strand.
GACTGCCTTTGCCAGGGAAAGCGGTTCGGGATTCCACATTCACAACCATGCGCGAAGTCGATTCCGCAAGCGGTTCGAGCATTAGTACATCGTGTGGCTTAAAGTCCGAGAAGCTCGTAGGCTTTTCGATGGGTAGCTTTAAGGCGTAGGCGTAAACCAAGCTAGTTTCATATAGCTCATTGCTCTCATCTTTCAAGTAGATCACCTTAGGCTGTTCTTCGCCGCCAGCATAGGCGCCATTGACAAGGTTTTTGAAGATGTCATTGACGTCGCCATCGGTGCAAAGGTAGCTAAACGCCTGATCGAATTGATCGTCATAATTCTTCTGCACACGGCTCAGCCCCTTCTGACAAAGGGATTGGGTCAAAGTCAGGTTTTCTTCAGGCTCGCCAGTAGCAACTTCTGCGTTGCCAGTGGTGACAGGCTCTAAATCACTCTGCTTTTTGTTTTGTTCGCCACCGCCGACGCGGCCATCAAATGAATTTTGGCTACAGCCAACTGTAACTACGATCAAAGTTATTCTCAAAATTCTCATAGGTTCACCTCGTTCATATGCACTTGATAAGCTTCCGCGATAGATTGCTGGAAGAGTTCAAGGAAGGTTTCCGCGGTTCCCTCGGCGACTTTACCATTAGGGTTTTCACGGGAGTTCATAATTATGTTCACAATGTTAAAGGAAGTCACTGCTTCAGCATTGTTCGGGTCTGTCATGAAACCTCTCATAGCCACAAAGACGCTTACAGTGCTTCGGACAAGCTCTGCACCTGATCCCTGTCTTTACGATCTATACTTTCATGGGCCAGTGTTGCAAGACTTTGGCCAGGGTTGGGCTTAGTAATTACAGTGACATAGCTTTGCTAATGGCTTTCGGATTTCAGTCAATCTGAACGTTTGTCGGATCTAAGGGACTGATATTTCATTGTAATATTGGGTAGCAGCCTAAATCACAGAGCTGTGAACAGTAGTCCTCAGATCCGTGAGTTCTTGGTGCGGTCTTTTTTCCCAGGTGCCTTGGAGGCCCAAGGCTAATATTAGTCGGAAAGAGCCTTAAACTACGGGCTATGAAGTGCCCCAGGCCCACAAAAATGATTGGGGTGTCTCAGAAGGCTGTTGAACTGAGTCCCTTCTTGGATAATGACAAATAGTTTAGGGTTTGTTATCGTTGCGCACTCGACTCCAGATATAAGGTGGATGCTGTGATACTTACCGATCTTAAAATTCTTGAAGAAATCAGTGCCGGCAATATTGTTATCGAACCGTTCCGTCGGGAGTGTTTGGGATCCAACTCCTATGATGTTCATTTGGGTTCAAAACTAGCGGTTTATCGCGATCGGGTTTTGGATGCGAAGAAGCATAACCCTATCCAAAATATTGAGATCCCCCACGATGGTTATATCCTTCAGCCAGATCAGTTTTACCTAGGCGTGACATCGGAATACACAGAAGCTCATTCCCATGTTCCCTTTCTTGAGGGCAAATCGAGTATCGGGCGCTTGGGTATTGATATTCATGCGACTGCTGGGAAGGGCGATATAGGTTTTTGCAATCATTGGACCCTAGAGATCTCTGTAAAGCAGCCTGTGCGCGTCTATGCTGGAATGCCGATTGGTCAACTTATCTACTTCACTGTGGAGGGTTCACTGAACACGCCTTATTCCAAGAAGTCTTCTGCAAAATACAATAGTCGGTCCGACGCCCCGATGGAATCCATGATGTTTAAAAATGCTGATATGGGCCTTTGGTAGCAGCTCGTAGTCAAATCATTTTATCGAATGGCGGCAATGACCTCTTCCAGGTTCTCCCGCCTTAGTTTGACTATGTCTGGAAGCTCAGCGGTGGCGGACATTTCTCTCTTCTTCGCGCTGAGCCAATGATTCAGGCAGGACAAAGAGAGATCCTTCTTCACAGCGATACGGACGCAGGCTTCGAAGTAAGGCTCGCTGTAGGGAGTGCCCAAAGTTGGGTCCAAATGGACTGCATTTAATCCCGCAACTCGAAGTGTTTCTTGATAGGTGCGATCAAAAATAGCTTCACTCAATAGCTTCTGCTGCAAGGCAAAGGCTCTCGATCTTTCTATAAATCCACCATCGAGCATTTCCTGATCTTTTTTATTGGCTGTAGCAACAAGGCTTGATATGCGGCGCAGGCGTTGCACTCGGGTCATCGGCTCGATCTTCTCTGCCGCCCAGCTAAGGCTACTCCTCTGCCAAGCTTTGATAGTCTCAAGATTTTTAGGTTTGCTTTTTAATCGGCCAAAAGTCTTGATAAAGTCGCTAGTTATGGGGGCTCTTTGAGTGGTGGTTATGACCATCAGTAACAATCGCTTGAAATCCAAATACCATTTTTCAGTCTGATTTTTAAAGTAGGAATTGTCATTCAGGGCTGTTTGAAGGTTGCGGATTGCGTCACCGTAATCGCCAAAGAATATATTGAACCGTGCTCGTTCGGACGAGGTCCATGGAGTTTGGTCTACATTGAGATTTCTGAAGAAATTTTCCTTTTTCTCTGAATCACGGGCATGGCAGCGTGCGCAGTAAGACAGATAGCGGAGTAGCGTCCTTCTGCCAAGTTCAGGGTGCTTGTTAAAAAGATCCTGATCTAAGAGTTCCAGCTCACCAGGAATGTTGCGGGCGACTAAGGTTAGGGATGGATCCTTACCAAGTGAAGGCCTAAGGGGATCGATAGGGTGGCTTATTTTGTGTAGCTTAGTCGCGAGATTCTGATCAACTTTTGCCTCATTTTGGGTTTCAAACAGCAGTAAGGTGGCCAAATCTCCAATTACTTCGTACAGACTAGAATTTTTGCTTGAGCTTGAGGCGAAGGCGCAAGTGACATTCACTAAGAGTAGTGCGCTTAAACTTAGGCCGATTATGCTATACATAAGTTGAATCCGTAATTTCGTGAACGGGTTGATTTACTAGAGATAATTATAACAATTCCATGCGTGCCTGTGGGCTTATCCCGCTCTGAAAGCTTGAGTGAAACTAAAAAATCGAATCATGACGGGAGTCTTCCCTGTTTTTCTACATCCCATCAACGGAGATCCGAAAGTAATCCTGGATATAGAAAGGAGGGATTCAAATGGATAGAGTCAAACGTAAGATTAAGTTTCTAGTTAACAAAGCAGTTGTGGCATCTGTTCTATTTTTGTGGTTCACATTGAGTTTACCAGTTCTTGACGAAGGCACCCTTCCGTTTTAGTTTCGGTTTAAAAGTGAATGCTTAGTCCCTTTGGTTTCTAGAGTAGTATGCTGGGCACGGACAGCTGAGATCCCCTCTAAGGTTTTCAGAGGTATGTGCCCTTTTGTAGAATATCTATTTTACAGTAGCTGTTATGTCGCTTTTGTGCGAACTGACTGTTCAAGGTCGTATGCAACAAGCCCCAGTGCGAATGGCCATAGGGTTAGTAAATGCTGTCCAGGAATCAAAAGGTCCTCCCCTAAAATAAGGGCGATAGCGAGACCTATCCTTACCCCCTGCCTTAAGTTCATCAATTCACTAACTGGTAGGCTAGCAATAGCTGGTATAAATAGTCCAAGACTAAGTGCTTGCCAAGTATGAAAATGTTTGAAAAAGCTTTGGCTTTCTAGAAATATTAAGAAGCTTCCAAATAGTGCTGCTAAGAAAAGTGAAAGGACTTGTAAACCAAAGTAAGGGCGAGACAGTAGGATAAATAAGACGCTCGTGAAAGCCAGGTTTAACTTTTGCCATTGAGCTAAGTTTGCGAGGTTGAAAACCACCAGTAAGATATTTTCAGCGAGCAGCCACTTAATGGTCACAAAACCTATATAGACGGCTGCGAACCGATCCATGTGGGAGTGCCAAAGAGCAAATTGGAAGGCTAGCAGGGCAAGACCAAACCCTATGATTTTAAATGACGTTGGAATGAAATCTTTTTCGTGTCTGATGGTTGGGGGTTCGAAGTAGACACTGGGAATTTTATCGGGGTTTCGCAGATGAATGAGAATGAAATGTCGTCCATCCTGATTGATAGACCACGATGCTTCTTGCCAACCAGGCTTCGATTGGTCCAGTTTAGAGGTGCCGCAGTTTATTTTTGGTTGGGAAGGCTGTATTAAATCTGGTCCAACAACCCATACCTGGTGGGGAATCCAATGGCACCGAGTTTGGATAAATAGAGGCTGATCAGCAGGGATAAATGGAATTTCGAGGAGCAGGGATAGCTCGTCTGATCGTTGATCGAAGGGCAGGCGGTGAGGCAGATGAATCAGGTTTTCTATATTCACTTGGCTACGATAGCTTTGAATCTGATCGGGTTGAAGTAGCACACCTCTAAACATGAGCCACTCACCTTGGAGTGGCAATGTACCTTCATTTTGAAGTAGCTCGTAGAATGATGACAGTTGTCCACCCCGTGCAAGATCCTGCATCGGGGCGCTCAGACCAAGCTGGGCTATCATGAACAGGGTAAATGCTATAAGGTGTTGAAGCATGAGGTCGTTTTTTCGATCTATTATTTGTCTTTATCGTAGCATCTTTCTATCTGAAACTAAAGATTTCAGCAGCTTAGTCTAACGAATCAATTCATTTCTTACCATTTATCCTAGGCTGAAGAGATTATTTATACTATTGCGGAAAAATATTACCTATAAGGTGAGGTCAATAGCCTGTCGATAGATATGACTAAGCGTTACTTGATAATTGAATGGTGAATGACTAGGGCCTTGGCGTCTTTAGAGCGTTAGATGCCATTCTCCAGCCCTAACGTCCTGTAGATGGAAGCGAAGAGGATCTCTTCGCTTTTCTTTTTTTCCTTAACTCCGGTCAGATACTGCCTAGTGAGTTTCCGCTAAAATAGAGTTAGATAAACTACACCTGTCATAGCAAGTTTAGTAAATGAGTAAAGTCAGTAGAACACGACATGACCCAAATCCTGAGCAGCTATCGATTCTGCTCAATATTGCTCGTGCCATGGGCGAGATTCATCACATCGATGAATTGATCGATCTTCTTGCGCGTGAATCAATTCGAGCTCTAGGTGCTGATCGCTGTAGTATCTTTTTATTGGATACTGATTCCCAAGAGCTGTGGTCTAAGGTAGCTATTGGCGAAAGCCGGAGGATACGCTTTCCTGCCTCCCAGGGCATTGCAGGTGAAACCCTGGCCAAGGGCAAGCCTATTATTATCGATGATGCCTATCAGTATAAGGGGTTTAATAGCCAAATCGATGTGCAGACAGGGTATACAACGAAGAACATTCTGAGCGTTCCTATGAGCAATGCTCAGGGGAAAATTATCGGTTGCTTTGAAATGATCAATAAAAAGGAAGGGGCATTTTCGGAATCAGATACCTCTTTCCTCCAGCTTCTGGCGAATCACGCAGCGGTTGCTGTAGAATCAGCTTTGCTCTACGAGCAGAAAGAGAACGTGATTCGTGATCTAAAAGTCACGAAAATTTCCCTCGAAGTGAAGATGAAGCAGCTAGAGGTGGTCTATGATCTTGAAAAGGTTTTAGCTGAAACCATGGATTTTCAGGCATTCCTCCATAGTGTGGGGACGATTCTTTGCCGCTTCCTTCGCACATCTGCCGTGATGGTGATCTTTCAAGAAAATGACGAGGCCCCTGTTAAATATTTATTTAACGAGAACAAACTTTCGCAATTCGACTGCGTGGCGGAAACAAAAGGTATTGGGCTTAGAATTAAATCAGGGTTTACCGTAGATATGCTACAGAAAGAATTGGACTTAGTTATCTCAAATCATCTTGGTGTTCCCTTTCATGCTGTTGATATGCACAGTGATGAAATTAAATCAGATATCTGGGGTCGGGTTGAAGTTCTCAATCACCCTAAGGGATTCGATGATCATGACCTTTCCTTTTTGAATATTGTGGCAGAAAAGGTTTCTTCGGCTATCTCACGCTTTAAGCTGCTGGAAAGTCGAGAAAAATCTCAGCGTTTGGCAACGATTGGTCAGTTGTCATCGACCATAGTTCACGACTTTAGGAATCCCATGACCTCGATTCGTGGTTTTGCAGAGCTGATTAAGATATCTGGCGATAGTATGGATGCCAAGCAGCGGGATAAGCTTTGCACTATTATTATGAATCAGGTCGATCGTTGTACAAATATGATAGAAGAATTGCTCTCATTCGCACGGGGTGATAAAAAGTATAGCCTCCAAGTTTACGATTCTGAAACGTTCATTGATGAAATCATCGAAATTTTGACTGTCGAAACAGAGAAGACGGGCATTGGCCTTGAGAAGATCGTCGACTACCATGGTGATGTTTATATAGACAAAGACAAGATGATGAGGGTTATTTTCAACCTAACAAATAACGCCCTCGATATATTAGAAAAAGGGGAGAAACTGATAATTGGCATGACTCTCAAGGGTGATGATATCGAGATCAGCGTCAGCGATACAGGGCCAGGAGTTCCCAAAGATTTGCAGGAAAGTTTGTTTGATGCCTTTGTTACCCAAGGAAAGGCAACAGGAACAGGTTTGGGATTACATATTTCAAAAGAAATTGTGGAAGCTCACAAAGGTAGTATTGTCCTTGATCGTAGCTATAAAAAAGGAGCTCGCTTTGTGATCACGTTGCCGAAGTATCGTGCCGAAGAATCCAAGTCAGCGTAACGCCTAAGGAGCAGTATGCTGAGATCCATATCAATACTGATGATGCTAGTATCGTGCAAAAGTATGAACTTTAAGGCGCGAAATCTAGATGACCAGGTGCTACCAATGCTTGGCTCCATGGCCCTTTATGAGGAAGCTTTAGGAGAGGTTTGCTATACCTATGGCGAAAATCTTGTGCAAAATTCTGGCTTTGAAACACCTGCGATCGACGATGATTGGGCTCTCGTGGAAAGCCAGGGAAGGGTCAATTTTCATTGGCTTGTAAGTGCAGACACTAGTATTCCTAAACAGTGTGGGCGTCAGAAACCAGCTGTAGAGCTTTCTTATCAAGATCAGGGATCGCAGGTGAACCAAGTGATCCACTTGTGGGCTAATTGTCAAGAACCTCGCTTTTATCTCAAAGAGCCAATCCCTAAAACCTATCGCTATCAGGTTAAGCTTGCCCAGTCAGTTACAACAGAACGGGGATCACAGTACTTTATTGAATTTGACTATAAATACGATGGCGCGACTGACCAAAGGTTTCTGCCCCGCATGACGGTGAAATTTGGTTCTCATACCATTTCAAGCGTGTTGGAAAAAAATGGTTGGCAGAAGTTTTCTCGTTTAGTGCGAGCGAATTCAACCAAAAGTGAATTCGAGATATCTGTAAAAGAGCCACTGGGGCAGCTGGCTATTGATAACGTAACGATTCGTCGGTATGCTGGTTGCCAAAAACGCCGAAGGCATTGTCGGAAGATTAAAACCGTCGTGGACTTCGATCCAGGGTATCCTCTCAAAAGACCAAAGGTGCTAGCAAATCGTCTGTTAAGAAATGGTCAGGGAATAGAGCTTGGTTCAGGGGGTACGATTGTTCTAAAGATGGATCAGCCAGTCTTCAATCAGCCTGGCTATGAGTTTTTGGTAGAAGCGCCCCGGCCTCAGGACTGGCCGGCATCTGTTCTGGTAAGTCAATGGCCCGATGGGCCGTGGAATTTTGTTGGGTATGTGCGCCAAGCCTCTGAGTTTGATTTGAACCCCATCCAATCCGTTAGCTATATCCGCATCGAGGATCATTCGCAGTCAAAAGATTCAGAGTATCGTGGCTTTCATCTAAAAAACACGACTTGCCTTTAGATCGGTCTTACGTCTCCTGCTTGTCTACCATCTATTCAAGAGAGTCCGGCAGACAAAGGTCTTTGGCTTGGAAGAACGTATCGATCTTTTCTTGATCTTGGCTCGATAGGATCGCTCCACCACCATGGCTGGTGCCTCCTGATAGCTTCTGAAAGATAGCATTGCTATCGCCGCTCAAGAGATTTAAGAAAATTTGAGTATTGGCGTCGTCATCGCCATCGACAAATGCAAACACGGAGCCCGCCGAGCCGCCTTGGACATGGCACGAACTGCATGAACTATCAACAAAACCTTTGATCTCGCTGTCATAAGCAACACTGAGGATGCGACAGGGCTGAGAAAACGAGGTGCCATCCTGAGAGTTTTCTGGTGAGCTATAATCCACATGCTTGTATTCTGTGATTCCACATGACGCAACGAATGCTAGGATCAGACACGAGCCTAAGTACTTCATGGCAGAAACTCCTCATGATCATTAGTAAAAAAGATGGAACTGAGTGCTCACGAAGCGACGCTCTGCATCAGGCAGACCCTGTCGCTCAGCCATATCTACTACATATTGGCTTTGCAGCTCAACCCCTGGCATGATAAACCATTTGATTCCAGCCTTGTACTGCGTTGTGCGACCTTCCTCAAGAGTTTCCGCAGCATTTGCTTCGCTATATTCCAACGATAGGTAGGTTTCACGCCAGAAGCGATAATACGACTCTAATGTAACCACAGCAGTTCGGTAGAAATCGTCAGCTCGTTCGACTTGAGCTGAAATACCTTCCAGGCCTAGATGGAAGCCATTGAAGCCAAACGTTGATGTTAAATATAAGTTGTGCATCAGCACCCTCGTATCACGGGTATCCTCTTGAGGTGTTTCCTGCTGCCAGTAGGTATAGTTTAAAGAGGCTCCAAGGGTGACAAATCGCAAGCCAAGATTGGCGACAAAGCCAGATGTATCGTTCAGTGGGTTGGTTTCGTCCACTTGATTTTGGATCACATGGAGGTTTGCATAGGGAACGTTCGGTGCTGTACCGATCCCAATGGCCTTGTAATTAATCAGGTAACTTTGGGAAGGGTTGCCGGTGAGAGTCGAGGAAATGATCCGTCGGGAAAGACGAGTATGGTCGGGGTGGTCGTTACCAAACAGCGGGCGATAGAAGCCGCCCATAACGAAGGTATTATAGGGCAGGTCATCGACCATGAGATACAAAGATCGTGATTGCCACTGATTCAGCTGTTGATCCAACGGAGCGCCTGTAAACTGGCCGAAGAACCTTGCTTCATGAACTAAGCTTACATACTCACCAGTGGGCTTATAGCGTACTCCCATGTCGGCATTCATGATGAATGTTTGAGCTGAATTATTGCTCAAGTCTTGCAGATTCAATAGCCTGAAGGCAGCCCCCGCTAGCACTTTGTTTTGTCGCTCTTGGTAATAGGGGTCTTCGTTTGGAATCGTCGCTTCAAACTCCTCTTGAGAAGTGACTGTTGTTAAGTAATTGTCGCCGTCGACCCTATCATACTGTCGTTCGTCCGCGACGTACCCTGTTTCTCTCATCATACCCTTACTCTTGCCTTTGGCATAAGGTTGCTGGCGATAAGGAGATACGGTCTTCTTCTGCTTAAACAGTTTACTATCAAAGCTCTTCAACCAGTGATCAGCGTTCCATTTGCCGTAAGAGTTGCGAAGACCACCCCCATTAGGGTTAACATGGCAACCTTGGCAGGATAGGCTGCAACGGCGATCTGCTGGAGGCTTATTCTTTCGTCCTGGCGCATGACAACCAGCACAGTTTTGAGAGAAGCGGCTCGCTAGCCAGGGCTCCGCAAGTGTATAGCTCGTCATAAACCAAATAAATGAAACGATCATGGCTTTGGCAAAGGTCATAGATGTATTTCCTCAGCAGGCGGTTAAATTGGAGGTGTTAAACACTGCATGTGCATAGCAGATATTGTGGGAAAAAGCTTGTTCCCCCTGGAATTTTTGTTCTTAGTTTTCAAATTGGCAATGCTAAATTTATCCAAACTTAACTTCCATACGGAATAGAGGCTAGAACGTTACCTTCAAATAATATAAATAAGAGACAGCCACCTTAAAAAATATATTAGACCTTTTTTATGGGAGAGTCCGTGATGAAGCTTTTTTTGCTGTTCTTTGCCCTGACTGCGGTGATTTCGTCGTGCCTACTAGAGCCGTCACCTGATCCCGATAAGGCAGTGGTTGATGAGATTGAAGAATCTACAGAAGTCAATCTTTCCCTTTCAGCAAACGCTCTTGGAGCCTTTGCTGAAACTATGGAAGCAGTTCGTATCAGTGTCTATCAGAGCAATGATGGGCAGCGAGGTGATCTCATTGGTGAACCTCATGACTTTTCCATTTCAGAGACAGGCCGATATAAACTTCAAGGCCTGAGCACTGGCCCAAAGTTTTTTTTGGTTGAGCTGCTCGGTGAAGGGGCCAAAGTAATAGCCAGAGGAGAAACCTTCTTAAATGTCACCCTAGGGGCACAGTCAGTTGATTCTGTGACCCTATCATCAGTCGGTGACCCCTCCGTGGCTATTCGTTTCGAAATGGATGTAGCTCTCACGAACCTTCCAATCGGAGGCCCCGATGTGGAGCCGCAGGCCTTAAGTATCATGAAAGAAGGCTTTAAGTGCCAGAATTGCCATGCTTCGACGGTGGCAGGTGGATTGGATCTGAACAGCGATCCCATCAAGTCCGGACGGGAGCCCCTTGCTTCAAACTACTTAGCTTTAGTTGAAGAGATTGTAGCTCGGGTTAAAGATGATAATCGTCCCATGCCACCATTTGGTTCTCGATTGGATGCCACGCAGATTGAAACGATGGAGACTTGGCTCATGCAAGTGAAAGCAGCGTCGACTCCTGAAGTTTCGATTGATTTCTATAGGCTGACCATAAGCCAAGACGATCAAGACATTGGGAATTTTAGGCTTAGCCGATCAGGTGATGGATCCTGGGTGATCACACCAGACTTAGTTTTAGGGGTTGGCCAGTCCTTTCAGTTCGCTTTTTCAGCTATGACGGACGAAGAAAGTACTTTAGACGCTTGGCAAGAAACCTTAAAGATTCCTTTGGATGGAAACTTGCGTGTGGAGCGTGTTATAACTTATCAAGAGCCCGCGATAGATATCTAAGTTGTGTTGCTACTGGCACACGATTGATCAGATTTTTTCGATGTAACGAACGTTCTCGGGAGACGTCAGGCGCTAGTCTGGCTGAGAGATCGCATTACATTTCGCCCTTAGGTTAATGATACTGCCACGTATAACTGGCAGTATCATTTTTTAGTTTTAAGGAGCGCGAGCTATGGCAACAGTTCATTTCTGTCGATCACTCCTAAAAGATGTAATGGCTTGAAATATGTAGTCAATCTCACCGAATTCTAAAGAACCAGGAAGTAAGGTGCAGCGGGCTATGCAGGAATCACATTTTGAGCTGTATAAGCGGAAACAGCCCTAAAGGTTTTGTATAAAAAGATTGCTTTTTAGCTGCTATAACGATAAATGTTTACTTTTTTAAACGTTCGTTTAACAAACTGGCTTAATTGTTGTATTAATTCGACCGATAAACGAACGGATCGAGGAGTTCAGTGGGGTGAGTTACGTGAAAAAAGAAAAGGCAACGGATAAGTTAAAAGCAGCTGCAATTTCACTGTTCGCAGAAAAAGGGTTCCATGAGACCTCTGTTCGCGACATAGCACGCCAAGCTGGGGTCAACCCTAGTTTGATCAACTATCACTTTGGCGGTAAAGAAGATCTCTATCGCAGTATCCTTGAAGAAAGCGGCAATGAGTCAGCCCTAAGATTTAACCGTATTCTTTCTGAAATCGACAGTCGTGACGAGTTCGGCTTTCGCTTTAAAATGCTGGTTGAAGAGTTGGTTCGTGCCAACTTTGATAATTTCGATGTCCAGCGAATCATCGATCAGGTGATTCGCAATAAAGGGGACATTGGTGAAGAGGTTTTTCGTGAAAAGCACCTAAAGATCCTAGAAGACTTCGTCTTATTTATCCGTTCTGCTCAGGATAAAGGGTTCGCTAACAAGGAAACTGATGCAAGGCTAGCAGCCTTGCTTGTAGTTGCCTTTATTCGTAACTTGGGACTCATGCGCGAAGCCTTGAAGAGCTTTATAGATATTGATATTGAAACCCCAGAGGCTCAAAAAGATATCGTAGATACATTACTCCGCCTTGTCCTCACTGGCTTAAAGGCTGATTAGACCTTCGTATAACAGTCGGAACCATTTGCCGGCTGGCCTAAGATCTCGGCTTCGGCTTGGGGAACAGGGGATAGGTGGGCACTTGATCCACTGTAACGAGCAGCAAGCGGCTGTCTTGTTCAGCTTGCAAGGTGATCGTCAATCCGTCCTCGGTTGCCCAAAGTAATCCATCAGAAGGCCTTGCCACAGACTCATCGTGTTCACTTCGTCCATGAACCAAGCCTTTGATGATGAAAGCAAGGCAAGCGGTATTGGCTGCTAGATGCCATTGCCAACGTCCTTCAGCCCCAACTTCAATATCCATGACAGACACAGGAGCATCTAGCCGGTATCCTCCTGCAGGGCTAATCAATGTCTTTATGGTTGATTTCGTGCCGATGTGTTTGGAACTTATTTCCTTGTCACGAATCACTTTGTAACGTGGTCTTTCCTTGATTTTTTGTCTGAAATTGGGGTCAAACCAGATCTGAAACATAGAGCAAGGAGTGGTTACAAAGTGCTCTTCATGCTCTAGTCCTGATCCAGTTTGCATTACTTGAAGATCTCCGGGGCCGAGGCGATCAATGTGCCCTAGGGAGTCGCGGTGCTCTAATACTCCATCGATTACATAGGAGATGATTTCGAAGCCTCGATGAGGATGACTTGGAATTGAAGCGGCGGATCGTGCGGTCGCCCACGCCCAGTAAAATAGCGGGCCGAGACGGAGTAGAGGGCTCGGTTCACCAGCAAAGCCTATAAGCTTAACTTCAGTGATTTTACCTGCATCGAAAGATCCAGTGCTTAGCTCTGAGCTTGGTATATACTGGAATTGACTGAGTGGCTTTAACTTGCGAGCCATAGCGTTCTCCATTGAGCCTAATTTGCCTATCGGTTTGAGCTCCGATAAACCCGATGGGAATGTTTAAGTATCTAATACTTATTAATAAAATATTACGGAACAGCTTGCGAACGGCAGCGCACTCATGGTTGAGTGAAAATCCCCGATGACGAACTAACACAATAGGGTTCGAACTATGGAAAAAGTACTTCCGCTGGAACATGACCTCAAAGCGTCCCTAGCAGCCTTTCGTCGTGAGTTGCAAAGGTTTCTCACGGGTAAGGAAGCTATGGCAGATACCGTTGTGGCTAGTCTAATATCAGGTGGTCATGTGCTATTGGAAGATGTGCCCGGTGTGGGTAAAACAACTTTCATCAAAGCTCTCGCTCAATACTTGGGATTGGCGATGAAAAGAGTCCAGTTTACGTCTGATTTGCTGCCATCAGATATCATAGGTGCACAGATCTACGATCAAGAAGAAAAGGTATTCACGTTTCACGAAGGTCCGATATTCACCAACATCCTACTCGCTGATGAATTGAATCGAGCTTCGCCCAAAACTCAGTCGGCCCTTCTAGAAGCCATGGGCGAGAGAGCGGTGACAGTCGATCGAAAGACTCGCAAACTCCCTGCGCCGTTCTTTGTTGTTGCAGCTCAAAACCCGAGCGACCATATGGGAACCTTCCCCATTCCAGAGTCGCAATTGGATCGGTTTGCAATCAAAATTAAGCTCGACTATCCAAGCGCAGAGAAGGAGCTTCAGATTTTTTCTCAGGCCTTGCTCAACCCTTTGAGTCAGATAGAGGAAGGTATTCTGATGAAGGATCAGCTCGTGCGTATTCAAATTGCAGTGGATCAGATCCATGTGAGCAACGAAGTAGGCAAATGCGTTCAGGCTGTTGTTGATCGTAGTCGTGATCATTCGCAGATTCAGCTAGGAATTTCCACCCGAGGAGGAGTTCAATGGGTTCGATTGGCAAAGGGAATTGCACTTCTTGAAGGTCGAGAGTATGTGACTCCTGATGATCTTATTGCTGTGGCAGAACACTGTCTCATGCATCGGATGATCTTCCACAATGGCCAAACAGAGCTCGTTCTCCAAGATCTACTGCAAAGTATGGACATCTAAGCATGTACTTCAAAGGTGTCAATCGTGGCCTTAATTTCACCGTACTGGGTCGTTACTTAGTAGCCATGACACTTGGCGTCGGTGCCATTGCTGTGTTTACTGGGGTCAATGGGATGTTTTTATTTCTGGGTCTTAGTCTTGGTATCTTTACGGTATCTGGCCTAATTTCAGAAAAAAATATCAAACACGTGGTGTTCCACATGAAATCGGCACCTCAATTTTTTGATGAGGGTAAGCAGGGACCTCTGCAATTTGATGTAGAAAATACCTCCAGGCAGCACAGCCTATTTGCAATTGATGCCAGCTTCTTCCTGACAAAGCCAAAGTTCTCATTTTGGGGCAAGAAGACTCTGGCTGCTGCGAAAAAGTTTGTTATCCAGATCAGTCCTGGAGTCAAGGAATCATTTGAAACTTACTTTGATCCGCAAGCGAGGGGCTATTTTGATCACCTTTATATCCATCAAAGTACAACCTTTCCGTTCGGGATTTTTTTAAAATATAGATTTCAAAAAGTTTGTGCCAAGATATTCATACTACCCAGGGTTGATGAATCGAAACTGAAACAATGGGAGCGTATTGCGCGGAACCTAGTGCATGCGCAGGTTGGAATGGATGAATTTATCGGCCACCAACCCTATGACCGGACGATTCCCTTTAAACTAATTGATTGGAAAAAGAATGCCGGTCGCGACATGGGCCAGTGGTATGCAAAAAAATTTAGTCATGAGGCCCGTCAACATAAGTTATGCTTGACCACCCCTAAGGAGTATGGGTCAGCTCTACATGGAGAAAACTTTGAGCTTCTCCTTAGGAAGCTTCGGACAGGATTAGAGGTTCTCCATAGCCGTGGCTTCGATCTTTCTCTGGATCTTCATGAATTGGGTCGGGCCAGTGGCTATCAAAATGCCATGATTGTACTTGCTATGGCTAATCCCAATAGGCCAGCAGAAAAACAAAATTCCCCATCTGGCCTGCGAATTAAAGTCACACTGGATCATATACAGGTGTTGCATGATTAGTGGGTACTTGACAGTCGAGCGTTACTATAGAACCAGCACTTGGGCCGCAGCATTGGTAGCTCTTGCTATGGCCTTTGTATCCGATGTATTTGCTGCTGAATCCAAGACTCTCCTTCCACTACTAATCATAGCTAGCTTGTTCAGCCTACGAAAGATGGGGAGCAGAGCCTGGTTGCCATTCCTTTTTCTAGCAGGATGGTTTGGTATTGTTTGGTCTTCGGTTCAAGTGGTATTAACCAGGGATGTTGTATTACTTGGCGATGCTCTAGCTTTTCTCATGGTTCTCAACCTTCTCCATCTTGATCAGAGGGGGCGATATACTATAGTTATGGGGGGAGGCCTGCTACTCTGCTTCAGTGGCTTAGTTTTAGAACCGGGAGTTCCTGGGTATCTTCTTTTTATCCTATACCTGCTGCTATCGTCTGTATCATTGAATAGTGCAAATATGTTTTTGAATTCTCAAACATTCCAAGATCGCAAGATGCGCTTGAAGAGAGAGTATTTTGTTTTTCTAGCGAGGTCTATGCCCGTCGGGATTATTATTGCGATTGGAGTCTTTGCTCTTTTTCCTAGAATCAACTCGATGGCGGTGGATTTGCCGTTCAATGTGAAACAACGCTTTAAGACTGGCTATAATGGTGAGATTAATTTAGGAGGTCAGGGCGAGATCAATCAAGATGATAGCGTGGTCTTGAATGTCACATCACCAAGACGACAATGGCTGAAAGATCGCGCCATGGATCTGTATCTTAGAGGCTCCAGCCTGGAGATTTTTGATGGCGTGCGCTGGCAAAAACAGACGAGTGAATTAAGGCCCTATAATCTGTTTCAACCCATATTCGACAATAAAGCCGACGATCGTCAAACAAGCGTTATTATGGATGTGGTTACCAACCCTCTACAAACCAATGTAATATTCCTTCCTGATGGCCGGTTCTCGCTGCGAAATATCTCCCGATCAGTCGGTCGACTGTTCTTCAACCCGATAGATGGTGGTCTCTACCGGGAATCAGATACACCCCTACGCTACCATTATCGTGTTCAAGTATATCCTAAAAAGGAGCCTCTTGATCTAAGTCTCAGTCAAGTGACTCAGAGGGTGGAAAACTCCAAGCCGAGCAAGCAAGAAAAAACCTACGAAGTGGACCAGGGGACCTTACCTTTGTTGCTTACCGTAACTCCAAATCTTTTGCAAGAGGAGTACTTTCAGCGTTGGTTAAAGAGGTTCTCAGTGGACAGTGAGGCGCGACTGTCAGATGTTTTTCGATCGATTCGAAATCACTTTAGACGAAACTACCGTGCGACTTTAATCAACCAATTTTCTAGCAAAGCGAGCTTTCGGAGCTTTATTGAGACGGATCGGTTTGGTCATTGCGAATTTTTTTCCACTGCAACTGTCATGTTATTCCGCCATCTGGGGATACCGAGTCGAATAGCTACGGGCTATCGTGGTGGCGACTATAATGAGGTTGCAGAAGCGGTCATGGTTCGCCAACTTCATGCTCATGCCTGGGTTGAGTACTACATTCCGGGTTCTGGCTGGTACATCTTTGATCCCACACCTCCCATTTCGGAACACTTTAATCGTAGCCAGTTACATTTCGTAACACGCTATGTACACGCCATGAATTTTTGGCTAAGTCGCTATCTTGTCGATTACAATTTACTAACACAACGGCAAATTCTAGGCAAAATGCGGCAAGCATTACCTGGCTCATTCCAAACGCCAGGAAAAAAAAACCGTCAATTCCTATATATCCTTTTGTTACCTGCTTTGGTTCTGGCCTTTTGGTACAGCAGGAAATTGCTAAAAGAGAGGAGGGCGGCACGACGTTATCCGCCTTACTTAAGAATCTTTCAGCGGTACCTTAAACGTAAGGGTTCTGCTATCGAGAAAGAAAACTATGAAACCTATAAAAACTACTGCTATCGAATTATTAGAGAAGGCGCAGTCTCTAAAACAATGGTACTTCGTTTGTTAGATATTCTAGAGAGAGATCTTTACGGCCCCGAGCATCTAAAAGATAATCTCGGGCGGCAAATCGATGATTTTTCGAAGCTTATAAAGGGAGATCAGTAGATGGCTAACTTGCTCTGATCTAGATTGATGGTAACTCCTGCTTGGGTATCAATCGTTTCCTCGGCTAGGACCTGCCATCGGTTGCCTTGGTCATGGGAACCGAGAATCTGAATATGACTAGGAGCACAAGCAACAAAAGCATCTCCGATAGCTGATGTTCCACCATCGATGAATACAGAATCGAGCAGTACAGCTTGATCGCCAAAAGAAACTTGGAACCAAACGTCGCTCAGAGCTAGGTGGGGTGACGAAGCGCTAAATGTCCCTTGCTCTGACCACCATCCAGCGCCAAAACCTCCTCCAAAAGCCTCGTATGGATAAAAATCAGTATAGTTTCCACTCGTTGACAAAGTCGCATCGAAGGGCCCAATTTTTCCTCGGTTTTGATTGGGGTCGGGGTCGTCAAGGGCATCCTGAAAGGTATCTACCAAGAGCTCCCCATCTATGGAGAAAATAAGCTTTGAGATATTTACAGCGTCTCCGGCGCAGGATTGCTTCATTTCCAATATCTTGATACGGTATAAGTGAAATCCCTCTATTACCGATGATGGATCATTTTGATCAGCTGTCATAGGTTCCTCGGGTACATAGGCAACCTCTTCGACAGAGTCTGTCTCTTGCTCATCCTGTACATCGAAGCCATGTCTTTCATCAAGCTTCGTCTGGGGCATTTGAGGCGCTTGGTAGTCACAAGCCAGATCGAAGGTAATTAGGCTAACAACGGGAAGCAGCGATCTCATACGATTCTCCTCTAAATTTGCTACTTTATCGGAGTATCATCTGTAAACTTGATAAAAAGTAACAGTTATTGGCAACTCCAAAAAAAATGGAGAAACTCACGCTATGTTGGTGTATTACTAGCTTGATTAGAATAACATCAGTACACTGTGTACCGTCTTTTTCTTTTGTGAGCAGAATCTCAGAGATAGGTCTCAATCTAAAGTTTTTCTATCCGAAAACAGAAGGACATAAGGATCGCCTAAGATGAAGTTCAAGGATACGAAAATAAAGATAGTAACGGTGAGCAGCAGCCCTAGTAAACGGCAGCTAGTCAACACCCATTTACGTAGCAAAGGTTACGAGGAAGTAAGTGGTGCACCGGATCTAAAAACTGTGGTCGAGCTTCTTGAAAATGAATCCATCCATTGGCTAATTTGCCCCCTAGCCTTAGGTGAACCTATCAATGCCTTGCAGATCCTTCAATATATCACAGAACATCCACGAGCGATGGATATGCGAATGACACTGCTCATCGGAGACGACGAGTTAAAGTATGTTGGTAAGGCTTTTGATTTGGGACTGCTGTCCTACCACGTTGGTCTAGAAGCGAAAACTGATGTGGAAGCTGCATTCGATGAGTTCATGAATCTTTTGGAAAGCTACAATGGCCGACAGGATCTCCTTGCAGCCCATTATCTTCGGCAATACCTAAAATTGGAACAAAGGCTAGAAGACTTGTTCACATTTGAAAAAAAGTTGCTCAAGCTGAATCCCGGTCAGGCGGAGCTTCTCATGTCTGTAGGTGAGGCACACTTTCTTCGAGGCGAGAACGAAAGGGGAGAAAACCTGTGCCGCCAAGCCTTATTGATCAACCCAGAACTTGAAGGGCGAGTTCAGCAGTACGCGAACGATTATGGTTTTGACTTGGAAAAGCCAGCTGATGATGATCAGGTTTGGAATATCCTGGGGGTCGAATCTTGTCTTGTGCTTGATCCACAGGATGAAGATCGGCGTCAGATCGTGGATTTTCTAAAGCACATGGGAGTGCCAGACATTGTCCAGGATAGCTCGCCCCAAAAAGCTATCGATCTACTGAAGCAAGGGAAAAGGTTTGATCTAATCATCTTTGAGTGGAGTTTTCCAGAAGTAGCTGGTCCAATATTAGTGCAGAGGCTTAGAGACATCCTTGGCTTTTCCATTCCGCTCACGGTAATCAATAAGGATCTTCATGAGCGTGACATGCCTATCCTTAGAGAGATGGGAGTTACTGATAGAATTGGCAAGCCACTTGACCAATCAAGTTTCTGTAAGGATGTGATTTGGATTATCAACCAGGATCGGCAACCAACTGAACCCGCTATGATTTACCAGAAGCTGATGCATGCCATCAAAGATAGAGACGAGGAGAATGTTGCATCGTTGAAACAAAAGTACTATTCGCATCCTTCCGTGAAGGATGAAGAAAAGTTCTTTATCGATGGCATGATCGCATTTCACTCCGGTCTTTACTTGGCGGCAAAGGAGTCAGCCCTCAAAAGCCTTAAGGCGGGAGGGCACTCTCTCGATGTTCTGAATCTTCTGGGGAAATCCATGATGAAGTTGAGGGAGTTCGAGGCGGCGTTGCGTTGCCTTGAAAATGCTCAAATGATCTCGCCAAAAAACATAGAGCGAATCTGTCAAATAGCGGAAGCTCACCTTGAGGCGGGGCGCGAAGATGAATTCGAAGCCAATCTAGACAGGGCACAGGACCTTGATGAGGAGCATACAGCGATCAAATCTGCTCAAGCAAAGGCCGCCTTGAAGAAGGGTGATCACGTGACATCGAAAAGTTTGATGTCCAGCTTGAACTCTCTAGAGGATATTGTTTCCTACACAAATAATCGTGCCGTTTCATTGATCCGAACCTCATCTTTCGACGAGGGAATCCGTTTATATCGCGATGCGATTCGGTCTGTTCCAGAAGATCGGGAGAAAATCCGAGGTATTATCGCTTACAACCTAGCGTTAGCACATATACGAGCAGGAAAGCTCGAAGAAGCACTGAAGGCAGTCGAAGGAGTTTCTTTATCAGATAAGAACTCCATCATTATTCGAAAAGTAGGAAACATTCGCGCTCGGCTGAAAAAGTCAATCAAGACTGGAGAAGAATTCAAGCTGAAACCCGTTCAAGAGCCTGATCTTAATGAGGAGCAAGACAAGCTCGACGAGCTGAGTCGGCAAAGTGAAGAGTTGTTTAAGAATTTGAAGGTAAAACCTGGAGATATCGGTTGTCACAAGATTTATGTGGAGCGTGCTGTCGATGAAGATATTGAAAAGATGCTTGCTGAGAAAATCGCCTTCAGACGCAAGGCAAGTAAAGCCGCTAAAAAAGCGTCTTAGAGAAATACTGCCCTTGGTGTTCCTAGTCGCTTGTATCTGCTCGTCGGATGCTCTCGCTGGCGATCAAATCTTTCGAGCCGACCAGCATTGTGTAGCTTGGCAGGCTCATAAGACAATGTTTCTATTTAAAACTTTCGACCCGGTTGGAATGAACTGTGATATTAGCGCAAAGTTTGAGCCCAGTGAGGAAGGACTTTCGCTTGTGGTCGAGGTACCCCTCCAGTCATTTGATAGTGGCGAAGAGACCCGTGATGCTGACGTCTTTGAGATACTTCAGGGCGAGGTGCAAGATCCCATGATATTTAAGTCAACAGCCGCACCCGATGAACTTTGGCACCAGATTGTTAAGCTTGGGCGAGGAATCGTTCCTGGCAAGTTGAAGATTGGCGACCAGGAGTTCAAAGTAGACTGTCCCGTAGAACTTTCACGAAGTGGCGACATCCTGATACTCAGTGGCAAATTGGAAACTCATTTCACAAGTTTCAAGATTGATCCGCCTACAGTCCTCGCAGGAGCTCTGGTGAGTGTTGACGACGCCCTCAAGCTGCACTATCGCCTACGGAGTGATAAGATAGGTGGATCTGACTTTCTTAGCAAATGATTCAGCAAGGTAATTGGGGATTTAAGAAAAAGGTTGAGTCTGTCGGGTGGACAACCGAATGTTTTATGAACAGCCCACGCTTGGAAGGTAGTTTGAATGATTCACAACCCCAGCGAAGACGAGGTCATTCTAGAATCCACTGACTTATGCCAATCTTTCTTCGATCAGCTAGGAGAAGATCTGAGTACCCTTGAGGCAGATCTAATCGATTTGGGTAGGGGGCAGCGAGATCCGGATGTGATTAGACGCACGCTGCAATTTATGCATTCAAGCAAGGGTACAGCCGGCGCTCTCAGTTACATTGTCATTTCTAAAGCTTTCCATCAAATGGAAGACATGGTTATCGCCTGGCAGAAGGAAGAAGGCCTATTCAACCTAGATTTTATGCTTGACCGGGTGGATCTGGTGCGCCGTACGATGGACTTGAGCCAAGATGCTAGCCTTAGCCGAGCAGCTTATTTGGAAGAATATGAGAAGCTCCGTGCCGGGCTTCGAAGGGCTGCCAGCAATAAGCCCCGAATTCTTATAATCGACTCGTTTCAAGCAACTCTCCTACTTATGAAAGAACATCTCGATAAGTATGACCTTGATGTTATGATTTGTAGTGATGGCTACCAGGGTTTAGGAAAAGTTCTTCACGATGCTATCGATGGAGTTGTTTGTGGAGGTATGATTAATGGGATTGATGGGCCAGCGCTGATTGCCGCTATTAAGTTGAATCCATCGACAAGTATCGTAAAAACGGCACTTATTACTTCAAAAGTGCGGCCGAAGCTTTTTGTTGAACCGGATCAGGTCGCTCATCGGACAGAAAAAGACCTTTCTTATTTGGCGAAATGGTTTCATGAAACCCTAGCCAAGGATCAAATGGCTCGCCAAGCGAGCGCCTGACAAACACTTCCCGATTTTCTTAACGATGTCCAAAGCATGATACTATTGCTGTGCTAAAGATTTAGGAGTCATATGGGGGTTCATGAGTTCATCGATAGCAAGGACACCCTCATAGGATAGGAGAGGCGCAAACTCAGGCATTGAGAGAACATCAGCAATGTCCCAGAACTCGCCGTCGACCACGACGTTACGATCCACAAGCCGAACCCCATGACTATAGTCAGCATAGTTTGCCCAATGCCAGATACTTAGGGGTTGAATCGTTTGGCTCTCACTTTGATGCCAGCCGTAGATTGCGATGCGATCCTTGGCTCTACTGAGTACGTTTGACAAGACTGTATCTTTCTTATGACCTGCCACGAGCTTATTATGATAGTCCTGAAACACAAGGCTAGCTTTGATCCCCTGATCATGTTTCTTGATATAAGAATTTCGGATCATACTCGGCCCGGGTTTCATGGTGGCTGGTTTTAGTTTTATATCCGCAGATTTATAGATCAGATCCACCATCTTTGGTGTGGGAAGGACCGCATTGTAATGCTTTGCTATCTTGCAGGCACTGATGAAATTGAAGGGCATAAGGAAAAAATCATCTTTCGATCCCAAGGCAAGGTAGTTTGGGCTGACGTAAAACGTTATCCGATGACCAAATTCTTCGACTGTTATAGGTTTCATACGGAATATAAAGTCCGGTATTTCACCCTGAATTGCCTTATCTAGCGCTAATCGTTCTCTTTTTGCAGGATGAACATCCCAAGTATCAACTAGGAATCCTGAGCCACTCGCTTCTTTGCTATAGGCAGAAAAACTAAACATTATCAACGGTAAGATACAGCAGGACCAAGCCCATCTCCGACTAAACATGATCAATCTCCTTTTCTTCTTATCTCAGGAGATGCAAGGAAAAGGCCAAGCTTATTTTCTAGAAAAAACTTGATATAAGTGGCTTCTTGGTGGCTAAGATTTAGCCAATGTAGCCCGTCACCCCGCTATCGGAAAAGAACGCTCCATGATGACCAAAAAGGCTTGTTTTTGCTTTTTAAAGTAAGGTTGGTGTCTTAGGAAAAGCCTCCCTTTTTATTACCCCAAGTAACATTAAATTTTTAGGCGAAAAAAGCCGATTAGGGAGTCGAAGGGGGGACTAGAGGAATGAACTCACTTTCCATGAGCATCGCATGTTTATCGTGCGCGGGCATCCTTGCCTACAGTTCCGTAAAAAATATAGATAATACTGTAACAATCCGAGAGCCTGATAGAACCTTGAAGGTTCGGCTTGACGACAAACCTAGGATCGACAAGGCAGTGGAGTTTTTGGGCAAGGTGCAGAAGCGCTTAGCTCGGGGGATCGCCAATGCTGCGGAACGAGAGGGGTTAAGCCTCAGTACTCGTAAAAACGATCCTAAGCTTCGTAACACGATTAGTTTTGATCTCACAATCAAGCCAAAACGAGAAAGCTGTATTATCGGGAGTCTAGACCTAATGTCTCTCCATAGTAAATATGTTGGTAGCGACGAGTTTCTTTTGACACTAGAGGATTTATCAAATGAAGCTCAATTCAAAATCGTTCATAAAACCAGCCTTAGCGAATTGATGAAGGGCAAAGCCTTTGAATTTCGCTTGCCACGGCGGCAGAAGCTTAGCCAGTATGGAATCTTTATATGTAGCCTGGGTAAGGGGCAAACCTGTAGTGATCATGCGAAAGGCGGGATGATTGATACCTTCCACGAGCATCGTCTCGTAAAACAGAAGGGCCGCAAATACTCGGGTCTCGATCGAATCTTTGCCTTTCAGCATTTATTGGTTCAAGATAAGAAAATTAGAGTTACGAATCAAAAGGCCGGACCAAAGCTATTCGCGATGCTGAGTCGAAGCTTGCCAGAACAGGAGCGAATTCGTCAGCAAGGGGCCATTAATCTATCAGAAAAGATTCAAAAGAAGACTTCTCCCACAGATATTGAAATCGAAGATGGGACGGTTACCATGGGGCTTGGTTATCATAAGCCGGGTTGCTTCCTTTAAGGCAAACCAAATTCTACACTACAATAAATTAAAGAGATAGGACGGGTGTCGAGCTGAAGCTCGACACGAATGTGATACGCTAACAAGTTGCTAGCGTAGTCTGAAGATAATTGTAGATGTTCGAGACACCAACAATCGAACTTCGCTCACCATAGCTTTTTTTTAATCCTCTAAGTCTTGCTATCATGACTCGACTCTCTTGTTGGTAAGGGGGTGGGCCTCCAAATCGTTTGTAAATAGGGCTGTAACTGCCTAAAAAAATTAGATCAATTGCAACCCGACAACATCTTCTCCTTCGGCTTTCATCATGGGTAATATTGAGAGGGAATCCACACCTACACATAGGGCTCATATTTTCAGTGGCTTACAGCTTATTATCACGACTTGTAATAGTTATCCTGTATGATTTACAGGACAGCCCGCCTCAGATTTTGACATTTTTTAAACAATTGTTTGATACTGATAAGTAATTGATATAAAAGCTTTCAAAGCGTGATTTGGCCCTGTAGTAGGGCAGATCTGCAATACGCGGCTTGAACCTCAGTCTTAAAGTGTGCTATGAAGGGTGTCACTTTGAAGGAGATTCGCGTATTGAATAAGCTGGTTCTGAGCTTGCTTTGGGCTCTTGCATTATGGATAACGACGGGAAGCTTGGCTGTGGTTTCAGCCGAGGAGTACAAGTTTAGGCTGAAGCTCTCTAAATCGGTTAGCATCAAGCCAAGCTCACGGATTCGTGTTCGAATCTTTCCTCATACCAAGAACTACAAGCCTCACGGTCGAGATACCAACATGTCTCAGGTGAAGCTGATAAGCGAAGCAAACTGTCGCGTGTACAAGGGAACCAGTAGTTATGCTGGTAAGAGTAAGCAGTTCCTAAAAGAAACTAAGTCCTTGGCACTCGATGCGAATACCATGACTCACCCATTATTTATCCGTTGTGCCAAGCCTGTGATCGTTGAACGAGCTAAGAACCTCACACCATTCGCCTATCGCGGCGATGTCTACGCTCGTGTTGTGAATCGCTCAGACGCAAAGACTCTAGAACTGATTAATATTGTTTCGCTGAATGAATATCTTAAAGGTGTTGTTCCATCGGAAGTTTACTCCCGATGGCCGATGGAAACACTAAAGACCCAAGCGGTTGCAGCGCGGACCTACGCTGTTTTTCATCTTGCCTTCGCTCGCCGTTATATCAAGCGTCGCCTCTGGGATGTTGACGATACTATTGCATTTCAAGCCTACACGGGTATTTCTCTAAATACGAAGCGAACGAATCTGGCAGTTGAGGAGACCAAAGGTCAGATCTTGACCCACGATGGCGATGTGATTCAAGCTTATTATCATGCTGATAGCGGTGGCCAAACTGAAGATGCGGCTGATGTCTGGGATTTAGAAATTCCTTATGTACAGGGACGGAAGGAGAGCTTCGATTTTGAAGTTTCTGATAGTGCCTGGCGTAAGACGCTCAATATTCGTACGGTGCAGAGCAAGTTGCGACGCATTGGATTTTTGGGGCGCCGTGAGAAGTTGGTCGATTTAACAGTTCCTGTAGCTGGTCGTACCGATAGCGGTCGAGTTAGGGTTGTAACACTCAAGTTAGATGGTGAAAAGACCCGTAACATCGAAATTGGAATGTTCAAGCGGGCCTCAGGCAATCTGCCATCGACTCTATTTGCCTTTGAGAAAGATCCTGCGAATCCAAAAGTTCTTCATATTAAAGGATTGGGCAGTGGTCATGGTGTGGGGATGAGTCAGCAAGGGGCTGCGATCCTCGCGAGCGATAAGGGTTGGAGCTACGATCAGATCTTAGATTATTACTATACTGATACGACCCTTTGTCGCTTGGGTAAGGGTGATAAAGATCTTCCCAATTGCTATAGTGAAGCTATGCGAATTAGCCGTAAGAATAAGCCAGAAGTCAACGCAAACGCTAGCTAGCATCGATTCTCATGTGGATAGGATAGAAAAGCGATCTAGGCTGATGATCAACCCAGATCCGAAATCATATTCGCTGACAGCTATTGCTGATGATCGATAGCATCTAGTATGGCAACCATACTAAGGATGCGTTTGTCAGTGAGAGATAGAAACTGTTGCCAGGCGTTATCACCCATCTTGAAGTCGTTTGGATAGACAATGCGGCTTCGACTTATCATATCAAAGTTTACCGTTTGTCCCTCGTAGGCGTGACTACTGATTGATGTGATAAGCTCATAATTTCCATTCGAACGGATTAAGAAAGCTCCTTCTGGAACATCTTCCGCTTTAGTCATGAATTGCTCACCACCATCTTGGTCTGCATATACAACAGGATGTGCTGACGTCAATGTTATGCTTTTGCCAGACTCTGTGGTGAAGGTATATACATCCTCAAACTCGGGTCCCATCATTACATTATCGATAGGAAAGAAGTCGATCTCGCTTAATCCGAAAGAATCACCAGACTTTAAGAGCAATTCCGCTAAGCGGGATTGGTCTCGCCATTCTACCAGCTGCCAAGCTGTCATTTCACCAAGGTTTGTTTCAAAGACGGTTTCTTGAGCCACACATCCACACTGGCAACGCATAGCGGTGCCATCGATTGATACTGTAAACCAATAGCCCGATCCAAGAAATCCAGAACAAGTACCGCCAGCAGTTGGAGGACAGGCCTCCTTTTTACACATGTTCCGGGCCATAATTTGGCTGGCTGACTGTTTGCAGCGAGTACCAGCGGGCTCTAGTTGGCAAATATCAGATCTCATCTCTGCCGGTGTAGAACAACGGCTTCCCCCTGCGGTAGCAGCTAACTTCTTGCCAATGAGCTTGCGATAATCGCCGATATCAACCAGGCGTTTTACGGGTGAGAGACTAAAGCTTTGCTGACTCATGACAAAGAAACTAAGGAACCAAAGACTGAGGATGTACTTCATGCTACTCTCCTAAGCTCTGAGTGACGATTCGCAACTTGTAAAGGTCAAAGTCACCTTCAACTAAGTTACAAAGGGATACCCTCATATTTCTAATCTTGTGATCAAAGCGATGGCTTCTTAGATCTCCCAAACTAACTTCAAAATCGCGGCCATCAGATGACCAGATAGCTATGGTTGGATCTTCAGCAAACATATAGCCGCGTCGCCACTGAACCGCCGGCACTTGATGGATTCGTTGGTCAGCTACCCAATTGCCATTGCCAGTGTAGTCCATTTCGAAGTCGAGACGGACTTCAAAAGTAGGCTCAAAGCGCACTTGATCCGCATGGGACACATTGGCGAAGTAGGCAGTTTGTAAAGCATCGAGTTCGATATCAACTCGGGAAGGGCCAGATAAGTTGATAGCATTCTTTTGAATAGCAAAACACCTGGGCCAACGTTTATAGGATCTCATGCACTGCGCTGTATTTTGTGGGTTCCAGCATCGCGCAAACATATTTAACCACAGCATCGGTCGAGCGCCGACCTGGTCATTGTAGTAAACACCTTTACCAGAGGGTACTTCGAACTCAGAGATGTCATAGACCACTGAGTTCTCAGGAAATCCAATTTGATCACCGTCCTGCACGATGTCCGCATGGGAGATGTTCGAAAGTAGAATTGCTAGCATGCCAATCATAAGTTTCATTTTTTTCCCCTTTTTTATTAAGCACGCCTAGGAGGCGTGCATTTGTAAATCTTCTATTGTTGATTCGCGAGTGCTTCTTGGATATCACCTACTGTTAGAACGCGAGCGTCATTCATTAATAGATACTGTTGCCAGGAATTATCACCAGTTTTGAAGCCATTGGTGTATACCATGCGGCTTGGGCTCATTGCGGTGAAATTGACCGTCATACCATGGTAGGGATGAGTGTCGATTGAGACGATGCGATCATAGCTTCCATCTTGGTTGATCAGATAAATGTGATCACCTGTAGGAACCTGGCTCGCAGGGCCCATAAACTCCTCCTTAGTTTCTCGATCACCCTTGGCAAAGGCAACGGGGTGACCTTCGGTCACAGTTAAGCTCTTTCCTGTTGCAGATATAAAGGTAAATACATCTTTTTCTTCGGGACCAGCGATGACGTCTTCGATTCCATAAAATCCTGTGGCACCACCCCCAAAGTCTTCTTGGGACAAAAGCTTCAAATCTTCGGCACTATCTTGATCACGAAATGCCAGAAGCTCGGTTCCTGTAATCAGACCAAACTCGCTGACAAATTCTGTTTCTTCAGCGCTACATCCGCACTGGCAGCGAAGGGAAACAGCATCGATGCTGACGGGAAACCATTTACCACTACCCAGAAATCCCTTGCAACCTCCACCGATAGTAGGAGGGCAGGCGGCGGCGGTACACATATTTTGAACCATGACCCGCGCAGCGCGATCCACAGAACAACGGGTACCAGCCTTTTCTAGACTACAGATATCCTCGTCCCAGTCGGCGGTGGTACAAAGAGTAAAAGCGAATAGGGGAGATCCCCAGAGCAATGTTAGTAACAATCCTAGCTTTACAAAAATCTTCATTGGACAAACTCCTAGCTAGGCCTGTACATAAATGACAGGCTAGCACTTGGTCGCGCTGCATCTGCTTCGCGACTCGGTTCATTGTAAGAGACGAAAAATGGGGCAGGTTCGGACTAAAAAATTAGATGCGATTCACCTCCTCACTCACTCTTCAATTGGGGTTCCTTTTAAGCTATTGCTAAATAAGAATGATGCTCCCGTGCTCAAGCTTAACCTATAGCCAAAGCCGATCTGGGGAAGTAGATACGGCTGATTTGGATTGAAGAGATTGCGTACTTGTAGCATTTCATTTTTATCACTGGCGACTACGATGTCTAGGCGACAAACATCAGCATAGACACCTTCACAAATTGCGGGGTGTTCATAGACTTCAGTTGAAACCTCTTTCGTGATCTCGCCTGGGAAAGGATTGTCTAAGAATTCACCGATTTGAACATCAGTGTCTCCGTAACGGATGAATACGCCATCGCCCTTGGTTGCGAAACTCTGGTAATTGCTGGGATCTTGAATTGTCGCATAGATCGTGGCCTCGGAGCTTGGGTCTAAACGCAAGGATGCACCATAGTCCACATCGAGGCTGTCTTGCCCTTTGATAACCATCCCTAAGTTGAATTTAGTTTTTTCTTCATCCAGGAAGATCGGACCGTTATTTTCCCAGTCCTGATTAATGAAAAGCCGAGCAATGAGCTTTGTATCAGGAATCATCACCGACTCATCGGTGTTCGATAAAGCCCACTTTGAGACCAGCAAGCACTTGCCTGATTCGTCTCCTAGAACAAAGGCACATGGATTGTTCAAGTCAACCTGAGGTGGCAGCTCTTGGCTTGGGTCGCCGGAACTATTGTCGCTGTTTTGATTACCGGTAGAACTAGCTGGGTCTTGACTGTCTCCAGGGCTATCGGCACAGGCCGCAAGACTTGAAAACATCAGAGCATAGGCTGCTCCAAGAACTTTCATTTTCATAGATCACACTCCTTGTTAAAAATATGTCACTTACACCTAGTGAACTTCCTATGTTAATTTGGCATATCATAGCTTGGGTAAACATCCCGAATACGTTGCCGAGCCTGGTCTTTTGGCATCTGGGCAAGTAAAAAGCCTGTTTCAATATGTACTGCAGCATAGCTTCTATAGATAGGGTCTTTAATTGCACTAAGTTTGGCGATAGCTGCGTCAGGATCATAGCGAGCCAGGGCTTTCAGAACTTCAATATTTTCGTTTAACTTCATCGCTTTCACTTTGGCTGGCTTGATATGATCGATGGGCTGCTGTAAGTACTCAAAAACGCGAAACCTGGTCATCGGATCAAATTTCATGCGATAGCCCAAGTAGTCGACTAATGCCAGCCTCTGACTAAGCTCATGGGTATCATACGGATTATGAGACAGTCTCTGAAGAATAGAGGCGACCCCACGGTGGCCCCTTTGATTCAGATTCGCCAGAGTTACCCGTATTTGTTCATCATTGAGACTGCGAACGCTGCCCATGAACATGGCCTCTACTTCACCGACGAACGCTTCTTCCTCTTTAGCGGGGAGGGGTTCGAAGACAAAATAATCGGTTTTGGTGGGATCTTCATTGCGGTTACTAGCCTTCTTTTCACTTGAAGGTTGAGGTTCCACACGGGCTGTGTTCTCAGCAAGTGGTTCTGTCATGGTGCTCGGCAATAGACTTGTATCCTGATGGCCAACCTCAACTCGCTCATTTTTGTAGATCAAAGCTAGGATTAGCAATGCAGATCCGAGTCCGACTGTAGCTATTTTACTAGTGCTCATGATCGATCCTTTCTTTCAGTTAGATTGGGAGCCCGCTAAGACTGTCTTCAAGCTTGCGATTGGGGGCAATGTTCCAAGTTGTAAATCGATCTTGAATTCGTTGGCCTTCCTGCTTCTCATCCTGAAGTTGATTGAAGTAATGAGAGGAAGCGCTTTGAGATGCGAGATCGATGGTTTGAGGAGTAAACGGGCTCGGCCGGCCTCTCAATTTAGCTCTCAGCACAATTTCTAGAACTGAGAAATCGTCGGCAGCATCACAGGCATCGAAGTTCGAGGAGTCTTCCATGCATATTTCATCGTAGTATTGCTTTGCCTCAACTATGCTACTCAACATGATGTTTGATTTGGTAACATCCCATGACTCGTATTCCTCAAATGATATGGCTTGAAGGTAGAGGTCCAATGTGAGATCGATGATCTTAGCTTGGGAGATAGCTTCTTGGCTCCAAAGGTGAAGGGTATTATCGGAGGGAGATTTGTTTACGTTCTCATCTACAATAAGTTGACAGCCGGTCAAAAACGTTTTTCGATAAAAGTCGTCTTGGTTGTATGACAGTGCCACACCTTGACGACTGACGACGTTCGTTAGAGATTGCCAGTCCTGTCCCCTCCGCAACTCGTATGTTCCCATGTTGGTTTTTAGTGAGATAGGAGCGCTGTGGCCCCGGCATTGGTATTTGTATCGGATATCTAGGGATACTTCAAAATCTTCTGTAGCAGGGATAGAGAAGGGCTGAAGAGAGCAGCCGGTAAGGGTTCTACCTGAGTCGAAGTCACACTGGATTAAATTGGCAGATGCCTGCGCTGATGGTCCTAGGCTGACCAGAGCAGCGGTAGTTAAGAAAATTTTTTGGTATTTTTTCTGAAACATGAGAACTCCAGTTGTTTGTCGTTGTCACTATTTATGGAGATAAAAGCAAAGTCCATTCCAAAAGATGATTTTTGATCGAGAATAATAGAATTGGCTTTATATGGGGGTTTATTGCTTAGAAAGCCTTGAGCTGATTAAAGTCAAGAGAGGCTGTTCAAATTTTTGAAATCGACCTTGTTCAAAATACCGAACAAAAGGTTCTCGATCTTGCACGGTGAATAATAAAAAGGCGAGTCTTCTTTAGACTCGCCTGTGTTGGAAGTGAAGCTCTATGGGCTAGTTTTCTAGGGGTGTGAATTCAATACCAGTGGTTCGCTCCATCACTTGAACTTGATCAACGGTATCTGTTACCCAGACGTTGTTCGTTCTTTTGAAGTTAGACACTGTTTCCTTGCGACCAAAGATACTATCGAGCCCGCCTATGATCCAGCTGCCGACACGGCAGTAGCTGTACCAACGACACCATGAGTTGTTTCTCATAGAGCTTGAGATCGCGCCAGCACCAGTTTCTTTTGGCATCTCCATCAATGGGGGAGGAGTCATGGTCTTGTTCACCTGAACCATGGCTAATTGAGTCATTGCTCGCTCGATCAGACCAAGTTTTACGTCACGAGAAATCTGCTCTTGCTCAGCAGGTGTATAGTTGAACTCAGGATCATTCGCATCGAATTTTATGGTGAACCAATCGCTAGAATTGCCATCTTCGATGATACTATGAATATTCTTGGCGCTGAAGAAGCCTCCTTTCTTCTTTTTCTTCTCAACACGTTTCACAAACTGTGAAAGATTATAACGAGCAGTATACTTACGTCTCGTTTTGATAGGGTAAGTGTAGAGCGCGTTTACGACAAGGTAAGAGCTAAGTTCATCATGGTTGATGGTATCTGAACGAGGAGTATTAGGGCCTTCTGGGAAATATGGGCAGGCGCCGATGTTACTAAGAGTGATTTGACCACTGAAGCCTGCATCTCCAGGGCCTAGGAATGGCTTGGGCTGGGGGAGAGTCTCTTCACTAAGAGGCTCTATGGGAGTTTCACCCGAAGGAAAGGCTGCATGATCTTGTGTGGAACCTGGGATGCTCGCGTGAAGCAGAACAGGCAATGGATTGTCAGTGCCATCGATAAATGACGACGATGCTACTCGCGCCGAAATCAAAGGAACTTTGGTGAAGAATAGGCCAGAATCTCTGTTGAGATCCCGGTATTCGTTTTGAATCTGGGCCCAACGAACCCGGTAGGACAGTTGTCCATCAAGGGCGCGCATGGGAGCATATTCTTTATAAAACTCAGCTCGTCGTGTCTCAAGATCATAGAGGCGATCGAGAAGAGCAAAGAGAGGGTCCAAGGATTCAGCTAGGGAATCCGTTAAGCGCTTTACATCGCGATCAGCAATGTCAAATGCTGTTTCAGCATCGCGAAGTTCTGCTAAGATCGGATTGTAGGTACCTGTGATAAATTGAACCAAATCATTCTTGACAGCTTCAACAGCTTGCGCTTCAGCGTTGCAGTCTTCTGGACTGTTTATCAAGGTACAAGTGTTGTAGTTTTGCTTTGCTGTAACAAGCTCATTTTTCTTCTGAGATAGTTGCATCTCAGCGTCGTCAAAACGTCTCTTCTTGTCTTGATAGTTGGCGTCAGCAAGATCACGAACCTTACGCAATTCATTGAGCCGTTCTTCTTGAGGCTCGAAATCGGCTATCATCCCTTCAATAGTATCTGCTGTTCTTTTGATCGATCCAGAGATAGATGAAGAGGTTTCAGCAAGCTCTAAGACAGCGGGGCAAAATCCTAGATTTGCAGTCCTTGCAAAGTTTGATAGTGATACAGTGCCTGT
Source organism: Pseudobacteriovorax antillogorgiicola (assembly GCF_900177345.1). Classification (NCBI taxonomy): domain Bacteria; kingdom Pseudomonadati; phylum Bdellovibrionota; class Oligoflexia; order Oligoflexales; family Pseudobacteriovoracaceae; genus Pseudobacteriovorax; species Pseudobacteriovorax antillogorgiicola. Next base: position 296,817 of record NZ_FWZT01000004.1, read on the forward strand.
TTCTGGTGGTAGAACATAGGCTGTACGACAGTCCTCATCAAAGAGAACGCCTTGAGCATTGTCAGGATGGACAATGCCATCAGCCTTGTTCGCACAATTGTTTGATTGATAAGGAATCGCTGAAGCACTGCTTGCAAGCAGCACTCCACCAGCAATTCCCAAAAGTCGATGTTTCATTGAGACCATAATTTTCCCTTTCAATGAGATGATCTTGAATTGCACATTGCAACAGTGATGTGTTGCGAGTCATGCCAAACCCAGAAAACATTGGGAGTAGGCTTGAATTGTATTGAGTCTTTAGCAAGTCACATGCCATGAATAAAACCAGCTTCGATGTAAAGTCGTGGCCTTGATTTTCGTGACTATCTAAATCTAAAGGGTTCGATTTATATCTCTGATTAAGGTCTAGTCATGACCATTGTTCAGAATTCGGGATATTTATAACCGAATTTAGAACTTCATTTTGACCAGACAAGGTTTCGTAGCGGAAAAAGAGGGGCTAGAGGGCCTATGATTTTTGGTACGAGATTTGCTGACTCTGTGGTGCTCGCTCAATTGAATTTTAACGGAACAAAGGAAATTCGTCGATGAAACATAAAGCCGGAGTGATTGCTTTATTAGGATTTGGCTTGATCGCCATAGCCTTTTATTTGAGCCAAAAAATCGTTCAGCAGAAATCACCAGCAGAACAACAGCTCCATCGGGAAAATGAAGAAGCTGTGTCAACCGCGCCAGTGAGTGTTGAAGTAGAAGAAGTGAGGAGTATAGAGCCTACTGAAGATCTCGAAAACGAGAGCGCCAGAATCCAGGAAACTTGGGCTTCGATCCCCACAATGGATACCGAAGAGCTGAAAGAGGAGCTGCAGTCTCATGAGGAAGAGATTGAGCGAGATGATGTTATCAAAAGACTGAATCTAGACGGTGAAGTAGCATCTAAAGAACGCGAGTACTATGGGCGTAAGTTCAAGAGAATGTCAGATCTCAGGGTTGCGATAACGAATAGAGATCTTGAAGGAATCAAAGCAGATCTTGCCGCACATAAACTTAAACTTCAAAATCAGAATGAAGATTAGAGTCGGTAACGACAAAAAAATGAAAAACACATCGAATACTTGATGTGCAATAAAATATTATCAACGTAAGGAAATTGATCGATGAAGAATAGCAAAATACGAGGATTTCTAGCTATATTAGGAACTCTCGCGGCAGGTTCAGGGCTGGCCACACCTAAATTAATTGAAGTAAAATTATCTCCTAGTGTTAAGTTGAATGCGATGGTCGAAGACTCTGGACTCTTTTCTATAGTTGACTATCCTAATATACTTGATGGTACATTCAGCCTGAATCTTATTGGTAGTACATTTGGTAACAACTTGGATGACGGTACTTGCAGTGCTGTTGGAACTCAGGTTCGGATGTTGGACCTGCTTCCCCATCGCCGTGCCGAAATCATGAGAAAGCTTCGCGAGGAAAGTGCGGTTCGCATCGATTCTTCTATTGCATCCTACTTAGACCAAACTCTTATTCGCCAGCAGGTGAAACAAGTTGCCGAAAACGCGGGTATTCAGGCTGGTGCATTCGTTCATCGCAACCCCTATGTGGTCGGTACCGTAAATGTGAGCTTAAACTGGGAGTCTAGTGCGCTGATTCAAAAAGTAGGAGCCACTGAAGATCTGAAAAAGAGCCTTGAAGATATCTTCAGTATTCCTAGCCCCGTTGGTGGGCAAGTTTCAGGACGTATTCAAGCAATGGACTTAGCTTGCGACCTGCGTTCAGGAAAAGCGCATATCAGTGTCGATATTTCCGGAAGCTATCCAAAGTATTCCTATGAGTTTCGAACGCTTTTCGATCAAACATTGGCTCAGGATAGCTATCAGAACTTAACTTTATGGGAGCAGAGCAATAAGGACGTTCTGGATGATCTGGCTCCTAGCCAAAGGTCTTTGGTCAACGGCGTGGCCTTAGCGAACATTCTACCCGACGATACAACCTTCTCTCTTTTTGAGATAATAACACTGTCGAACTTCTACTTTGATGAGATCGGTTCGCTTAAAGACCTTAGTCTGGAAGACTTTTTAAATGGAGTTCTCATTCAAGATCCCCCTTCTGAAGTCGAGCATATTGCTAATAATCAACTCAATCATCAATAGTCGGAGCGAGCAATGAAAAGATCATTATATCGCAATATCCTTAAATTATTCTTCACTTTACTAGCGCCACTATTCTTCTCACATGGAGCAGCAGCTCAAAACCCATTAGAAGTGTTTTTAGCAGCAGCTGCTCAAAATCGCTGGGAAGTTCCTAGACTCATTAGCTCCGTTGGCAACTCACACGATTGGTTGACTGGTAAAGCTCATCATCATGAGCCTCTAACTAGCACGCCCATTCCAAACTGTAGCGAAGTTCAAAGCAATCACAAAGCTATGAAAGATCTAGTGGCAGAACTTACAAACGTTTTGCAAGAGATGCAAGATCTTCTCAAAGTAATTGATGAAACATCAGATATAGAAGAGCTTTTTAAATTACTCGATGAACTTGATCTACTTCTACTTAGACAACTAGAAATTAGGGATCAGCTGAATGTTGTCTTTCCAGCGAGTTACCAAACAATTGATCGTCTTATGGAAGTATCATGGGATTTGCCCCAGGTAGAGGACTTAGGATTAGATCCAGATCAATGGCAAATAGTCTCTGCCCGGCTAGAGCCGACTCGAATCAGCTTGCCCAGCTGGGAATGGCAGGAGGGAGACATTGAACCGATTCAGGAGATAGATGAATGGCATGAAGGTCCTACCCTAGAAAATGGCGCGATCCGGGTCACTCGTTGGGCTAATCCACTTTATGGCTGCGTCGAAGTAAACGATATTCGAATGAGAGCGACTTTAGAAATCACGTTGCAGAATCGAGAAAATAGAATTCTTAATGTTGAAGCTAAAGGAGTTTTTCTATCCCGAAGAGGAGGGAATGAATTATGAAACGTAGGATTTTGATTCTAACTTTGAGTCTTGGGGCTAGCCTTATTACAGGCATCCAAGCTCAAGCCGACAGTCGGCAGGATGCAAAAGATACTCTTAACGCTACAATAGGTTCTCGAACACAGCTTGATAAGCTGTGGAGATTGGAAGAAACTTACCTCTCTAGTGAATCACGGTTTGTAATCCTCTCAAAAGAAATTACAAAACGG